>NZ_AP018558.1:1697500-1997500 GCF_003574215.1 Hydrogenophilus thermoluteolus | reverse complement strand
GCAAAAAGAATTTTTTGAGGTAGGGGCCGAACGAAGGACGAAAACGACGGTTACGAAACTGCCAGATACTGACACGATGCGACAGATTGGCAGTATCTTGTCATTTTTTACCGGGTTTGCGGCGCGCGATCCCCAACGCCGCGAGGCGTCGGTAGAGGGTGCGTTCACTGATCCCCAGATGGGCGGCCAGAGCGCGGCGCGGGCCAGGAAAGGTTTCCGCCAGTCGGCGCAGCCGTGCGTCATCGAGCGCGTCGACCGCGTGCCCGGCGCCTTGGCTCGCCTGCGGGACTAGTGCTTCGGCCGACCGAAAACGGACCTCGTCAGGGAGGTCTTCGGCACGAATCGTTTGGCCGTCGCTCAAAAGCACCGCACGCTCGAGGATATTGCGCAACTCGCGTACGTTGCCGGGGTAATGGTACGCTTCGAGTAGCGCCATCGCGTCCGGAGTCACCGTGGGTGGCTTCTCGGGCACGATTCGTTTGAGGAGCGCCGCGGTAAGGGGCGGGATGTCGCCCGTGCGCTCACGTAGCGGCGGGACACGGATCGGAAAGGTATTGACGCGGTAGAAGAGGTCTTGCCGGAAGCGGCCTTCGCGCACCATTGCCGCCAACGGTTGATGGGTTGCGGAGATCAGACGGATGTCAGTGGTACGCAGTTCGGTCGACCCCAAACGGCGAAAGGTGCCCGTTTCCAGCAGACGCAGCAGTTTTACCTGCATCGACAAGGGGATGTCACCCAATTCGTCGAGGAACAGGGTGCCGCCGTCGGCGGCTTCGACGAGCCCGATTTTTCGCTGGGTCGCGCCGGTAAACGCCCCTTTTTCGTGTCCGAACAGTTCCGACTCGAACAAGGTTTCCGGAATGCCGGAGCAATCTACCGCCACGAAGGGTTTGTCGGCGCGGTGGCTCATGCGGTGGATCGCCTGTGCGATCAGTTCCTTACCGGTACCCGATTCGCCTTGCAGCAGGACGGCCGCGTTGGCACGCGCCACTCGATCGATCAATTCGACCATCCGGCGAAATGCGGGTGACTGTCCGATGAGTTGGGTCCCAGTCTCACCGTGACGGTCGATCGGCAGCGGCTGCTGCCGTTCGACCAACCAGCGGATGGTGCCCGTCTGGTCGGGCAACGGGGTGAGTTCGATCGTGACGTAGCGTTCGCCATCGGTGGTGTGGTGGCGGTGGACCGTTCGCGCTTTCGTTCCGGTACGCAGCGCCGTTTGGAGGGGGCAGGTCTCACCGGCGCGGTCACACGGGACGTCGTAGTGGTGGGAGAGGCGGTAGCAGGTCG
Organism: Hydrogenophilus thermoluteolus; assembly: GCF_003574215.1. Taxonomy (NCBI): domain Bacteria; kingdom Pseudomonadati; phylum Pseudomonadota; class Hydrogenophilia; order Hydrogenophilales; family Hydrogenophilaceae; genus Hydrogenophilus; species Hydrogenophilus thermoluteolus. Next base: position 1,996,210 of record NZ_AP018558.1, on the reverse strand, counting down.
TGGCTTCGCCGAACGGGCCCATGAGTTCGCGGTAGGCAGGGTTTGCGGCAACCACGCGATAGTCGCGGTCGATCACGACGTAAGGCGATTCTTGCGCGTCGAGCCACGCCACCAGTGCGCCGAGTTCGTGGGAAGGATCGGTCGCGGTCATGATGCGGTGTCAGAACCGTTCCAGCCACAGGAAGAGCCAAAGCGCCGCTGCTGCGATGAGCGTCAGAAAGACCGCAGCGCTTCCCAGGTCTTTGGCGCGCGCGATCAGTGGGTGGGGATCGGGATGGACGAGGTCGCAAAGGGCCTCGATCGCTGAGTTGAGGAGTTCGACGACGAGTACCGCGACGAGACTCAGCACGAGGAGCAGCCGTTCCGCCGTGGTTTCGCCAAGCCACATCGCCAGCGGAAGCGCGATCAAGAGGAGCGCCACTTCTTGGCGAAACGCCGCCTCGAAACGCCACGCCGCAGCGAGCCCGCGCAGCGAATAGCGCAACGCGCCGCCCAGCCGCTGGAATCCCCCGCGGCTTTTGAACGACGATTCCGGTTCCGAGGGGCGAAACGGGCGCATCAGCAGTCACTCAAGACGCCATCACGACGCGACGTCCAGGGTTACGGGCACTTCGCGGCGCTCGCCCGCGCGTTCGACGGTCAAGGTGACCGTTTCGCCGGGTTGGTGGCGCTCCAACAGATCGAGCAGCGTTTCGAGGTCGGGTGTGGGTTCGCCGTTGAGTGCGACAATTACGTCGCCAGCGATCACCGCACCGTCGCGCGTCGGGCGGAACGGAACGATCCCGGCGCGCGCCGCGGCACCGTTGGGATCGACGCCGATCACCGCGACACCCTGCGCGATGCCTAATGCTTCGAGGAATGCTGGCGGAGCGACGCGGATGCCCAGCGCGGGTCGGATCAAGCGGCCGTCGCGAATGAGTCGCGGGACGATACGGTTCACTTCGTCGACGGGAATCGCGAACCCGATCCCGGCAAACGCGCCGCTGGGACTGTAAATCGCAGTGTTGACGCCGATCAGTCGGCCCGCGGAATCCAGCAGCGGCCCGCCGGAGTTTCCGGGGTTGATCGCGGCGTCGGTTTGGATCACGCCGCGAATGGGCCGCCCGGTGACCGATTCGATCTCGCGGTTGAGGGCGCTCACGATCCCTGTGGTAAGGGTCTGGTCGAGGCCGAACGGGTTACCAATGGCATAGACCCGCTGCCCCACCTGAAGCGACCGGCTTTCGCCGATGAGAATGGGGTGCAGTTGCTCGCGCGGCGCGCCGATGCGCAGCACTGCCAGGTCTTTGTCCGGATAGGCGCCGACGATCGTCGCTTGCCAGGTGCTTTGATCCGCAAGCGTGACGTACGCGCGATCGGCGCCTTCGATCACGTGAAAGTTGGTGACGATGTGACCGAGCCGATCCCAGATGAAGCCGGTGCCACTGCCTTTGGGAATCGCGAAGAGGTTGAGCGAGAAGAAATCGAGTGCGGTTTGCGCGGTGCGGATATGGACCGTGGAGGGAGAGGCAAGGCGAAAGACTTCGATCGCGTTCTGTTCGTCTGCCGCCAGATCGCCGCGGGCAACCACGGGCCGCGGATCGACGGCTTCTCGCGGTAAAGCACTCTCTTTGGGAACCAGCCAACCGGTGACAGCTGCGGCGGCGATGATCGCAAAGGCAACCCAGACCAGCGGTGAAAGGAGCCGTCTGCCGCTTGTGGGAGGTTCGCTGAAACGCATGGGACGCATCCTCGGTGACCCGGATGCGCCCCATTGTAGCAGCGACGATTCGGCTGCGTCCAGAGAAAAGGGTTAGCCAACCTGAACGGTGATGCGCCGCGGTTGGGCGTGTTTGCGTTTGGGGATGCGCAGGTGCAAAACGCCGTCGTGCAGTTTGGCTTCGATCCCTTCCGGATCGAGTTCACGGGAAAGGGTGAATTGCCGCGCGAAACGGGGGGCGCGCACTTCGGCGTAGAGCGGTTCCAGCCCTTCCGGTGTCGAGAGGGTGACGTTACCTTCGATCGTCAGCGTTTCGCCTTCGATTTTCACCGCCAACGCCTCTTTGCTGACGCCAGGAAGGTCGGCCCACAAGGTGATGCCCGTTTCGTCTTCCACGATATCGACGCGAGGTGGAACCGCGGTGACCTTCTCCGAAGTGCGCGGGTTCGTAGTTTCGTTCGGGTTCGCGGTCGTGGTTGGTACCGTCCGTTCGTTTTGCGTGGTCATCGTTACCTCCTTTCTCATGCGCCGTCCTGGGCAGATCTCACTGCACTGCGATGCGGCGCGGCATCAGGTGTGCTTTGCGGCCGATGCGGATGGTGAGGACCCCGTCGCGGTATTTCGCGTCGACCTGGTCGGGGTCGACATCTTCCGGCAACGTCAGCGTCCGTTTGAATTTGCCGCTGAAGCGTTCTTGCGCGTAGATCGTCTCTTTCTCTTTCGGCTGCCACGGGCCCCGCTCGCCCGCAATCGTCAATACCCCTTGCTCCAACGTAATGTCGAGCGCGTTGGGGTCGACACCCGGGACAAACGCGTAGACGAAGATCGCATCGTTCGTTCGACCGACATTGACCGCGGGAAAGAGCGGCACGCCGCTTGCTTCGCGTAGCGACAAAGGCCACCCCGCGAGCGCCTGTTCCAAATCGCGCTGCAACCGTTCGAACTCTTCGAAAACGTGCGCAGGAAAACGCAGAAGGCTCATCATTTCGTCACTCCTTGGTTGATGTGTTATGCTCTTTTCATAGGGTTGGAACCGCGCTTTTCAAGAGGGTGCCATGAACGAGCAACAAAAACAGAATCTCAACGTCGGTTACTGGTTGATCGCGATCGCGCTGCTGTTGCTTTTCCAAAGCCAATGGCAAGCAGCGAGCCAGGTCGAGCCGGTGCCTTACTCCGAATTCGAGCGCGCCCTGGCCGAAGGGCGCGTGGCGGAAGTGGTGATCGGTGAGCGTACGGTGACCGGCATCTTGAAGCAGCCGGAAGGGAACAAGCGCGCGTTGGTCGCGACGCTGGTCGAACCGCAGCTTGCCGAGCGGTTGGAAAAATACGGGGTGACTTATACCCGGCGGTTGGAAAACACCTTTTTCCGCGATCTGTTGTCGTGGGTCGTGCCGGTTCTGGTCTTTTTCGCCGTCTGGTATTTCCTCTTCCGCCGCTTCCTCGATCGTCAAGGGATGGGCGGGTTCATGACCATCGGCAAGAGCCGCGCGAAGGTCTATGTCGAAAAAGCCACTGGCGTGACTTTCGACGACGTCGCCGGGGTCGATGAAGCGAAAGCCGAACTGCAAGAGGTCGTCGAGTTTCTCAAGAATCCGCAGGAATATACCCGGTTGGGGGCGCGGATGCCCAAGGGGGTGCTCTTGGTTGGCCCGCCGGGCACCGGGAAGACGCTGCTCGCGAAAGCAGTGGCAGGGGAAGCCGGGGTGCCCTTCTTTTCCATCTCCGGCTCGGAGTTCGTCGAAATGTTCGTCGGGGTGGGCGCCGCGCGGGTGCGCGACCTCTTCGAACAGGCGCGACAGCACGCGCCATGCATCATCTTCATCGACGAACTCGATGCGCTGGGACGCGCACGGGGTGCGTTTCCGGGATTAGGCGGACACGACGAAAAAGAACAGACGCTCAATCAGCTGCTCGTGGAGATGGACGGGTTCGACACCTCCGCGGGGATCGTCGTGCTCGCCGCGACCAACCGGCCTGAAATTCTCGACCCGGCACTGCTGCGCGCGGGCCGCTTCGATCGCCAAGTGGTCGTCGACCGTCCGGACAAAGCGGGGCGGTTGGCGATCTTGAAGGTACATGCGAAGAAAATCCGCTTGGCACCGGATGTCGACCTCGAAAAGGTCGCGGCGATGACCACCGGTTTTGCCGGCGCCGATCTTGCGAACCTCGTCAATGAAGCGGCAATCCAGGCCACGCGCCGCAAAGCCGACGCGGTGACGATGAGCGACTTCACCGCCGCGTTCGAGCGGTTGGTGGCAGGCGCTGAGCGCAAGAGCCGAACGCTCGACACACGCGAGCGCGAAGTGGTGGCGTACCACGAGATCGGCCACGCGTTGGTTGCGCGGGCGCTACCGGGTACCGACCCCGTGCACAAGATTTCGATCGTGCCGCGGGGCGTCGGCGCGCTGGGCTATACCCTGCAGCGCCCTTCCGAAGATCGGTATCTATTGACGCGCGAAGAGCTGGAGCGTAAGATCATGGTGCTGCTGGGCGGACGCGCTGCCGAAGTGCTGGTTTTTGGTCACCTCTCGACCGGCGCTGCGGACGATCTGGCGCGGGCGACCCAGATCGCACGCGACATGGTGACGCGCTACGGGATGGATGAGGATTTGGGGTTCGTTGCGTTCGAAACGCAGCGCCCCCGCTTCTTGGAAGGGGCCGTTCCTGCCGATCAAGCTCTTGCGGCGGTTTCGGAGCGGGTGCGCGAGCAGATCGACGCCGCGGTGCGGCGAATCGTGATGACCGCATTTGCCTGTTCCCTGGAAATCTTGCGCGCGAACCGTGACGCGCTCGAAGCCGCGGCGCAAACGCTCCTCGAGAAAGAGACGCTGGAAGAACCCGAGGTCGAGGCGCTTTTGCGCGACCTCGTCCAACCCCCCTGTGTGCACGGCACCGATCGCACCGCAGGTGCTTTGGCCGCGCCGACGGAGGAAGCGCCAGACGAAGCGTGACGGTTGCTAGTGACTCCGGCACCAAGGCCCGGCAAGCGGCGGTGCGATCGCACCGCGTTCGGTGAGGATCGCGGTGACGAAGCGGGCCGGAGTGACGTCGAACGCCGGGTTGGGGCCGGTACCGATACCGTCAGGCAACGCGGGCAGCCGCGTGACGCCGTTTGCGGTTCGTACCACCGCATGGGTGAGTTCGTCGCTGCCCCGATCTTCGATCGGGATCGCGCCACCGTGGGGGCAATCGGGGTCGAACGTGCTCGTGGGCGCAGCAACCAGGAACGGAATGCCGTAGGTGTGCGCGGCGAATGCTTTGAGCGCGGTCCCGACCTTGTTGGCGACGTCACCGTTGGCGGCGATGCGATCCGCGCCGACGATCACCAAGTCTACCACGCCGTTCGCGAGTAACCACGCTGCCGCATTGTCGGTGACCACCTGAGCAGGAATGCCTGCAACCGACAACTCCCACGCCGTCAGCAAACCCTGATTGCGCGGTCGCGTTTCGCTCGCCAAGACTTCGACCGCGATACCGGCTTGGTGCGCCAGATAGACTGGGGCGAGCGCGGTGCCAATTCCACAGGTTGCCACCCAACCGGCATTGCAGTGGGTCAAAACCCGCACCGGTTCACCGGCACGCTTTTTCTCCGCGGCTTGCAGCCACGGCAACCCGGTTTCGCCGATCGCGTGGCAGAGCGCGGCGTCTTCGTTACGCAGCCGCTCGGCGGTTTCCCACGCGGCTTGGGCGCGTTCGGCGGGCACAAGCGGCGCGAGTACCTGACGCATGCGCGCAAGCGCCCAATGCAGATTCACGGCGGTGGGGCGGGTGGTGGCGAGCGTCGTGATCGCGTCGTCGAGCGCCGCATCACGCGCGTCTCGTTGCAGCGCCAACGCGACGCCGAACGCGGCAGTGACTCCGATCAGCGGGGCGCCGCGTACCGCCATCGTCCGGATCGCGTCCGCGGTATCTTCGAGCGTGCGCAAAGTCAAGAAGCGGACCGCGAACGGAAGTTCGCGCTGGTCGAGGATCACGACGGTATCTTCGTCACGACGGATCGTGGCATAGGGCGGAAGCTTGACAGTAGCGGTCATTCGGACACTCTTGCGGAGACACCCGGCCAAGATTGTACGTCCCTTTGCAACCGCGGCAAACTTGCTTACAATGCTTTACTTTTGGGTAGGCTTGCGCTCCTTTCGGCGCCGCAACTGGGGAGAAAGGATGGCAGTGCGATCAGTCGGGGTAGTGTCGCCGCAACGGATGGTCTTCGACGAACCGCTGCGGCTAAAGAGCGGCGGCGTGTTGCCGCGCTACGAACTGGTCTATGAGACCTACGGCGAACTCAACGCAGCGAAAACGAATGCGGTGCTCGTTTGCCACGCGCTTTCCGGTTCGCACCATGTTGCCGGTTACTACGAAGACGACCCGAAGAACATCGGCTGGTGGGACAATTTCGTTGGACCGGGGAAACCGCTCGACACCCGGAAATTTTTCGTGATCGGGGTGAACAATCTCGGCGGCTGTTACGGTTCGACCGGTCCCAAATCGATCGATCCGGAGACGGGAGAGCCGTACGGTTCCCGCTTTCCGTTCGTGACGGTGGAAGATTGGGTCGAAGCGCAAGCGCGCCTTGCCGACCGTCTGGGCATCAGCGAGTTCGCGGCGGTGATCGGTGGGTCGCTCGGTGGGATGCAGGCGCTTTCGTGGGCGTTGCAGTATCCTGAGCGGGTTCGGCACGTGTTGGCGATCGCCACCACTCCGAAGCTCACGGCCCAGAACATCGCGTTCAACGAAGTGGCGCGGCAGGCGATCCTTTCCGACCCCGATTTCCATGGTGGCGACTACTACCGCTACGGGGTGGTGCCGAAACGCGGATTGATGCTTGCGCGGATGATCGGCCACATCACCTATCTTTCCGACGATGCGATGGCAGAAAAATTCGGGCGGGCGTTGAAACATGGCGCGTTTCGCTATTCGTACGACGTCGAATTCGAGATCGAATCCTATCTGCGGTACCAGGGGGAGAAATTTTCCCGCTATTTCGATGCGAACACCTACCTCTTGACGACGCGTGCGCTCGACTACTACGACCCGGCGGCCGAATACGGTGGGGATCTGGCGCAGGCGTTCGCCCGCGCGCAGGCGCGTTTCTTCGTGCTCTCCTTTTCTACCGACTGGCGCTTTTCGCCGGCGCGCAGCCGCGAGATCGTCTCGGCGCTCGTCCATTCGGAAAAGCCGGTCAGTTATCTGGAAATCGAGAGCAAAGCGGGGCACGACTCCTTTCTCTTGGAGCATCCCCACTATCATGCCGCGGTGCGGGCCTACCTCAACCAAGTGGCGGTCTGAAGGAGGAGCGGATGAGTACGGTGACGACCCCTGCCACGAACGAAACGGCCCAGCCGGAATCGGCGTTGCGCTTCGACCTTGCCGCGATCGCTCGATGGGTTCAACCGGAAGAGCGGGTGCTCGACCTCGGGTGCGGTGACGGGGCGCTCCTTGCCTATTTGAGCGCAACCAAGCGGGTGGTGGGCTACGGTATCGAAAACGACGTCAATCGCGTGATCGCCTGTTTGGACCGCGGGGTGAATGTGATCCAAAGCAACCTCGATCAAGGACTGGCTGGGTTCGAGGATGGCTTTTTCGACCGCGTGATCATGAGTCAGGCGCTGCAAGCGATGCACAATACGCAGGGAATCCTGCAAGAGATGCTGCGCGTGGGGCGCGAAGCGGTGGTGAGCTTTCCCAATTTCGCGTTCTGGAAACACCGCAAAAGCATTCTGGAAGGGCGGATGCCGGTTTCCGAAAGCTTGCCGCATCAGTGGTTCAACACGCCGAACATCCGTTTCTTCACGGTTGCGGACTTCACCACCCTGTGCGATCTTCTGGACATCGAAATTTTGGAATGGATGGGGTTCGACGATCAGCACCAGCCGCTTCCGCCGGATGCCGACCTCAATTTTCTGGCGACACTGGCGATCGCGCGGCTGGCGCGTCGCTGATCTGCGCGCCCGTATGAACGATGGTGTGGGCGCGCAGTGCGCACTTAGGGGCTAGCCGATGCGGTTCTGTTCGACGTCTACCAACACCACCGGACGATCGAAAATCGCCGCAACGGCTTGGGCGTAGCACTGGGCCCATTCGCCACCTTCGGCAAAGAGCGATTCGCCAGCGCAGTGTGCGAGCGCCAGTGCGATATCGGCGGCAAGAATCTTGCCCATCTTGTTCGGCATGTCGCATTCGAGTGCGTCCATCTGGTGGGCAAGCCAGCTGCGCGCCGCATCGGGTTCCAACGTCGCAACGGCATTGTCGGTCAAATCGAAGGTGTATTCGCGGTCGACTGCGAAGCGGACGGTGACGGTAGTGCTCATGGTCAATCTCCCTCCAAATGTCATCCGCCGCATTGTAGACCACTTTTTGCCGTGTGTGCTCACTGGCTTTGCGTCCGGTTTGCCGCTTTATACTCTGCTGCAGCTCGTGCCCGCGTGGTTGCAGCAAGAGGGGGTCAGTTTGGCGACGATCGGTGCGCTTTCCCTGATTCAACTGCCGTACACGTGGAAGTTTCTTTGGGCACCGGTGCTCGACCGCTGGGCGCTTTGGCCGCGATTGGGGCGTCGACGGGGGTGGATACTGGTCCTTTCGCTGGGCGTTGCCGCGGCGATCGCAGGCGTCGGTCAGGTCGATCCGGTGGCTTCGCTGCCGCTTGTGGTGACGCTGCTCGTTGCGATCGCTTGGGGAAGTGCAACACTCGACGTCGTGCTCGACGCCTACCGGCGGGAACTCCTATCTGATGCCGAGCTGGGTTTTGGCAACGCGGTGCACGTCAATGCGTATCGCGTGGCGGGACTCGTCCCGGGCTCGTTGGCGCTCATTTTGGCTGAAGATTGGCCGTGGCCTGCGGTGTTTGCGTTCACCGCGGCATTTCTGCTGCCGGGCGTGGTTTTGGCCCTTTGGCGGGTGCCCTTGGCGCATGGCGAGGAGGCAGCGCCCGCTTCGTTGCGTGCAGCAGTGGTCGAACCCTTTCGTGAGTTCTTTCACCGCGAGGGGCGTGTGGCTGCGCTGCTCACGCTTGCGGTGGTCTTCGCGTACAAATTGGGTGACGCGTTGGCAACCGCGCTCGCCACGCCATTTTACCTCGCGATGGGATTTTCGCTCAGCGAAGTGGGGCTGATCGCGAAGCACGCCGCGCTCTGGCCGCTCATCGCCGGCAGCCTGGTGGGCGGGATTTGGATGATGCGTTTGGGGATCGTCCCTGCGTTGTGGTGGTTCGGCTGGGCACAGGCGGTGACGATTTTCGGCTATTGGGCCTTGGCGCTGCTGGGCGCCGGGCCGAGCGATGCGGTGCGGCTTGCGGCGCTTGCTGCGGTGATCGCCGCGGAATATTTCGCGGCAGGTTTGGGCACCACGGCGCTCGTTGCGTTCGTCGCGCAGCGGACCCATCCCGCGTATGCCGCGACGCAACTGGCGCTCCTCACCTCCCTTGCCGCTGCGCCGCGCAGCATCGTCAATGCCTTTTCGGGCGTGCTCGTCGAGGCGCTGGGGTGGCCCCACTTTTTCGTGCTCTGTTTCGTCTTGACGTTGCCGGGTATGGCGCTGGTGGGATTGTTGTGGCGGCGTGCTATAGTAAATGGCGATCGAAGCACATTATGAGGACGAAGCGATGGTACTGAAACCCCCTGCTTTCGACGAAGTGGCGCAGAAATTGCGCGAACTCACGGAAACGAGCCCGCTGCGCGATTTCGAAAAGAACGCAAAACTCTTGATGGCGTCGATGTTCGAGCGCATGGATTTGGTGACGCGGGAAGAGTTCGAGGCGCTGCGCGAGAGTCTCCACCATTTGCGGCAAGAGACCGCGCGGCTGCATGAGCGGGTGGCTCAGCTCGAAGCCAAACTGGGCGATGTCGAGCGCGAGGGGAGTTGAGGGGTAGCATATTCTCGGTAAGTGGGATGACGGTTTGTCCAGGCAGGTCAACGCACCACCCGTTCGGGGTGGGTATAGATCAGGTAATGTTGGCCTGTGGCACGTCCAATCAGCGTCATACCCAGACGTTGAGCAACGTTGTATCCCATTGCCGATATCCCGGATCGTGAGACGACGATCGGGATGCCCATCAGCGCTGCTTTGAGCACCATCTCAGAGGTTAACCGGCCGGTGGTATAGAAGACGTGACCTGCCGCTGAAATGTCGTCGAGCCACATCCAACCGGCAATCGTGTCGACGGCATTGTGACGGCCGACATCTTCCACGTAATACCGAATCGCTACCGCTGTCTCGTTCACGGCAACGAGGGCACAACCGTGGATTGCGCCTGCGGTTTTGTAGAGCGTTGGACGCAGACGAACTGCTTCCAAAAGCGCGCCAATCGCTTCGTGGTGAATAGAGGCAGTGGTGGGTAACGACGCAGCCTCGACCGCTTCCATGATCGAACCGAAAACCGTTCCCTGACCACAGCCCGTTGTCACGGTTCGTTGCATTAGGCGGTCAGAATCGAGCGCGGCAAGCTCATGAAGCCACACTGCTGCTGATTCGACTTCCCAATCGACCTGGACCGACGCGATCGCCGAAAGCGAACTGACCAACCGTTGATTGCGCAAGTAACCGATCACCAATGCCTCCGGAGCAGCTCCAAGCGTCATCAAGGTGACGATCTCTCGTTTGTTGACGTACACGGTCAAGGGACGTTCGGCAGCGATCGCGATTTCCCGTTGCGTACCCGTTTCGTCCCATGCGGAGATCGTTTGGGTGAGGGGGATCTGAGCGTTGCTCAGAAGTGGTTTTGGGTTTTGCATCGTTGGCTCCTTGCGCAATCGATGGTCTTGCATTCTAACGTGCCTCAGATTACGATGAGCAATATGGAAGAGGTCGAATTATCGGGTTACGTAGTGCTCGAATGGGTTCCCAGTCAGACGCCGTGGAGTGACGGCAATTGGCAGGTGACCGCGTTTCACGTTGCCATGCCAGAGGGTCTTTCATGGTCGTCACGCTCCGAAGTAGGGGGGCGAACCATTGCGGTGCTCCAAGACGATGCCATGCGCAAATGTTTTGCGATGGGGCCGTTGCCACTTCGAATCTTTCCAGCGGAAGCAGAAGGGATCTACCTCAACGTAACGGCGCCGCACCCCATGCTCTTCGTCTTGTTGCGGTGCGACGAAGGCGAGGCGTGGCCGACGCCGCGGCATGTGACAGTCAGTCAAAACGAAGCCGCGCGTTGGATGGACGGTGGTGAATGGGTGGAATCGTGTCCATTGCCTTCGCCGTTGTGGGATCCGCTGCGGGTGTTCGCCTTGGCGCACTATCGACCTGAACGCAAACGTAGGGTGCGGCGCAACGACCCGCTGGGAATACTCAAGCGGTCGACGGACGAGGAGATGGGGGGCGACGAATGATCGATTGGCGAGGTTGGGCAAAACGCAAACGAGCGGCGCAAGAAAGTGAAGCGGTTACCCGCTGGCGTGCAGCGCTTGCTGCGGTACCGCCTGACGGTGATCTGACGCCGTTCTTGGCGTCTGATGCTCCTGAAGAGGTTCGCCAGGAAGCATTGCAACGCCTTTGGGCAACGGGGGCATTTGGCCAACCGGACGAACTCGACAGCGATTTCATCGATGTCACGAAAGACCCGCTGCTGAGCGAGGACGAGGCCAAAGCACTCGTCCAATGGCAAAACGTCACTTCTTGTTTGTATCGCGAAGAACAGCAGAGCCAGGATTTGGGAGATACGCGCGCTGCTTCACCAGACGAAGAAGTAGTGGCGCAGGCCCCGGTTGAGGCGGAGGCGCAAAAACTAACTGGCGATGTAGCGCAGGCGGAGTTTCGATCGCAATCCATTGAAATTGAAGAAAAAAGCGTCCAGTTTGTGCCTTCTTATAATTTTGTGAACACAAAAACTGATTGATTCAGAATTTCAAAATTGCAGTTCAATCTTCCTTTGTTTATAGTGCTCAGCAAACGATAACGATCGTTCACAACGGAGAGACCACCCTTGTGCACCGCGTCAGTTGCTTTTCCCTCCCATACGCGTTCAGATAGTCACTATTTTTGTGGTTAGAAAAGGGGGAGGGGATGAGGATGAGCAATTCGCCTCGTGAACGCGCCTTAGCCGCGATTGCGGCGCTTCCATCCTTTGCGCCGGTTCCTGCGCTCGAATTTACGGTCGGCAATCGACTGGCGATCATTGGGGATCCTGATGTTGCTTTCGGTTGGGGTGAGCGTGTCCAGCAAGCGTGTGCCGTCATTGTTCTGGCAACTGCACATCATCACCGTCTCGCCGCGTTGCGTGCTGCCCACCCGGACGCGTTGGTGCTTCCTGTAGATCGCGCGGCGATCGAAGGGCATGCAGGCGCCTACCGCGTTCTGTGGGAATGCGGTGATGAACAAGGTGAGATTGCCTGTGACTTGATTCTCGATCTGCAGGCAACGCCTCACTGGTCTGGTTTCGAATTGCCTGTGGGTTACTTCGCTCCAGGCAGCGATCCGCTTGATCAGGCCCTTGCAGTGCTTGCACTTGTGCAGCTCATAGGGGAGTGGGAAAAACCCCGTTACGTGCGCTTCTCCTCTGCGCTTTGTGCTCATGAACGGAATCGGATCGGGGGGTGTTCTCGTTGCCTCGAGGTCTGTGATACGCAAGCGATCCGGCCTTCAGGGGATCATGTCGCCATTGATCCTTACTGGTGCCAAGGGTGCGGGGATTGTGTCGGGGTTTGTCCAACAGGTGCCGTGCGTTTTCAGTACCCGCGCCCAGCCGATTGGTCGACCGCGCTTTCAGCAGCGCTCGACGCGTGGTCCGATGAGACTCCGTGCACACTCCTTTGTTACGACGAACGGTGGCGTGGCGCTTTGGCGCAATGGGAGGCCGAAGGGGGAGAATTACCCGACCACTTTTTGCCTCTGCCGATTTGGCGAACCACGATCTTCAGCGAAGAGTGGTTGCTCTACGCGCTGATACGCGGTGTTGCGCGGGTAGTGTTGGTTAGTGCTGCCGAGTCGGAAAAACCGGCACTGTTACGCGCCGCCGCGATGGTGCAAACAGTATTCGAGGCGCTCGGTGATCCGTATGCAGCGGAGCGTGTAGCGATCGTTTGCGAAACCACACCGGAAGCGCTCACGAAGCGCTTTTCAGCACCCCTTTCACCGTATGTCTCGCCGGGGCGGTTCCGTTTTCGCTTGCAAACGGAAAAAAACGATTCGATGCGCCTGATTCGCGACGCACTCGCCAAGCTTGCAGCCGAGCGTCAGGTCGATGCGCCAGTTTTGTTACCGTCTGGCTCTTCGTGGGGCGCTGTGGCAGTTACGGATCGGTGTACGCTTTGTTTCGCCTGTACCGGGGTTTGTCCCACCCAAGCGTTGCAGGCGGGGGGGGGTATTCCGAAGCTTCAATTCACGGAGGCGCGTTGTGTGCAATGCGGGCTGTGCGCCAACACGTGTCCGGAGCAAGCAATCGAACTCACTCCGCGTTGGAATCCCTCACAGGAAGCGAACCAAGCTGTGATCCTGCGGCAGTCGGAGCCAGCCTATTGCGCAGAGTGTGGCGCTGTTCTTGGACCTCGCTCGGTGCTCGACAAAATGGTGGCCACGCTCCAATCGCATCCCCTTTTCGGCCAACCGGATCGTCAGCTTCTCTTGCGGCTCTGTGCCGATTGCCGTGTCAAGGCACAGTTCCGTGAAACCGACCCCGTTCGCATTTGGGAGCTTTGAGATGACGGTAACGGACGCTTTCGTCGACGATACAGTGGTGCAGGCGCGGGTCGAACACTATGCGATGTTCAGCGCGTTGCTGGCTGAACCACCCAGCGCCGAGTTGATGGAAGCGGCGAAACGGTTGGCAGCTCATTATGGGGGGAGTGGTGACGAAACGACGCGCCTCGTGACGGCTTGGCGGCAGTTCGCGCAGGCTTTGGAGACTCAGCCGCCAGCAGTCTGGGCAGAGGAGTACGAACGGCTTTTCTATGGTGTCTCTCGTCCCGAGGTGATCCCGTACGGTTCGTTTTATCTGACGGGATTCATGATGGAAGAGCCGCTGGCCGAACTTCGTTCCTGGTGGGCTGAAAAAGGGTTGCATCGGCGCGCGGAGATCAGTGAGCCCGAGGATCACATCGCAGCGGTGCTCGAAGTGATGACCCATTTGATCGCGTTGCGGGACGAATCGGCACAACGTGACTTTTTCGTTCGCTTCGTCTGGCCATGGGCAGGGCGATTTGCTACTGCCCTTGCCGAAGCCCCCAATGCTGGGGGGTACCGTGCACTCGCAGAGTTGCTCGATGCCTTTTTGACGTTGGAAGCTTTTTACTGGGAAGTGGAAGTGTGAGGAAGAAAAGGAGTTGCCCATGGACACCATGAAAACCAACAGCGAAATGCACACATCGATCAATGTGGATCGTCGCCGCTTTTTCCGAGCACTCGGCGCGTCGGCGATTGGCGGTGGAACGTTGGTCGCAGCTGTATCCGCAGAAGCCGTACCAATGAGCAACGAAGCGTTGCCTCCTACTGCGCGCAAACAGACGCTTTCGGGGCATCAGAAAAAATATTTTCGTACCGCACGTATTTGATGAGGCGGGATCTGGCCCAAAGCGAGAGTGAACAAGGAGAAATAAGATGTTGACCAAGAAAAGGGTAAGCAATTCCACGGTTGGGTCTGCGCGCAGCCTTTCCGCGCCGATGCTGTCGCGGCGGGAGTTTTTGAAACGAGCGGGATTGGCTTCGGCAGCGGGTGCGACTTTTCTCGGCACAGGTTCTGGTCGGTGGGTTGCGCCAGCAGAGGCGCAGACCGCCCAAACGGTCAACCCGGCAAGCGGGGAAGTGGTGCGGCGCACCGTTTGTACTCACTGCTCCGTGGGGTGCGCGATCGATGCGGTGGTGAAAAATGGTGTCTGGATCCGTCAGGAACCGGTCTTCGATTCCCCGATCAACCTGGGATCACATTGCGCCAAAGGGGCAAGCGTACGTGAGCACGGTCACGGCGAGCATCGCTTGAAATATCCGATGAAGCTCGTCGACGGTAAATGGAAGCGGATCAGTTGGCAAGAAGCGCTCGACGAGGTCAGCGCCCGCCTCTTGAAACTGCGCGAGCAATTTGGTCCCGACAGCGTCTATTGGGTCGGGTCGTCCAAGCACAGCAACGAACAAGCGTACCTATTGCGCAAATTCGTTTCGATGTGGGGCACCAACAACTGTGACCACCAGGCGCGGATCTGCCATTCGACCACTGTGGCCGGGGTTGCGAACACTTGGGGCTACGGGGCGATGACCAATTCCTACAACGACATGCAGTTCTCGAAGGCGATCCTCTTTATCGGTTCCAATGCTGCGGAAGCACATCCGGTCTCGTTGTTGCACGTGCTCCATGCGAAAGAAAGCGGCGCGAAGATAATCGTCGTCGATCCGCGCTTTACCCGTACCGCCGCCAAAGCCGATTACTTTGTCCGCATACGATCAGGGAGTGATATCCCTCTGATTTATGGGGTTTTGCGTCATATCTTCGCCAACGGCTGGGAAGACAAAAAGTTTATTGCCGACCGCGTCTATGGAATGGACGAGGTGCTCAAGGAGATCGAGTACTGGACGCCGCAGCGGGTCGAAGAGGTCACCGGAGTTCCCGATGACCAAGTCCATATGATCGCAAAAGTGATGGCGGAAAACCGCCCCTCTACGGTCGTCTGGTGCATGGGGCAGACGCAGCATACGATAGGAAATGCGATCGTCCGGGCCATGTGCATCCTTCAACTGGCTCTGGGTAATGTCGGGGTTGCTGGCGGCGGCACCAACATCTTCCGCGGTCACGACAACGTGCAAGGGGCGACCGACGTGGGGCCGAACCCCGATTCGCTGCCGGGGTACTACGGGATCGCGGAGGGGTCGTGGAAGCATTGGTGCCGGGTTTGGGGTGTCGACTACGAATGGATGAAAGGGAGATTTGCTTCCAAAGAGCTGATGGAACGCCCAGGGATCACCGTCTCGCGCTGGATCGACGGGGTCATGGAAGATCCGACCAAGATGGATCAACCCACCAATCTCAAAGCGGTCGTCTTTTGGGGGCACGCGCCCAACAGTCTGTCGCGCGGCAAAGAGATGGTCGAAGCGATGAAACGGCTCGACACGCTGGTCGTGATCGACCCCTATCCTTCGGCTACCGCAGCGATGGCAGCGATGGTACGCAAAGACGGCGTTTATCTCCTGCCGGCAGCGACTCAATTCGAGACCGAAGGATCCTGCACCGCGTCGAACCGTTCCGTGCAGTGGCGGGAAAAGGTGATCGAACCGCTCTTCGAATCACAGCCTGACCACGTGATCATGTACGCGTTCGCGAAAAAGTTTGGCTTTGCGAACGAGCTGTGCAAAAACATCAAGGTGACCCAAAACGCCCGCGGGTGGGAAGAGCCCGACGTCGAAGATATCCTGCGCGAGATCAACCGCGGTACCTGGACGATCGGCTATTCGGGTATCTCGCCAGAACGGATCAAGCGGCACATGAAGTACATGCACACCTTCGACGTCAAGACGCTCCGTGCCAACGGTGGTCCCTGTGACGGCGAATACTTTGGCCTCCCCTGGCCGTGCTGGGGGACGCCGGAGATGAAACATCCCGGTACCCCAAACCTTTATGATACGTCGAAGCCGGTGATGGAGGGGGGCGGCTGTTTCCGGGCCAACTTCGGTGTTGAGCGCAACGGGGTTTCACTGCTGGCTGCCCAAGGTTCCCATCCCAAGGGGGCCGACATCCAAGGGGGGCACCCTGAGTTCGACGACAAACTCCTCAAGCAGCTCGGTTGGTGGGACGAATTGACTGAAGTGGAGAAGCAAGCGGCTGAAGGCAAGAACTGGAAGACCGATCTCTCCGGCGGGATCATTCGGGTGGTGATGAAGAATCATGGTTGCCTGCCTTATGGCAACGCCCGGGCACGTGCCGTGGTCTGGAACTTCCCCGATCCGGTGCCCAAACATCGCGAGCCGATCTACTCACCGCGTCCCGATCTGGTCGAAAAATATCCGACCCATGAGGACAAGAAATTCTGGCGGTTGCCAACGCTCTTCAAGACCTTGCAACAGCAGGTGAAGGAGATCAGCAAAGAGTATCCAATCATCATGACCTCGGGGCGGATGGTCGAGTACGAAGGCGGGGGCGAAGAGACCCGTTCCAACCCGTGGTTGGCGGAGTTGCAGCAGGAGATGTATGTCGAGGTGAACCCACGCGACGCCAACAACGCCAACGTGCGACACGGCGAGTGGGTGTGGGTGGAAACCCCGACGGGTGCGCGGATCAAAGTCAAAGCACGGGTTACCCACCGCGTTCCCCCTGGCACGGTCTTCCTGCCGTTTCACTTTTCAGGCCATTGGATGGGGCAGGACATGTTGCCGTTCTACCCCGAAGGGGCCCATCCGATCGTTCGCGGCGAAGCGGTCAATACCGCGACCACTTACGGCTATGACGTCGTGACGATGATGCAGGAAACGAAAACGACGCTTTGCCGCCTCAAAAAGGCATAACGAAGGAGTAAAACGATGGCGCGAATGAAATTCGTCTGCGACGCCGAACGGTGCATCAACTGCAATGGTTGCGTTACGGCTTGTAAAAACGAACATGAGGTGCCGTGGGGGATTCAACGCCGGCGCGTCGTTACCCTCAACGAAGGCCAGCCGGGTGAAAAATCGATTTCGGTAGCGTGCATGCACTGCTCGGATGCTCCTTGTATGGCGGTCTGCCCCACCAACTGCTTCTACCGGACCGAAGAGGGGTTGGTATTGCATGACAAAGACAAATGCATCGGGTGCGGCTACTGCTTCTACGCCTGTCCCTTCGGTGCGCCGCAATTCCCCAATGGCGCTACCGCTTTTGCCGCACGAGGCAAGATGGATAAATGCACGTTCTGCGCAGGGGGGCCTGGCGAAAACGGTTCTGAGGAGGAGCTGAAAAAGTATGGTCGTAACCGTCTGGCGGAAGGCAAATTGCCGCTTTGCGCGGAAATGTGTTCGACCAAAGCATTGATCGCGGGGGATGCCGAAGTGCTCTCCGACATTATGCGGGAGCGGGTGTTGCGCCGCGGTTATGGCGTGGAGCTATGGGGTTGGCGCGTTGCTTACGGCAATGAGTCTGGGCAATCGGCAACTCCAGACAAGCGTTGAGAGGAGGGGAGGCCATGTTGAGACATTGGGGCACAGGCTTATTGGTGATCGCGGGGCTGTTTTTGACGGCCTGTACGGAAAAACCACAAGATTACACCCCTGGGAAAAGCACGGCGGCCTACGATCCTCCTTCGTACGTCTCGGCGCCTTTCGCCGGCGATCGTCAGGCTTGGCTCGAAGCGGTGAATACGCGGACGAAGAAACAGAGCGAATATGTCCGCGTTCAGTAAGAGGAGAACGTGTCATGAAGGGGTTTGGTGAACGTTGGCTAATTGGGTGGAAAGAGGCGGGAATTCTGGTGTTCTGCCTGCTTCTTTTCACCGTTTCCGCGCAGGGCGCCGAAGTCGGTGAGACGCGGGGCGGACGGATCGATCCGAATGCTCCCGCTGCAATGGTTGTGCCTCAAGGGCACAATAACGCGGCCTTTTTTGATGGCGTTCGGCGTACTCTTTATGCGCCCGGGGTGACCTCGATTCAGACGCCGGAAGCGAACGTCCTCATCCAATCCGAGGGGAACACATGGCGGCAAATCCGTAATGGCCCGATCACCGTGTGGGGCGGATGGTTAATCCTGGCGGTGATGGTGGCGATCACCCTTTTTTATTTGGTAAAGGGGACGATCAAGCTCCATGAACCTGCAACGGGAAGGAAGTTGCTTCGCTTCACGTTCTACGAGCGCTTGGTTCATTGGATCGTGGCAGTCAGCTTTGTGCTTCTCGCACTAACCGGATTGGGCCTTCTCTTTGGTAAGCATCTCATCGAACCGGTCTTCGGTACTTCGGTTAATGCTGCGCTATTGTGGGTAGCCAAGAATGTCCATAACTATACGGGCCCTGTCTTTGGGTTCTTTTTGGTGTTGATGATCTTGCGGTGGGCGAAAGACAACCTCTTGACCGACCAAGATTGGCTCTGGGCGAAAAAGTTCGGTGGTTTACTTTCCGGGGAGGAAATTCCCTCTGGACGCTTCAATTTCGGCGAGAAGTTTTGGTTCTGGGTGGGTGTGACCGTGCTGGGGTTGACGGTCACGGTGACTGGACTGATTCTCGATTTCCCGCTCTTTGGTCAGACCCGCCAGGACATGCAGCTTGCGCATATCCTCCATGCCTCGGCCGCGCTCCTCATGATCGCGATGGCGTTTGGCCATATCTATATTGGAACGATCGGTTCGGAAGGGTCGCTTGACGGGATGAAGACCGGCTACGTGGACGAAGCGTGGGCAAAACAACACCACGCGGTCTGGTATCAAGAGATCACGGGACGGCGGCAATGAGAGCAACCGAGTGGATGACTGCCGCTGGGGTTTTTGCGTCGGAGAAAAAACCTGCCGGCAGTCACCACATTGTTCCCTTGGTGCGTGCGCCAAACGGGGCGCCCGTGATCGGCTTTGCGGGATGGTCGGGTAGCGGAAAAACGACATTGGTCACTCAGGTGGTTGCTGCGCTGACAGCAAAAGGGTGGAACATCGCCGTCGTGAAACACGCCCATCACATGAGCGATATCGATCATCCCGGAAAGGATTCCTGGCGCCATCGCCATGCTGGCGCGCGTCAGGTCGTGGTTGCATCACCTCGGCGCTGGGCGGTGATCCATGAAAATCAGGCCGGAGAGCCGATGTTGTCCGAGTTGTTGGCTGCTCTGCAACCATGCGATCTCGTACTTGTCGAAGGCTATAAACGTGCGGCGATTCCGAAAGTAGAAGTCTGGCGAGGTGAGACCTTTGGCCCGCCGCTCTGGCCAGAAGACGCTTGGGTTTTCGCTGTGGCCACTACACCGGATCTGCGCGCAAAACTATCTTGCAATCGACTTATGCTACCATTGGAAAACCCTGATGCGATAGCGATGGCAGTGATCGATCTCGTCAGTGGTGGCACTATTGGGGTGAAAACTGAAGCGATTTTCACACGTTGAATCGATCCCGAAGGAGAGACCCCATGAACAAAAGAGCCTTTGTGCATACGTTGCTTGCTACTGTTGCGCTTGGCGCGTGGGTTCCAACGGTCCGCGCCGATGAACCGGTGAAAGCGGTTTACCATTTCACCCAAGGAGTGGAAGAGGCTGCGCGTGGGCTCAACAACATCCGTAACCACCTTGACGCCGACCCAACCGCAAAGATCGTCGTCGTCGCGAACGGTAAAGCCGGTGTCCAGTTCATCTTGGAGGACGCGGTGGACCACAATGGCAAACCGTTTGCGGAGCGGATCAGCGCACTGGCCAACCGGGGGGTGGAGTTCCGCGTCTGCAACAACACGTTGACGGCATTCCAAATTCCCAAAGAGAAACTGGCGCTGGAAGCGAAAATCGTTCCCAGTGGTGTTGCGGAAGTGGCGCGCTTGCAGGCAAAAGAGGGGTACGCCTACATTCGGCCTTGATCGGGTATGATTCCGCGTATGGCGGAATACCCCGAAACCGAACCCCCTGTGATCCTGGGTGTCAATGTGCTCGGCGAGCCGTTGGCGCCCTGTTCTTTTGCCCCGTTGACCGGTTTTACGCGCAATGGTCACTGTTGTGCGTACCCCGAAGATCCCGGTGCGCACACCATTTGTGTGCGCGTCACCGACGCGTTTCTCCAATTTTCTTTGCAGCGGGGTAACGATCTCGTCACCCCGCGACCCGAATGGCGTTTTCCTGGACTCAAAGCGGGCGATCGCTGGTGTGTCTCTCTTTGGCGCTGGATCGAGGCGCTGGAAGCGGGCGTCGCGCCGCCGGTTGTGCTCGAAGCAACCGACCAATCGGTTCTCGACACTGTGCCGTACGATCTCCTTGTGGCCCATGCGTGGCAGGGTTGAGGTACTGTGGGCTTAGCACGTTATCGGTTTTTTATGACACGGTAAGGAGGGAAAGATGGGCATTCAGACGCGCGCTATCGAATACGTGGTCGATGGCAAAACGTTCGAAGGAATCCTGGCGTGGGATGATCGCGTGCAAGGCAAGCGCCCGGCGGTTGCGGTGGCGCACGCGTGGGCAGGCCGCAGTGCGTTCGAAGTCGACAAGGCAAAGCGTCTTGCCGAACTGGGGTACGTCGGTTTTGCGATGGACGTTTATGGCAAAGGGGTGTTGGGGCGATCGCGCGAGGAGAATGCGGCGCTGATGACCCCCCTGGTGCAGGATCGCGCACTGCTGCAAAAACGGCTGCAAGCGGCGATTCATGCGTTGGCGATGCAGCCCGAAGTCGATCCGGAAAAAGTCGCTGCGATCGGCTTTTGCTTCGGTGGGCTTTCGGTGCTCGATCTGGCACGGGTTGGTGCGCCAGTCAAAGGGGTGGTGAGTTTCCATGGGCTCTTCACGCCACCCGGCAATACCGCGGGGAACCAAATCACTGCGAAGGTGCTCGCACTGCACGGTTGGGACGATCCGATGGCAAAACCGGAGGCCGTCTTGGCTTTTGCCAAAGAGATGACCGACGCGGGTGCCGACTGGCAGCTCCACGCCTACGGCCACACGATGCATGCGTTCACCAATCCAGAAGCAAACGACCCGGACTTCGGCACGGTCTATAACGCGAAGGCCGATGCCCGTTCGTGGCAGGCGATGCAGAACTTTTTGGCGGAACTCTTCGCGTGATCGCAGCGGATCACCCGCTTGTTGCGCGCACGCTCTGTTTTCGGAATAGGACACTGCCGTGGTCGGAGGCGGCAGCGATTGCGGTGCACGCACCGGCGATTACCCACGTCTATGCGCCGCTCACCTATGCGTGGGCACCGCACGAAGCGTACCTGCGTCGCTATGGCAGCGGCCGGAAACGGGTGCTCTTTGTCGGCATGAATCCGGGGCCGTTCGGGATGGTCCAGACGGGGATTCCGTTTGGCGACGTGCCGAGCGTGCGCGACTGGCTTGGGATCGTCGCGCCGGTGGAAGCGCCGCCCCGCCAAGATCCGAAAAAACCGGTGCGTGGGTTTTCCTGTCCGCGTCGCGAAGTTTCTGGAGTGCGCCTTTGGGGTATGTTCGCTAAGCGGTTTGGCACCCCGCAACGGTTTTTCGCCGACCATTTCGTCCTCAACTACTGTCCGCTGGCGTTCTTGGCGCATGGGCGTAACGTCACGCCGGACAAACTGCCCGCTGCGGTGCGGGAACCCCTATTGACGCAGTGTGACGCCTATTTGCGCGCGGTGGTCTCGCAGTTGCAACCCGAATGGGTGGTTGGGATTGGGCAATGGGCGACGAAACGGGTGGCGCAGGCGCTCGCATGCACCGCAGGGAAGGAAGCTGCCATCGTCTTGCCAGGAAACGGTGATCGACCCGATCGGCCCGCGCAGACGATACCCACGCCCAAGGTCGTCACGATGCTTCATCCCAGCCCCGCGAGCCCTGCGGCGAACCGGGGGTGGGCGGCGCAGGCCGTGGCGCAACTCGAAGCAGCAGGGGTTTGGTGACCATGGCACGTGACGCCGAGAACGATACGGACGCATGCCGAACCGGACCTTTGACGGGATTGGTCGTCCTTGACCTGTCACGAATCTTGGCCGGGCCATGGGCGACGCAACTGTTGGCCGACCTAGGGGCTGAGGTGATCAAGATCGAACGACCTGGTCGTGGTGACGATACCCGGCAATGGGGGCCGCCGTGGTTGCGCGATCGGGAGGGTAACGAAACAGGGGAATCGGCCTACTACCTCTGCGCAAACCGTAACAAACGCTCGGTGACCGTCGATTTCACCCAGCCCGTAGGGCAAGCGGTGCTGCATCGGCTGGCACAACGTGCGGACGTGGTGGTCGAGAATTTCAAGGTCGGAGGGCTTGCACCGTATCGCCTCGATTACCCGACCCTGGCTGCGTGCAATCCACGCCTCATCTACTGTTCGATTACGGGGTTTGGTCAAACGGGCCCTTACGCTGGTCGCGCCGGGTACGACTTTCTCATCCAGGGTATGGGTGGGTTGATGAGTATCACCGGTCGTCCCGATTCCGAGCCCGGCGGCGGCCCGATGAAGGTCGGTGTTGCGCTCACCGACATTCTCACCGGGTTGTACGCGACGATCGCGATTCTTGCGGCGCTGGCCGCGCGAGAAAAGACGGGGCGGGGTCAGCATATCGACCTGGCGCTTTTGGATGTTCAAGTGGCGTGCCTGGCGAATCAGGCGCTCAATTATCTCGTTTCCGGTAGGGTGCCCGATCGGCTGGGCAACGCCCATCCGAATATTGTTCCATACCAGGATTTTCCCAGCGCCGACGGCCACATGATTATCGCGGTGGGGAACGACGCGCAATTTGCGCGGCTTGCCGAGCAGTTGGGGCACCCCGAGTGGGCTGTCGATCCCCGTTTTGCCACCAACGCGGCGCGGGTTGCTCATCGTGACCTCTTGATTCCACTCATTGCGCAAGAGACGCGCAAACAGCCGACGGCGTATTGGATCCGTGCGTTGGAAACGGTTGGTGTGCCCTGTGGGCCGATCAACGATCTGGCTGCGGTTTTTGCCGATCCGCAAGTGACTCATCGTGAAATGATGCGCACGTTGCCGCATCCGCTAGCGGGTGAAGTCCCGCAGGTGGCCAATCCCATTCGCTTTTCCGAAACCCCTGTCACCTATCGCAATGCACCGCCGATCCTGGGTGCCGACACCGAGGATGTGCTGCGTTCGGTGGGGTATGACGCATCCGAAATCGCTACTTTGCGCCAAAAGGGGGTGATTTGAGTTATCCTAAATAAAGAAAGTTTTACCCACAACCAAAGGAGACGGTGATGAAAAGACGGGAATTTCTACACAGTTCACTCGCAGCCCTGTTGTTTCTGGTTGCGTGGCACGCTCAAGCGCAGGGTCAAACCTTCGTGACGATCCTCACTGGCGGAACGAGTGGTGTCTATTATCCGCTCGGTGTCGCACTCTCGCAGGTCGTTGGGCAGGTTTTGCCCAATGCCAAAGTGAATGTCCAAGCCACCAAGGCTTCTGCCGAAAACCTCAACCTGCTTGCGAAAGGGCGGGGTGAAGTGGCGTTTACGTTGGGGGACACGTTCGCGCACGCATGGAATGGCGATGCCGAGGCGGGTTTCAAAACGCCACTCAAAGAGTTACGTACCCTGGCGGCGATTTATCCCAACTATATCCAAATCGTCGCGAGCAAAGATTCGGGGGTTCGCTCCCTGACCGACCTCAAAGGGAAACGGGTTGCAGTGGGTGCGCCCCGTAGTGGTACCGAGATCAACGCTCGGACCATCTTTCAGGCGGCAGGGTTCACCTACGACGACCTCGGGAAAGTCGAATATGTCTCGTTCGGGGAATCGGTGGAACTGATGAAGAACCGCCAACTCGACGCGACGCTGATCTCCGCTGGTTTGGGGGTTGCTGCGGTGCGCGACTTGGCCGCAGCGTTACCAATCGTGCTCGTGCCCGTCCCCGAAGCGGTGGTGGAAAAGATCGGCAACCCGGTCTTCCAGTCTGAGACCATTCCGGCCGGGACTTACGAAGGGCAGAGCGAGGA
Source organism: Hydrogenophilus thermoluteolus (assembly GCF_003574215.1). Taxonomy (NCBI): domain Bacteria; kingdom Pseudomonadati; phylum Pseudomonadota; class Hydrogenophilia; order Hydrogenophilales; family Hydrogenophilaceae; genus Hydrogenophilus; species Hydrogenophilus thermoluteolus. The sequence continues at coordinate 1,972,047 of NZ_AP018558.1, read as the reverse complement.
CGTACAGACGGTGGCGATTCGCAACTATCTTGCCACCCATGCAGGCGTTGATGAAGATCTTGTCTATGCGATCACCAAAGCGCTCTTCGAGCATCACGATGCGTTGGTCGCGGCGCACAGTGCCGCAAAAGGGATCCAGCTCGAACGGGCGGCAAAGAATCCCCCCGCACCGCTGCATCCGGGTGCGGCCCGTTATTACCGCGAACGAGGTGTGTTGCGCTGACCCGTTCCGTGTGATTGCGAGCGGGTGAAGCGATGCGTCAAGCAACCTCTACGGGTGAAGCGGTCGAGCCGACTGCTTCACCACCCCATATACCCCACGCCGAGGAGTCGGAAGCGGTTGCACGTCTAGCGGTGCTCAGCCGCGGATGGCGGGGGTTGGTGGGGGCAGTTGCGCTTGCGTTTTCGTGTTATCAACTGGTGGTCGCGGCATTTCATCCCTGGTCGTCGCAATTGATCCGGGAGTGGCATGTTGCGTTTTTGCTCGCACTCACTTTTTTGCTCTATCCGGCGCGCCGCCTTGCCACAGATGCGGCAGCGCCGGTACGAGGCGGTGGGATCGGAGGACTGTTGCTTGCGCTCGGCGCTGCGTCTCTGGCTGTCTACTACGGTGTTTTCGAACATGACCTGATCCTGCGCGCCGGAGATCCGACCCAAGCCGATCTTGTCGTGGGCGTTGCGCTCTTGATACTGGTCTTCGAAGCCGCACGAAGGGTGTTGGGTTGGCCTCTGCCCCTTCTCTGTGCGCTCTTTTTGTTGTATGCGCTCTTTGGTCAGTGGGCGCCTGGGGCGCTCGCCCATCGCGGTTATGCATGGCAACAGGTAGTCGAGCAGCTCAGTTTCGGCGCTGAGGGGATCTTCGGAATTCCAATCTACGTCTCCGCGACGTACATCTTTCTCTTCATCCTTTTCGGTGCGTTCTTGGAACGGGCCGGGATGGTGCAACTCTTCAACGACGTGGCGTTGGGGTTGGTGGGTCGCGCGGCGGGCGGACCTGCGAAAGTTTCGGTGCTTTCGTCGGCGTTGATGGGGACGATTTCCGGTTCCGCGGTGGCAAACGTTTTGACGACCGGACAATTCACGATCCCTTTGATGAAACGCGGTGGATTTTCCCCGACTTTTGCCGCAGCGGTAGAGGCAACTGCGTCGATGGGTGGGCAAGTGATGCCACCCGTGATGGGGGCGGTGGCATTCATCATGGCAGAAAACATCGGTGTTCCATACGCCGAAATCGTCCGTGCGGCGATCGTGCCGGCACTGCTCTATTTCGCTACGGTATTTTGGATGGTGCACCTGGAAGCGAAGCGACGCGGCCTAGAGGGACTGGCGCCTGAAGATTGCCCCAACGCATGGCAGGCGTTGCGCTCGCGGTGGTATTTGGTGTTGCCGCTCGCTGGGCTCGTCTGGTTATTGTTCGCGGGTTATACCCCGATGTATGCGGGGATGGCAGGGTTGGCGCTTACCGCAGTGCTCGTCTTGGGAACCGCTGTGGCGGCGATGTTGTCGCGGCAAGCGTTTCGCTACCTCTTCTGGATTGCCGTTGGCGTTTGCGGGGCACTGGTCGTACGCTGGGGCGTCTTGCCGGTGTTGCTGCTCTTGGCCGCGTTGGGGGTGGTGCTCCTTTGGCGTCGCGAAGGGCGGAACACGTTGCGTCTCGTGCGTGAAAGTCTCATCATTGGGGCGTTGCAGGCATTGCCCGTTGGGGTGGCCTGTGCGATCGTTGGGGTGATCATCGGCGTGCTCACACTGACGGGTGCTGCGACGTCGCTTGCCGGCTTTATCCTTTCTGTCGGTGAGCAACATCTGTTCCTTGCGCTCGTCTTGACGATGCTGATTTGTCTCGTCTTGGGGATGGGGATCCCGACGATCCCCAATTACATCATCGTCAGTGCGATCGCGGCGCCAGCGCTCCTCGAGTTGGGCGTACCGCTCATCGTCAGCCATATGTACGTCTTTTATTTCGGTTTGATGGCTGATCTCACGCCTCCTGTGGCGCTGGCGGCGTATGCCGCTTCGAGCGTTGCGAAATCACCCCCACTGCCCACCAGTCTCAAAGCGTTTCAGCTGGGAATTGCCGGTTTTGTCGTTCCCTATCTTGCCGTTTATGACCCCGCGTTGATGTTGCAAGGCGACCCTGCTTGGTGGGCGGTTTTGTGGGCGATCCTGCGCGCCCTGTTCGCCATAGGGTGTTGGGGGTACGCCATCGTCGGCGCCCGTAAAGGTGGTTCCCTCGCTTGGTGGGAGCGGCTCTGGGCAGTGGCGGCGGCAATCCTTTTGGCAACACCGTGGTGGGTTGCCGACCTTGCTGGGATCTTTGCGGCCGGGCTGCTCATCGTTCGCCTGTATCGGTTTCGCTCAGAGGAACCAACGCGCGACGACTCCGCTCTTCGGGCTTCCGCCGGTACAGCGGAAAAGCGTATGGAACCACCTACGGGGCAGAATGGCTAACCCATGCATTGGCTGCTTTGCCTCTCATGGGCGGCATTCGGTGCGTTGGAGGCGCGTGACGTGTCGTTGCCGGACGCCCCTTTGGCGCCGATTCAGGAGGTATTGGGGGCAGCTGGGACGTTGCGTTGGCGCCATTCCATCGAAAAGATCTGGTGGGAAGAGGAGTACACGGCCGAACCCGGTGGAGTGCGCTTGCGTACGGCACGAGTGCGGGGTAGCGGTGCGGGCATGGAACCGCCACCGGATGCGCATTTCGCGCACGGTGTTTGGGTCTATCGACCCAACCGGTTGTTGCCGAAAGTGGTGTTGACCCACTCTTCCTTTGTTGCACCCTATGAATGGTGTGACGAAGGGAACCGCTGTCGTGCATTGTTGCCACCGACAAGCCGTTTCGGTGCCAAGCAGGATCCGACGACGTCGGTGTCGGCTTGGCGTATGGAGATCGCGCCGTGTCGCGATGAACAAGAGAAGCGCGTACTGGGAGCAGATCGATGAGCCATCACCCTTTTTGTTGGGAAGATCCGTTTTTACTCGAAAATCAGTTGAGCGACGAGGAGCGCGCCGCACGGGATACCGCAGCGCGCTACGCGCGGGAGCGCTTGCAGCCGCGGGTGCTCGAAGCGTTTCGCGAAGAGAAGACCGATCGCGCGATTTTCCGCGAGATGGGGGAACTGGGACTTCTGGGATGCACGCTGCCCACCGAGTATGGGTGCGCCGCGATGAATGCGGTGAGCTATGGGTTGATCGCCCGCGAAGTGGAACGCGTCGATTCCGGCTTTCGCTCGATGTTGAGCGTGCAAAGTTCGCTCGTCATGCTGCCGATCTACCGCTTTGGCACCGAAGCGCAGCGGCAGAAATTTCTTCCGAAGCTGGCCAGAGGCGAGTGGGTCGGTTGTTTCGGCCTTACCGAACCCAACCACGGGTCCGACCCCGGCAGCATGGAGAGTCGGGCGCGTGCGGTCCCCGGTGGGTATCGCTTGACTGGGCGTAAGATGTGGATCACCAACAGTCCGATCGCCGACGTCTTCGTCGTTTGGGCAAAAGATGACGAAGGCAAGATTCGCGGTTTCGTGCTCGAAAAGGGCATGAAAGGGTTGAGCGCGCCAGCGATTCACGGCAAAGTGGGGCTACGCACCTCGATCACCGGTGAGATCGTGATGGATGAGGTGTTCGTCCCCGAAGAGAATGTCTTTCCGGAGATCCGTGGGTTGCGCGGCCCCTTTACGTGCCTGGATTCGGCGCGTTACGGAATCGCTTGGGGGGCTCTGGGCGCTGCGGAATTCTGCTGGCATACGGCGCGGCAGTATGTGCTCGACCGCAAGCAGTTCGGGAAGCCGCTTGCGGCGAACCAACTCATCCAGAAGAAGTTGGCCGATATGCAAACCGAAATCGCAATCGGGTTACAGGCGTGTTTGCGGTTGGGGCGGATGAAAGACGAAGGAATCGCCGCGCCGGAGGTGACGTCGATGCTGAAACGCAACTCCTGCGGCAAAGCGCTCGAAATCGCACGGATGGCGCGTGACATGCTGGGCGGCAACGGGATCTCCGATGAGTTCGGCGTGATTCGCCATCTGGTGAATCTCGAGGTGGTCAATACCTACGAGGGGACGCACGATATCCACGCGCTCATTCTGGGGCGGGCGCAAACAGGGATTGCGGCGTTTTGATCTGGAACGGTCACGAAAGCGGGAGGCGTCAGCGGGAAGCGTCGGTCGTAGCGAGCGCCGCTTCCCGTTTTTTGTGGTTCGTCTGAGTGCGCTTGACGGGGCGGTCAGTCGGAGGTTTTCCCGACGTCGCCAGAGTTTTCGCGTTGCGAACCCCATCTTTTTTGCTTGCCTGAGAGGTCTCCGTCCTCACGGCGGTATCTTTTTGGGCAACTTTCTTTTTCGAAGCAGTAGCCACCGCTTTGCCCGCTTGAGGACGTTGTGCTTGAGAGACCTTTCTAGCTGTCGTCTTAGCCGTCGTGTTGGCGGCCGTCTTGGCCGCCGCCTTTGCTGTCGTGTTGCCCTTCGTGTTGGCCGTCGTCATTTTCGCCGGAGCCGGTTTGCTTTGGGTCGTGGGCTGTGTGTGGTCCGCACTTTCGGCGATGGTGGCTTCTGCTGTTGCGTTGCGTAAGACGCTCTCAGGGGTAACACCGAGAACCCGACCTGCGCCGACAAATCGGTTGGTCCAGTATGCCTCATCCATCGAAGCGACGGTGACCGCTTTGCCCCGGCGCGGCGCATGGAGAAATTGGCCGTTGCCAATATAGATGCCTACGTGGTCGACAGAGCGCTTTTTGTTTCTTCCTGTTTTGAAGAAGACCAGATCGCCCGCACGTAACGCGTCGCGTGCAATGCGCTCTGTGGCGTGAAACTGCTCTTGTGAGGTACGGGGTAGTTTGATACCGGCGCTCGCGAACGCCACCCACACCAAGCCACTGCAATCGAGCCCCTGCGCGTCCGTGCCACCCAAGCGGTAAGGAGTACCCTGGAGCTCGAACGCGGTCTTGAGCGCTTCGCGTAAACGGTTTTCCCGTTGCGGAAGCTCGAATCCATAATTCGGGGATCGGTAGGCGAGCGCCTGGAGCCAACCGTCGAGCGCGTCGCTCTCTTCCTCTTTCTCCTCATTTTCCTGAGCCTCTTCGCTGGCGTCTTGGGTGGCGACGGTGTAGGGCTCGGCGCTCAGCCAAGAGCGGTTGTTCCCAACCGTGCTACAAGCAGATAGGGTCAGGAGCGCAGCAAGGAGCGCCAGGAGCGGAAGTGGGCGGTTCTCGACCATTACGCGATGATGCCGAAAAAATCGATTTTTGGCAACCGGTTACAACAGCGCCAACGTCGGTTCGGCTTGATTCATCGTGTAAAAGTGAAACCCCGGCGCGCCCAAAGCGCGCAACCGTTCGAGGAGGCGTGCAACCACCTCGTGGCCGAAGGCGCGGATGCTCGCGACGTCGTCGCCAAACCCTTCCATCTTGCGCCGAATCCAGCGCGGGATTTCCGCGCCGCAGCTGTCGGCGAAGCGGGCCAAGCGGAAAAACTGGGTGATCGGCATGATCCCCGGGATGATCGGTTGCGTGACACCGCGGCGTGCCGCTTCGTCACTGAAGTGGGCGTACGCGTCCGGGTTGTAGAAAAACTGGGTGATCGCGCAGTCGGCACCGGCGGCCATTTTTGCGGCGAACGCGTCGAGGTCGGCGGTGGCGTGCTTCGCTTGGGGGTGGTACTCTGGGTACGCCGCCACCGCAATCCAGAAGGTGTCACCGTACCGGGCGCGCACGAACGCAACGAGATCCCGTGCGTAACGAAACGGCCCGGGATCGACGACACCGGAGGGGAGATCGCCGCGCAACAGCACCAAGCGGCGAATCCCTGCGGCCCGATAGCGGTCGAGAATCGTGACGATCGACGCTTCGGTGGCACCGATGCCAGAGAGGTGCGGCGCGACGTCCCAGCCAGCCGCTTGCAGCGCGTCGACCGCAGCGAAAGTGCGGTCACGGGTGCTGCCACCGGCGCCGTAGGTGACAGAGGCGTAGGCAAAGCGTCCCGAGTTTTGGAGCTTTTGGGCAGTGGCGCTCAGTTTTGCCATGCCTTCAGGCGTTTGCGGGGGAAAGAATTCGACTGAGTACTCCATCTTCGGATTTCCTGTTTCGGGTTAGAAGGGTAGGGCGGCGACACAAACGATCGGTAGCGGTGTTGGGCAGCGGACTAATGGGAACCCGGATCGCTCGTCTGCGTGGGCGTACCCCGAACCGCCGCGATCAGGAACTCCTGATTCCCCGGCTGGTTGCCGACGCCGCCACCCCGAATCGGGCTGGGGAACCACGCGACGGTGTGCCAACCGAGTGCGTCCAGCGCCGTGACCATCTGCTGTTTGAGTGCGGGTTCGTGCTGCGCCCAATTGCGAACGATGCCGTTTTTGCTCAGCGCCGCGGGGCCCAGCTCGAATTGCGGTTTGACGAGCCAGATCAGCCGCGCGGTGCTGCTTGCAAGGGTCAGAACCGCAGGCCACACCGTTCGCGCGGAGATGAAGGAGAGGTCGCCGACGATGAGGTCGAACCCGGCAGGCGGAAACAGCGCGCCGAGTTGCGCCGGGGTGATATGGCGGGCATTCACGCCTTCGAACGTGACGATCGGTACGTCACGAACGGCGGCTGCGTCCGGATTCGTGCCTGCGGAAACCACGAGCGCTTGGGTGCGCAGCGGGGACGCCAACTGATCGTGCCCGACCTCCAAGCCGACGACGCGCCGCACGCCATGGCGCAGCAGGCAGTCGGTGAAACCGCCCGTCGATTGTCCGACGTCGAGCGCAACACAACCGGCGACCGACCAGCCGAGTGCCGTGAGTGCCGCGTCGAGTTTGTCACCCGCACGGGATACATAGCGCGGGCGTGCGGTATCCGCGACGATGATGGTTGCGTCGGCTGGGATCCGATGCGCCGCTTTGCGGCAGATCGTGCCATCGACATGCACAGCGCCTACGGCAATCAACCGCTGCGCGGCAGTGCGCGACGGCGCAAGACCCCGCGCGACCAGCTGCAGGTCGAGGCGACAGAGGTCCGTCGGCGTCGTGGTGGCGGTGGAATGCGAACGGTCTGCCTGCGGTGGCGTGGACACGGCTACGGATGCCTCGTGCCCACGCCGTTGCGACGCCGCAGGGGAGCGTTTGCTGCGCGCGTGAAAGTGGTTCATCGCCATCGCGCGCCGTCCGGACTAGTAGCGGTAGTGCTCCGGTTTGTAGGGACCTTCCACGGGAACCCCGATGTAGGCCGCTTGCTCCGGCGTCAGTGTCGTGAGCTGCGCGTCGAAGCGGGTCAGTTGCAGCCGCGCGACCTTTTCGTCGAGCACCTTCGGCAACCGATAGACTCCCACCGGATAGCGCTCCGGGTGGTTGAAGAGTTCGATTTGCGCCAGGGTCTGGTTCGCGAACGACGAACTCATCACGTAGCTGGGGTGGCCGGTTGCACATCCCAGGTTGACCAGCCGCCCTTCGGCAAGGAGGATGATCCGCTTGCCATCGGGGAAGATCACGTGATCGACCTGCGGTTTGATGTTCTCCCAGCGATACTGTCTCAGGCTGGCGACGTCGATCTCATTGTCGAAGTGGCCGATGTTGCAGACGATTGCTTGGTCTTTCATCCGTACCATGTGGTCGTGGGTGATCACGTGGTAGTTGCCGGTTGCGGTGACGAAGATGTCGGCTTTGTCGCACGCGTAATCCATCGTCACGACCCGGTAGCCTTCCATCGCCGCCTGCAGCGCACAGATCGGGTCGATTTCGGTGACCCAGACTTGCGCGCACAGCGCGCGCAGCGCTTGCGCCGAGCCCTTGCCCACGTCGCCGTAGCCGCAGACCACTGCGATCTTGCCGGCGATCATCACGTCGGTGGCGCGCTTGATGCCGTCGAGCAGCGATTCGCGGCAGCCGTAGAGGTTGTCGAACTTCGATTTGGTCACCGAGTCGTTCACGTTGATCGCCGGAAAGCGCAATTCGCCCCGTTCGTGCATTTGGTAGAGGCGATGCACGCCGGTGGTGGTCTCTTCGGTGACACCGCGGATTTCCCCGATTCGCCGCGAATACCAGTGGGGGTCGCGCCGCAGCTGCTCCCGGATCCGGGCAAAAAGGACGCGCTCTTCGTCGCTGGTTGGGTTCTCGAGTACCGAAGGTTCGTGCTCCGCTTTGACCCCGAGGTGAAGGAGCAGCGTCGCGTCGCCGCCGTCGTCGAGGATCATGTTCGCAAAGCGCCCTTCGCCCCAGTCGAAGATGCGGTGGGTGTAGTCCCAGTACTCTTCGAGCGACTCACCTTTGCGGGCGAAGACCGGGATGCCGCGCGCGGCGATCGCCGCTGCGGCGTGGTCCTGTGTGGAGTAGATGTTGCAGCTCGCCCACCGCACTTCTGCACCGAGATCGACCAAAGTTTCGATCAAGACCGCGGTTTGGATGGTCATGTGGAGACTGCCGGCGATCCGCGCGCCCGCAAGGGGTTTTTGTCCCGCGTATTCACGGCGAATCGCCATCAGTGCGGGCATTTCGGTTTCAGCGATTGCGATTTCACGCCGCCCCCATTCCGCTAGGGCGGGGTCGGCGATGGCGCAGTCGGCAAAAGGTTTGCCGACGAGGAGTAGATCAGCCACAGCGTTCATCGAATGACTCCTTGACGTTGAACGGTGGCCGGGTGGGGGGCTCACCAGTCCCCCAACCCGGCGGGTTGGGAATTGGTGAGCGCCGTTTGGGTAAGCCGAGCCTGGGCGAACGACCGCTTGCAGCGCTCCTCGGCACAGTAATGATACCACACTGGGGCAGGCGCTATGACGGCGGTGTATCGCGGGTGATATGGGTGAGATAACGAAGCAGTACGCCCGCAACCAGCAAGGGAAGTGCAAAACCTAGCGCAAAGGTGCGGAATGCCGCTAGGGCAGGGTGGTGCAGCGCGTCGAGCACCAGATAGGTGAGGTAGGCGATATAGAGCGCGACCAGAAGCGCACCTTCCTGACGATTGACCGAATAGCCAGAGAGGACAACTGGCAAGAGCAGCAACGTGGCGCCCAACATCACCCAGAGGTCGGTCGTCGTCACCGAGACAGGTACGGTGATGCCACCGTGCGGGATCGCAGCGAGCGCCGACGCCCCGCCCACTGCCAGCAGGTTGAAGACGTTGGAGCCGATCACGTTGCCTACCGCCATGTCGCGTTCGCCCTTGTAAACGGCCATGAGCGAGGTCGCGATTTCTGGGAGCGACGTGCCGACTGCGACCACCGTCAATCCGACGACCACTTCACTGATGCCGAGCGACTTGGCGATTGCGACCGCACCGCTCACAGCCAGGTCGGAGCCCCAAACGAGCAATGCCAACCCGCCGACGATGAGCGCGATTTGCACCGGCAGAGGATCGTCCCAGTGGCTTTTCGGGATCTCTTCGGCAAACTCGGCTTCTGCATCTTTGCCCGCGTTGCGCGATTGACGGATCAGGAAGATGGTGTAACCGATGATGAGTGCAAAGAGCAGCGCGCCGTCGAACGCAGAAAGCGTTCCGTCCAACGCAGTGACGGCAAAAAGCACCGAAACGCCAAGCAGTACCGGCAGTTCCTGGCGGATCACCTGCAGGTGTACCGCAACCGGAGCAATGAGCGCCGATAGGCCCAATGCGATCAGGATGTTGGCAATGTTGGAACCGACGACGTTGCCGATGGCGATTTCACCGCTTCCTTTGAGGGCGGCGCCTACGGAGACAGAAAATTCAGGGGCGCTCGTGCCGTACGCAACGATCGTCAGGCCGACCACGAGCGGCGAGATGCCGAAACGCACCGCGAGTTTGGCCGCGCCCCGCACCATCAGGTCGGCGCCCAGCGAAAGAACGACGAGACCGGCAACGAGAGCTCCCCAAGCAGTTGTGTTCATCGGTGCTCCTCGGGGCTCAGAGACCCGCGTCAGCCCGCAGCGCGGCGGCTTTGTCGGTCCGCTCCCAGGTGAACTCCGGTTCTTCACGGCCGAAGTGCCCGTAGGCGGCGGTTTTGGTGTAGATGGGGCGGCGCAAATCGAGCGTTTCGATGATCGCCCGCGGGCGCAAGTCGAAATGGCGTGCCACCAACGCTGCGATCTGTTCGTCGGGGATCTTGCCGGTGCCAAAGGTATTGACCATCAGACTCACCGGCCGGGCGACACCGATCGCGTAGGCCACCTGAACCTCACAGCGCTCGGCAAGCCCTGCGGCGACGATGTTTTTCGCGACGTAGCGTCCGGCGTAGGCAGCGGAGCGGTCGACTTTCGAGGGGTCTTTGCCGCTGAACGCGCCCCCGCCATGGTGGGCAGCACCACCGTAGGTATCGACGATGATTTTACGCCCGGTGAGCCCGCAGTCGCCGTGCGGGCCGCCGATCACGAAGCGTCCCGTCGGGTTGATGAGGTAGCGGATCTCCCCTTTGATAAGCTCGGGAGGGAGGACCGGCTTGACGATCTCTTCGATCACCGCTTCCCGGATCTGGTCGTAGGGGATGTCGGGATGGTGTTGGGTCGAGACGACGACGGTGTCGATCGCGGTGGGTTTATCGTCTTCGTAGCGCACGGTCAATTGTGCTTTCGCGTCGGGGCGCAGCCACGGCAAGCGCCCGTCTTTGCGCAGTTGGGCCTGCCGCTCCATGATCCGGTGGGCGTAATAGATGGGTAGCGGCATCAGGGTCGGCGTTTCGTTGCAGGCAAAGCCGAACATCAACCCCTGGTCGCCAGCCCCTTGGTCCAGAGGATCGTCGTGCGCCTGGTTGACCCCTTGCGCGATATCGGGCGATTGGCGGTTGATCGCAACCAGGACGGCGCACGATTTGTAGTCGAAGCCGATCTCGGAGTCGTCGTAGCCGATGCGTTTGACGACCTCTTGGGCGATTTCGCGATAATTGATGTGCGCGGTGGTCGTGATTTCGCCCGAAATGACGACGAGGCCGGTCGAAACCAACGTTTCACAGGCAACGCGCCCGGTTGGGTCTTCGCTGAGGACGGCGTCGAGCACGCCATCGGAGATTTGGTCGGCGACTTTGTCCGGGTGCCCTTCGGAAACCGATTCGGAGGTGAAGAGGTAGTGTTTGCCCATGGTATTTTCTCCGATCCCCTTGCCAGCCCTGCGTAGGCGGCTCTGAGGGGATCGTGGGCAGAGCTGCCGACGCTTTAGCGGTATTTGCTGTCCGCCCCGCAAGTTGTCGGATTAACTCGGCGGATGACCGAGTATCATAACAAAATTTTGGGACAAAAGGAACCGCGGTTGACGAAACGGGTGCGGACGGTTTTGTTGCGGAGTCTGCGTTGGGTGTTGGCGCGGCTGTCTCTGGCAGGCGCGCAACGCTTGGGCCGGATGTTGGGTTGGGTATGGTGGCTGGCCTCTGCCCGCTATCGCCGCGATCTGTCAGAAACGCTTGCGCATGCTGGATTTTCGGAGCGTGCGTTGCGGCGTCGCGTGATCGGTGAAACAGGGGTGCAGGTCGTCGAAGCCTTATGGCTTTGGCTGCAGCCGTATGCGCGCGTGGTCTCACTCGTTCGGTCGGTTGAAGGTTGGGAAGCGGTACGCGCTGCACGAACGAGCGGGAAAGGAATCCTTTTTTTGACACCGCACTTGGGCTGTTTCGAGATCACGTCGCTCTGGGCTGCGCAGGCGATGCCGCTCACGGTGCTCTACCGCCCGCCACGTCAGCCCGAACTGGTGCCCTGGTTGCGCGCGGGGCGCGCTCGTGGCGGGGTGCAGCTTGCGCCGGCCGATCGCAGCGGGGTTCGGCAGTTGGTGGCCGCGTTGCGTCGGGGTGAAGCGGTGGGGTTGTTGCCCGACCAGACGCCAAAAGCGGGAGAAGGGGTGTGGGCGCCGTTCTTTGGCCGTCCCGTTTGGACGATGACCCTGGCGGCGCGCTTGAGTCTGATGGGTGATGTCGTGACGGTGGTGGTGTGGGGCGAACGGTTGCCGAACGGAGCCGGTTTTCGCTTGCACTTCGCGCCGGTGGCGTGGTCGGGTGATGAGGCGGTGGCGACACGCGCTGCGCAGATCAATCGCGTTTTGGAGACGTGGATTCGGCGTGCTCCTGAGCAGTACCTTTGGGGGTACCCACGCTTCAAGGTGCCAGCTGGAGTAGCCCCGCCGGTGGAAACGGCGCATGGGTAAGCGGTTGCGTTGGCACAAAGATTCGCCGCTGCGGCTTTGGGCGTTGCGTCAGGCGGATCGCGCGGTGGTGGCGTTCATTTGGGCGCTGCATTGGCTGCCGCTACCGGTATTGGCGAAAGTGGGCGCACGCTTTGGTACGCTGTTACGGTTGCTGGCCAAGCGGCGTCGACGGATCGCGGAAGTCAATCTCGCCCGTTGTTTTCCGGAATGGACGGATGATGCGCGCGCGCGTCTGCTGCGCGAACATTTCCATTTCTTGGGGCGCAGCCTCCTGGAGCGGGGCATCGCGTGGTTTGCGTCGCCGGAACGGATCCGTCGGCTGGTCCGTTTGGAGGGCTGGGCAGAGCATGTCGCGCCGTTGATCGCAGCGGGGCAACCGGTCATTCTGGTGACGCCCCATTTCCTGGGTTTGGATCTGGTCGGGACCCGGTTGACGCTCGAAGGGGATTTCGTCAGCGTCTATTCACGACAGCGCCGCCGCCCGGTTGCCGATCGTTGGTTGCGCCACGGTCGTTCGCGATTTGGACAGCAACTCTTGATCGCGCGGCAGGATGGTATCCGCCCGGTGGTGCGTGCACTCAAGGCAGGGCAGCCGTTCTATTATCTGCCCGACCTCGATTATGGCGGGAAGGATGCGATTTTCGTTCCCTTCTTCGGGGTACCGGCGGCGACGATTACTGCGCTTCCTCGCCTCGCGCGTCTGGCGAATGCAGCGGTGGTGTTGTGTATTGCTGAAATGGATCCTTCTGGGCGGGGTTATCGTGCGCGTTTTTCACTGCCGTGGCGCGATTATCCAACCGATGATGAACGTGCGGATGTCGAGCGAATGAATCGCGAGATCGAAGCTGCGGTCTGCCGTTTGCCTGCGCAATACTTTTGGGTTCATCGCCGCTTCAAAACCCAGCCTGAAGGGAAGGGGGAATGGTATCGATGAAGCAGACAGCGCGCGCTGATTGTTGACTTTGGCAATCGCTCGATTATAATTGCAAACCTCGCCGAGCGGGAATAGCTCAGTTGGTAGAGCACAACCTTGCCAAGGTTGGGGTCGCGGGTTCGAGTCCCGTTTCCCGCTCCAGTGGCGCGGTGGCAGAGTGGTTATGCAGAGGACTGCAAATCCTTGGACGTCGGTTCGATTCCGGCCCGCGCCTCCAGTTCGGCGAATCAACGCCCATGCGGGAATAGCTCAGTTGGTAGAGCACAACCTTGCCAAGGTTGGGGTCGCGGGTTCGAGTCCCGTTTCCCGCTCCATAGCTCAGTGCATCTCTTCTTTGTCGGGCGGCAGTGGTATGACCAGGATCCCTTCTTCTAAAAGGGAGACGAACTCTTCCCGGTTTGCTTGACCCTTGATGGGGCGAAGCGGCGCTTCGCCGTAGTGGATTTTTCGCGCCTCTTCCGGGAAACGGGTGCCGACATCTTGCGCTTCGCGCTTGAGTTTCTGAAGCGTGTTCCAGATACGTTCCAAAGCTTGCGCAGACAGATTCGGCGGGTTGTCGGAAGTGGTCGATGCCTGTTTTTGTTGCGCCGAAGTGCGTTGAAGTTTGGGGGTGGTATGGACAGCAGGGGCGGCAGGCAAGCGGCGAACCGCTTGCGTGCCGCAGTGCGGACACGTTACCCACCCTTTCGCGATTTGTTGATCCAGCGCTTCCGCAGATGGTACCCATAATTCGAAGCGGTGGGCATGGTCACACGTCAGATCGAAAACGATCATCGCGATTGCGTTTTGGGAAGCGGGATTTGGAAATGCTCGAGCGTTTCCAACGTGAGTGCGCCTGCCGCCAGCCCATGGTCGCGTTGATACGCGATCATCGCGCGGCTGGTTGCAATGCCTAGCTTTCCGTCGATCGGGCCCGGGTCGTAACCCGCGGTTTTGAGCTTCACCTGGAGGGATTTGACCAGTTCGGGTGTCAAGTCGTTGTTGCACAACGCCTGGCGAAGCGCCACCTGCGGCTCGCCTTCATAGAGCGTCTTGACCAGTTCGATGACTTTGGGCGGTATCGCTTTCTCCTCGATCTCTTCCGGTTTGGCGATAGTCAGCACAGGAATTTTTCGGATTGCTGGCTCGATCTGCACGGGTACCGCACGTGCCGGTTTGTCGAGCACCCAGCGGGTGACCTCTTTGTATTCGGCAGGGATGACTTCGACTTTGGTCGTGGCGGGTTTCACCAACACGCGGCGCTCGACCTGTTTGGTCTTGGCGGGGATGGTGCGTGCGCAAAGGGGTTGTACTGCGCCTTCCAGCAAACGGTTGACACCAGGTAAGCGGCACCGTTCGAGTATCGTGCGTTCGGCTTCGATCACAACCGTTTCTGTTTGGGTCTCATAGACCGGCGGGATCGTGATCGTGCGGCGGATTTCGGGTTTGACCAAAATTTTCTCGGTTACCGCTTTATAGACTGGTGGTTCGATACGGTAGGTTGTTCCTCCTTCGCGGATGATGACCTCTTTCTGCGTCTTTGCCAGCTGCGGCGGGGAGACTTCGAACGTTGTCGCACTATCCTGCACGACGATCGAGAGCGGCTCTTTTTTCGGGAGGGGATAGATCACGGCCTGGACCCAGCATTGTCCCGGAGTGACACGGGTAGTCAGCAACGGTTGGAGGGCTTTCTGTTCTGGTGATTGCGATGGGCTGGAGGTCTGGTCGGCCGTTTCGGTATGATGGGCGGGGCTGGGTTCCGAGGCGATTCGATTGGGCAACGAATGTGTCTGAGGATTCGGTGCCGGCAAGGACGTTTTTGGTGGTTGGGTGTGACGCGAAGCCGCGGTGTCATGTTCAGTGCGTGGTGGTGTGGATTCGGATGTGGAAGGGATATGCGAACACGCAGGAAGGATTGCGGACAAAGCAAGCCACAAGCCTAAACGGGACGTTGCCATTTTTTGCTGCTCCGACTGGCTGTTACAGTTAGAATTGTAACGGAATTTCCAAGGAGTAAAGGGTGGAAAGTTATTTACGACGCATGCCGGGTTGGTTGCTGACAGGAATTGGGGTCGTTTTGGCATTCTGGCTGGGTTTTTTTGGGGTGGTCGCGTGGTGGCACTGGCGGCAACAACCAAACGATGCGGAGAAAGTTGTCGCCGCAGAATCGGCTGTTGAGATGCAGGTCGCTCCCGTTCCGCAGTCTCTCCCCCGCATGCAAGCTCCCGTGGAGGAAGTCGGGGGCGCGGTCAATATTGCATCAACGGAACGGTCGCTGACCCCCACGAACCCAGGGGATCAGAAGCAACCGCCTATGACGCGCCTGGGATCGCCCGCTCCAAATTCCGCCGACCCAACGAATGACCAAACGTGGTCTGCCATTTCCGGTACAGAGGCCGAGAAAACTTCCATTCGACCTATGTCAGAATCTGCGGTGCCTGTTCACGACGACGCTTCGATTGAGGCGGCGCGTCACCAATGGCATGCGTGGCAACAGGCGAATCGCTGGGTTTTGATCGTTCGTCGGAGCGTATCGAAAGCGTCGCTCGAAAAAGAACAGTTACGTTTGCAGTCGATGGTGCCGTCTGGTTTGGAGCTGCTACTGGTATCCGCCTCCCGCGGCAATAACCAACACCAGTGGTTGCTGGTGTTGGGACCTTTTGAGAACCGAGAAGCAGCGCGATCGACCGTGTTCGAATTGCCCGTACCGTTTCTGAGCGAGCAGATGGATCTGGCACGCGCCAGTGCGATACGCTGGAAGTGAGCGGAAGGTCGAAGTGATGAGAGATGGTGGCCAGGGGCGGAATCGAACCACCGACACGCGGATTTTCAGTCCGCTGCTCTACCGACTGAGCTACCTGGCCGAGAAGCCCGAATGATACGGGAATTCGGGGTTTTGGTCAATGGGTTCTTGCAACCATTTTGGTGGAGCCGGGGGGAGTCGAACCCCCGTCCGGAAGCCCTCCACAGCGAGGACTACATGCTTAGCGCCTTGTTGCGTTTAGCATCGACGCCGGCCAAGGCGCGCGCCACGTCGATGCGAGCCATTTTGGGTTTCGCACAAAGCCGCCAAACGGCCAGGCAGCTTTGGCTAGCCTCAAGTGGTGACGCTGCACAGGTGACCGAAGTCACCATCCGGCCGTGAGGCTCAGCCGGTGCAGCGCGTCGCCGGGATTAAGCGGCGACGGCGAAACGCTCGTCGTTGGCGTTTGTTTTTTGCCAGTGGATTTACGAGGTGACTGGACCTCGGCATGCCCTCGACTGCTTTGCAGCCCCCGTCGAAGCCAAGTACGGCCCCAGCGCAAGTACCATTATAGACGAAAAATGCAGGAGCAAGTTCCTATTGGGGAGAAAAAAGCGAGCAGATACGCCGAAATGCCTCGGGTGCAAGGCGTGCCGCACTGGCTGGCATTAGCGTTCCGGACGATCGGCGCAGATCATTATGGTTTGTTGTAATACTGCACACAACTTCTTTTCATCGTCGGTGACCGCAAAGACACGTGCCTGGGTGAGCGATAGCGTCTTTCCTGAACGGAGGACACTCCCTTCAGCAATCAGCTTTTTACCAAGGGCAGGTGCTACCAAGTTGATCTTGTACTCGACGGTCAGGACGGAGGTGTTTGGCGGTGCCAGGGTCATCGCGGCATAGCCAGCGGCTGAGTCAGCGATCATTGCGACGACACCGCCATGCACGTAACCGTGTTGTTGTCTGATTCCGTCCCAGCAAGGAAGCGTGATCGTAACGGTGCCAGGTTGCACATCCGTGAGTTCAGCGCGGATCAGCGCCATCGCTGCTTGGCGGGAGAAACTGCTGTGAATTCGCTCGTGGCTGGGAACAGACACTGCATCTGGGCACATTGCTAATCACCTTTACCATTTGGCGAGTGCGATGAGGTAGTTGACAGCGACGTCGTCGGTGAGGAAGTAGCGTTTCGTGAGCGGGTTGTAGCCCATGCCGATGATCGCTTTGGGTGTCAGGCCTGCCGTTTCCGCCCACGCAGTGATCTCGGCAGGTTTGAGGAATTTTTGCCAGTCATGGGTGCCTTTGGGCAAAAGCTGCAAGAGATACTCCGCGCCGATGATCGCAAAGAGGTACGATTTGGCGGTTCGGTTGAGCGTTGCGAAACAGACGGTGCCGCCCGGCTTTGCCAGCTTGGCGCAGGCGCGAATGGTGCTCGCGGGGTCGGGTACGTGTTCGAGCATCTCCATGCAGGTGACGACGTCGAAAGTATCTGGGTGCATTTCGGCGAATGCTTCAGCAGCGATCATTTCGTAATGCACCGGCGCGCCGCTTTCGAGTGCATGAAGCTTGGCCACGGTGAGCGCTTTTTCCGAAAGGTCGATGCCGGTAACCTCAGCGCCTGCGTGCGCCATCGCCTCGGTGAGGATGCCACCGCCGCATCCGACGTCGACTACGCGTTTGCCGGCAAGCCCTCCGCACTGCGCGATGATCCAGTCGAGGCGTAACGGGTTGATTTCGTGCAATGGGCGGAATTCACTGGTGGGGTCCCACCAGCGGTGTGCCAATTCGCTGAATTTGGCGATTTCGTTTGGATCGACGTTTGCAGTTGCGTTCATGGTATCGCCCATAGTAAAACGCCCTGCTGGAGCAGGGCGTTTTGGGGTGAACAGTTATCGGTGATTACTTGGTGCCAATCACTTCCACTTCGACGCGGCGATCCGGCTGCAAGCAAGCGATCAAGGCTTTGCGCTCTTTGATCTTGTCGCACTTGTTACCGGTGACCGGCATCTTCTCACCTTTCCCTTCGGTGTAGATGCGGTTCATCGGAACGCCCTGGCTCACCAAGTATTTCTTCACCGCTTCCGCACGACGCTCGGAGAGTTTCTGATTGTAGGCATCGGAACCGATCCGGTCAGCGTGGCCCACCGCCAAAATGACCTCGACGTTGATGTTTTTAATTTGTGCGGCGAGTTCATCGAGCTTGCGCTTCCCTTCCGGACGGAGGGTTGCTTTGTCGAAGTCAAAGAGGGTGTCGGCAGAGAGTTTCACTTTGTTGGAGACCGGTTGCGGTGCCGGCTTCGCCATCGGTTTGGGAGGTTCACACTTCTCTTTGGCGATTACCTCGGGGTCACACGAGCAGGCAAGCGGCTTGCCGTTGGTGTCTTTGACTTGCTCGGCGAGCGCCGGCGTCCAATAGCCCGTGCGCCAGCAGAGCCCAGTGCCGCTGCGCGCCACGACGCCGCGACCGTCGATCACGTAGGGAATGTCGCCCTGTTTGGCATCGACGACGATGTCTTGCGCGAAAGTAGCCATCGAAGCGCCCGTAACGAGTGCGGCCGCGATAAGGGTACGAATTGGGTTCATGGTGCCTTCCTTTCTTATCTGGGTCACTGACTAGCCCATTATAATGACTGTGCCACCTCATGACAAGCATGGGCCAGATTGTTTGCGATATTTGCGCCACTTTTCGGCGAAAACGGCGAGCTGTGTGTTGCTTTTTTGCAACAAGAGGGCGTGGTCGCGTTTTTTCGCAACGCCAGCAATCCAAACGTCGCAAACCTGTTCGCGGTCGGCAACCCAAACGAGATGGGAGATGGGGTCAAACAGAGGCCGCGTCAGGAACGATTCGAACGAGACGGTGATGAGGTCTGCACTTTTGCCCGGGGTGAGCGAGCCGATTTCGTCGCCAAGCCCAAGCGCTTTCGCGCCGCCGAGCGTCGCCATTTCGAGTAGGGTTGCGGCGGGGAGTGCGGCGGCGTTTTTCTGGGTGAGTTTGGCAAGGAGCGCAGCGTGGCGCATCTCCCAAAACAGATCGAGCCGATTGTTGCTCGCGGCGCCGTCGCTGCCAAGCGCCGCGATGACGCCGTGCGCGTGCCAAGCGGTGACATCGGCGGCGCCGCTGGCGAGTTTCATATTGGAGGTGGGGCAATGGACGAGCGCGGCTCCGTATTTGCCCAACGTCACCAATTCGTCGCGATCGAGATGGACGCCGTGCGCGGCGATCACTTGCGGCGTTTCCAGGATGCCCGTGCGCGCGAGCCGTTCAAGCGGCGAGACGCCGAACTGCGCCAGCGACTGCGGCGTTTCGTTGGCCGTTTCGTTGAGGTGCAGGTGAACTGGGAGTTCCAGTTCGTTGGCGAGCGCCGCGATTCGGGCAAATGTGGCGTCACTGACGGTGTAGGGGGCATGGGGCGCCAGCGCAAAGGAGAGGAGCGGCGTGTCGCGCCATTTTTCCCAAGCGGCCAGCCCCTTTTCGAGGTAGGCGTCGGCGTCGTTGGCGTATGGAGTGGGGAACTCCAGCGTGACGAGCCCAAGCATCGCGCGCAGCCCCGCTTCATGAAACGCTTGCGCGGCAGCATCGGGGAAGAAGTACATGTCGAGCGCAGTGGTGATGCCGCCCGCGATCATCTCCGCAGCGGCGATCCAACTCCCTTCATAGACGAATTCGGGTGAGACGAGCGCCTGCTCCCGTGGCCAGATCGCTTCGTTGAGCCAGCGTTCGAGCGGCAGATCGTCGGCAATACCGCGCAACAGGGTCATCGCGGCGTGGGTATGGGCATTGACGAACCCCGGGAGCGCGACATGGTTTGGGCGAACGATCCATGGCCATTCCGATTGTGGATAGCGCGTTTGGGCTTCTGTGATGGGGAGCAACGTAGCGATGCGCCCCTCGGCGACGACGACGGCGTGGTCGGTGAGGACTGTGCCTGGGGGATCCATCGGGATCACCCAAGCAGCGGCCAAAACGAAGCGTTCCTGTATGGGTGGTTGGGGCGTCGTCGTGGGCCCATTTTGGCGATCTTGCGTGGCCATCGTCCGGTGTTCCTTGCTCTGGGTGGTAAAATCGGCATAACGAATCGCATGAGTGTACCGTATGGAGTCGATTGCGCGTGAAACCTTGGCGGTGAGCCTCGAAGAGGAGATGCGTCGCAGCTATCTCGATTACGCGATGAGCGTGATCGTGGGTCGAGCACTTCCCGATGCGCGGGATGGTTTGAAGCCGGTCCACCGGCGCGTGCTCTACGCGATGTATGAGTTGGGTAACGATTGGAACAAGCCGTACAAGAAATCGGCGCGCATCGTCGGGGATGTGATCGGTAAGTACCACCCGCACGGTGACTCCGCGGTCTATGATACCATCGTGCGCATGGCGCAGGATTTCAGCCTGCGCTATCCGTTGATCGATGGGCAAGGAAACTTCGGTTCGATCGACGGTGACGCCGCCGCGGCGATGCGCTACACCGAAATTCGCATGGCGCGTATCGGGCACGAGTTGCTGGCCGATATCGACAAAGAGACCGTCGATTTCGGGCCGAACTACGACAACTCCGAGCGCGAACCGTTGGTGTTGCCAACGCGTGTGCCCAATCTGCTGATCAACGGCGCAAGCGGTATCGCCGTGGGGATGGCGACCAATATCCCGCCGCACAATTTGAGCGAGGTGGTCGATGGTTGTCTCGCGCTGTTGGAAAACCCGGAACTCACCGTCGACGACCTGATGCGTTACATTCCCGCACCCGACTTTCCCACTGCTGGTTTGATCGTCGGCTTGGAAGGGGTGCGGGAAGGTTATCGCACCGGCCGTGGCCGCGTGGTGATGCGGGCAC
This sequence comes from Hydrogenophilus thermoluteolus, assembly GCF_003574215.1. Lineage (NCBI taxonomy): Bacteria > Pseudomonadati > Pseudomonadota > Hydrogenophilia > Hydrogenophilales > Hydrogenophilaceae > Hydrogenophilus > Hydrogenophilus thermoluteolus. Next base: position 1,951,507 of record NZ_AP018558.1, on the reverse strand, counting down.
GCACCCATTTCGAAACCATCGGTAAGGGGGCATCCGAGCGTCCGGCGATCATCATCGACGAGTTGCCGTATCAGGTCAATAAACGGACCCTTCTGGAGCGCATCGCCGAACTCGTCAATGAGAAACGGATCGATGGGATCAGCGAAATCCGCGACGAGTCCGACAAATCGGGCATGCGGGTGGTGATCGAACTCAAGCGCGGCGAGCATCCCGAGGTGGTCTTGAACCATCTTTTCAAATTGACGCAATTGCAAGACACCTTTGGGATGAACCTGGTCGCGCTCGTCGACGGGCGTCCGCGCACGCTGAATCTCAAGGAATTAGTCGAGTGCTTCCTCGACCACCGGCGTGAGGTGGTGACGCGGCGCACGGTCTTCGAACTGCGCAAGGCGCGTGAGCGCGCCCATATCCTCGAAGGGTTGGCGGTGGCGTTGGCGAACGTCGATGAGATCATCGCGCTCATCAAGGCGTCTCCTACGCCTGCTGCGGCGAAAACGGCATTGCTGTCGCGCCGTTGGCGCTCGCCTCTGGTCGAGGAGATGCTCTCGCGTGCCGTTGCCGACGCCCGTGCCTACCGGCCGGAAGGGTTGCCTGCCGAGTTCGGGTTGGCACAACAGGGGTATCGGTTGAGCGAAGCGCAAGCCGACGCGATCCTGGCGTTGCGCTTGCAGCGGCTTACCGGTCTCGAGCAGGAGAAGATCCTCAACGAATACCGCGAGGTGATCGACCGCATCACCGATCTGCTCGATATTTTGGCGCGGCGTGAGCGGGTGACTGCGATCATTGCCGACGAGTTGCGTGACGTGAAAGCGCGTTTCGGTGACCCGCGGCGCAGCGAGATCGTGACCGAAGCGGACGAAATCCGATTGGAGGATTTGATCGCGCCGCACGAAACCGTGGTGACGCTGACCCATTCGGGGTATGTCAAGCGGCAGCCGCTCGACGACTATCGCGCGCAACGGCGCGGCGGGCGTGGAAAATTGGCGGCGAGCACCAAAGAGGACGATTTTGCCGAACAGCTCTTCGTTGCGAACTCCCACGACTGGGTGCTCTGTTTTTCGAGCCGTGGGCGGGTCTACTGGTTGCGCGTGTTCGATCTGCCCGAAGGGGGGCGGACCGGCCGTGGCAAGCCGATCGTCAATTTGCTGCCGATCCAGCCTGGGGAACAGATCCAGGCGGTATTGTCGGTGAAAACGTTTGCCAGCGACGCGTTCGTCTTCTTTGCCACAGCGCAAGGAGTGGTGAAGAAAACTGCGCTCGATGCGTTCGCCAATCCGCGTAAAGCGGGCATCATCGCGTTGGGGCTCGACGACGGCGACCGCCTGATCGGGGTAGCGATCACCGATGGTGATGCCGACGTGATGCTGCTTTCCGACGCCGGTAAAGCGGTGCGGTTTTCCGAACACGACGTGCGTCCGATGGGTCGGGAAGCGCGCGGGGTGCGCGGGATGCAGCTGGAAGAGGGGCAGCGGGTCGTGGCGATGGTTGCGGTGGCGCAGCCAGACGAGGATGCGAGTCTGCTTTTGGCGACCGAAAACGGCTTTGGCAAGCGGACCGCGGTTGCCGAATTCACCCGCCACAGCCGCGGCACCAAAGGGATGATCGCGATTCAGACGAGTGCCCGCAACGGCAAATTGGTCGGCGCATGTCTGGTGCGCCCCGGGGATGAGGTAATGCTGATGTCCCAAAACGGTGTCGTGATTCGGACCCGAGTCGATGACATCCGCGAATTGGGGCGTGCAACCCAAGGCGTGACGTTGATGGCGCTCGACGCCAACGACCGTCTGGCGGCGGTGGTGAAAGTCGCGCAAGGGCCAAACGGCGAAACGGACGAATGTGACGGGTAACCGGAAAGGGAAGTAGGAAGTACGGAGCGGGATAACGAGAAACACGGTGAGGGGTGGTGCGATGCGGGTATTCAATTTCAGTGCCGGGCCGGCGACTTTGCCGCAACCCGTGCTCGAACAGGTGCAGCGCGAACTTTTGGATTGGCACGGCATCGGGTCGAGTCTGATCGAAGTGAGCCACCGCGGGCCGCACTTTTCTGCGGTGCGGGATGAAGCGGAGGCTCGGTTGCGCCAGCTTTTGGCGATTCCAGACGATTACGCGGTGTTGTTTTTACAAGGTGGCGCGACGTTGCAATTCGCGCAAGTAGCGATGAACCTCTTGCGTGGGGGTTCCGCCGATTACATCGTCACGGGCGCGTGGTCACAAAAGGCCTACCGCGAAGCCTTGCGGTTGGCGCCGGCGTTGGGGGGAAAGGTGCGGCTCGCGGGTTCTACCGAAGAGAGCGGGTTCACCCGGGCGCCGCGTGCCGACGAGCTCGACCTCGATCCCAACGCGAGTTACGTGCACGTATGCACCAACGAAACGATTCATGGCGTCGAATGGCTCGATCTCGACGCGATTGCCGCCACAGGCGTGCCGATCGTCGCCGATATGAGTTCGCACCTGTTGTCGCGGCCGATCGATGTGCGCCAATTCGGTTTGATCTACGCGGGGGCGCAAAAGAACGTCGGCCCCGCTGGGGTGACGATCGTGATCGTGCGCCGTGACCTCATCAACGACCCGTGGGTGGGTACGCCGTCGGTGATGCAGTACGCGGCGCAGGACGCCAACCAGTCGATGTTGAATACCCCGCCCACCTTCGCGATCTACGTGGCGAACCTCGTGTTTGCCTGGCTCGAGGCGCAAGGCGGTGTTGCGGCGATCGAAACGGTCAATCGACGGAAAGCGGAAAAACTCTACGCTGCAATCGACGCGCTGCCGCTCTATGAGAATCGAGTCGAGGTGCCGTGGCGCAGCCGCATGAACGTGCCTTTCCGGTTGCGGGACGAATCGCTGAACGAACGGTTTTTGCACGAGAGCGACGCGGCTGGGCTCAAATACCTCAAAGGACACAAAATGGTCGGCGGGATGCGGGCGTCGATCTACAACGCGATGCCCGAAGAGGGGGTCGACGCGTTGGTGGCGTTCCTACACGATTTTGCCGCGCGCCACACCGCTTGACGGCTGATGGGAACTGGTAGGGAGCGGATGATCATGGAGGCGTCGGAGAAAGCAACCGAAGACCCGGCGTGGCGGGAGCGGGAACTCATAGCGGTGCGGCAGCGGATCGACGCGATCGATGCCGAAATTTTGCGTCTGTTGTCGGAACGGGGCGAATGCGCCCGGCGCATCGGTGCGCTCAAAGGCGAGGGGGTCATCTACCGTCCTGAGCGAGAGGCCGACGTGTTGCGCCGCCTGATCGCCGCGAATCCCGGACCCCTGCCGAACGAAGCGGTGCGGGTGATTTTTCGCGAGGTGATGTCGGCGTGTCTGGCGCTCGAACAGCCGCTGCAAGTCGGGTTCCTCGGTCCTTGGGGAACGTTCTCTGAGATGGCGGCACGCAAACACTTCGGTTCGGCGCCTCATTTCCACCCGATGACCACGATCGACGAAGTCTTTCGCGAGGTCGAAGCGGGCAACCTCGACTATGGGGTTGTCCCGATCGAAAATTCGGCCGAAGGGGCGGTTGGGGTGACCCACGACCTGCTGCTTCTGCACCCCCTCAAGATCTGCGGCGAGGCGTTGCTGCGCGTCCACCAACATTTGATGGGACAGGTTCCGTCGCTGCGGGCGGTGAAGCGGGTTTATTCGCACGCGCAGAGTTTAGCGCAATGTCATGAGTGGCTCAACCTCCATCTTCCCGACGCGGCCCGGATCCCAGTGGGGAGCAACGCCGAGGCGGCGCGGATGGCGGCCGAAGACCCCGACGGCGCGGCGATTGCCGGTGCGGCGGCGGCAGAACGGTACGGGTTGCCGATCCTCGCGCACAACATCGAGGACGACCCCAACAATACGACGCGCTTTCTGGTGATTGCGAAGCACGACGCCGGGCCTTCGGGCAAGGACAAGACGTCGCTCGTCTGTTCCGCGCCGAACCGCCCAGGAGCGATGCACCGTTTGTTGGAGCCGTTGGCCAAACATGGTGTCTCGATGACGAAACTCCAATCGCGGCCAGCCAAAGGGGGGCTTTGGGAGTACGTCTTCTTCATCGATATCGAAGGGCATCAAAGTGACCCGGAGGTGGCACAGGCGTTGGCGGAACTCGAGGAGCGTGCCGCATTCGTCAAACGACTCGGTTCCTATCCCGCCGCAATCGCCTGAGCGTCTGCACGGCAGCTTCCTTTTCATGATGACAACAACCCAGTGAGGTGACACGTGACCAATCGACCACACCAGGAACAGACGAGCGGGGTGCAGCGATCGGTATTGCCGCATGTCCCCGCAGCGATTCGAGCGCTTGCCCCCTATCAGCCCGGAAAACCGATCGAAGAGTTGGCGCGGGAACGGGGTCTGGATCCCGATCGGATCATCAAATTGGCATCGAACGAAAATCCGCTGGGGATGAGCCCGAAAGCGATGGCTGCGGTAGGCGCGGCGTTGGCCGACGGAGCACGCTATCCCGACGGCAATGGTTTTGCGTTGAAAGCAGCGCTTGCCGAACGTTTCGGACTGGCACCGGAACGAATCGTCTTGGGGAATGGCTCCAACGATGTGCTGGAGCTGGTGGCGCGGCTCGTGCTCCAACCGGGAACGAGTGCGGTCTTCTCCCAATATGCGTTCGCAGTCTATCCCTTGGTGACCCAAGCGTTGGGGGCGCGAGCGATCGTCGTGCCCGCGCGGGATTACGGCCACGATTTGGACGCGATCGCTGAAGCGATCGCCGAGGATACCCGTATCGTTTTCGTTGCCAACCCGAACAACCCAACAGGCACCTTCGTGCCCGGGGAGGTTATCGAGCGGTTTTTGCACCGCGTCCCCGCAGACGTGCTCGTCGTGCTGGACGAAGCCTATACCGAATACCTTGAACCCGCCGACCGCTACGACAGTTTCGCGTGGCTCGAACGCTTTCCCAATCTGGTGGTGACGCGCACCTTCTCGAAAGCGTACGGTCTGGCCAGTTTGCGTGTCGGTTACGCGGTGGCAGACCCCGCGGTTGCTGATGCGATGAACCGCATCCGACAGCCCTTCAACGTCAATAGCTTCGCGCTCGCGGCTGCGACCGCGGCGCTGGCGGATACGCGCTTTTTGGCGGAGAGTGTCGCGGTGAATCGCGAGGGGTTGCGGCAGCTGACCGAAGGGTTCGAGGCGCTGGGTTTGTCCTACCTGCCGTCGAAAGGCAACTTCGTCGCGGTTCGGGTCGGCGATGCGGCGCGGGTAAATGACGCGCTGTTGGACCGCGGCATCATCGTGCGGCCGATTGCCGGTTATGGGATGCCTCAGTGGCTTCGGGTCTCGGTTGGGTTGCCGGAAGAGAATGCGCAGTTTTTGGCTGCGCTTGCTTCGATCCTAAAGGAGCGGTCGTGAGCAATCCGGAATCGCGAGCAACGGCGTCACTCAAGCGGTTGGTGGTGGTGGGCGTCGGCCTCATCGGTGGGTCGTTTGCATTGGCGCTGAAACGCGCGGGTCTCGTTGCCGAGGTAGTGGGTCTGGGGCGCCGCGAAGCGACGCTGGAGCGCGCGCAGCGCCTTGGCGTGATCGACTGGGGTACGACCGAACCGAAAGCGGCCGTGGCTGGCGCCGATTTGGTCTTCTTGGCGATGCCCGTTGGGCAGACGCGGACGATCGTGCAGACGATCGCACCGCATCTTGCTCCAGAGACGATCGTTACCGACGCGGGAAGCACCAAACAAAACGTCGTCGAAGCGTTCTACCTCGATTTGCCGGATCATCTGGCGCGTGCCGTGCCGGGGCATCCGATCGCGGGAAAGGAGCAAAGTGGCCCCGACGCGGCCGACGCCGCGCTCTTCGTCGACCGCAAGGTGGTACTGACGCCGCTACCGGAAAACGACCTTGAAGCGGTGGCGCGCGTGACCGCGCTCTGGGCGGCTTGCGGCGCGGAAGTTCGGACCATGACGCCGCAGGAGCACGACCGTGTTTTTGCGGCGGTGAGCCATTTGCCTCATGTGCTCTCGTACGCGCTCGTTCACGAATTGGCGGGGCGCGCCAACGCCGAGACGCTCTTCGATTACGCCGCGGGGGGGTTTCGTGACTTCACGCGCATCGCCGGTTCCCACCCGGAGATGTGGCGCGACATCTGCTTGGCCAACCGACAGACGATCCTCGCGGAGCTCGACGAATACCTCTCAGAACTGGCGTGGATCCGAGCGCTCTTGATGAGTGGCAACGGAGATGGGCTCTATCGTCTGTTCGCCGCGGCGAGCGAAGCGCGTAATCGTTGGGCGGTGGCGCGCGAACGGGCAACGGAGGGGCCGGAGTGAGCGAACGCATTCCACATCTGGATCTGCCGCCCGCGTGTGCCGCGGCAGGAACGGTTCAATTGCCCGGCAGCAAAAGCATCTCGAATCGCGTGCTGTTGTTGGCGGCACTCGCGCACGGCACAACCCGTCTTTACGACCTGCTCGATGCAGACGATACCGCACGCATGCGCGAAGCGCTCACAGCGCTGGGCGTCACGTTACAACCGCAACCGGACGGCGCGCTCGACGTCCTAGGTTGTGGTGGCCGTTTCCCCAACCGCGAGGCGTCGCTCTTTCTGGGGAACGCGGGTACCGCGTTTCGGCCACTGACTGCGGCGCTCGCGGTGCTGGGAGGGGATTACCGCCTCGACGGTGTGGCGCGGATGCGCGAACGCCCGATCGGCGATTTGGTCGATGCTCTGGCGCGGTGGGGGTGTCAGATCGATTACCTTGGGACGCAGGGATATCCGCCACTTCGCATCGGTGAACGCCAAAGCGTTGCGGCACCTGCGGTCACCCGCGTGCGCGGCAACGTCTCGAGCCAGTTCCTCACCGCGTTGCTGATCGCCGCGCCGCTCTTGGGACAAGAGGCGGTGATCGAGGTGGACGGGACGCTCATTTCCCAACCCTACGTGGCGATGACGATTGCGCTGATGGCGCACTTCGGGGTGACGGTAGATCGCGAGGGGTGGCAGCGTTTCGTCGTTCCCGCAGGCAGTCGCTACCGTTCTCCTGGAACCTGGTACGTCGAAGGAGACGCCTCGTCGGCCTCCTACTTTCTGGCGCTCGGAGCGCTGGGGGGTGGGCCCGTGCGCGTCGTCGGCGTCGGGGAAAAGAGTGTTCAAGGCGATGTCGCGTTTGCCGACGCGCTCGCGCAAATGGGTGCGCGGGTGCGCAAAGGGGAGAATTGGATCGAAGCCGCGGCGCCCGAAGGATTCGATCCGATGGGCGGAGCCGCGCCACGGCTGCGGGCATTGACCTATGATGCGACCGCGATCCCCGACGCAGCGATGACTTTGGCAGCGCTTGCGCTCTTCGGTGACGGGACAAGCCGCTTGACGGGGATCGGCAGTTGGCGGGTGAAGGAGACCGACCGGATCGCGGCGATGGCTGCCGAGCTCACCAAAGTGGGTGCAACGGTCGCTTGTGGCGACGATTGGCTCGAGGTGACGCCACCTGCGACGTGGCGCGCTGCGACGATTGCCACGTACGACGACCACCGAATGGCGATGGCGATGTCGCTTACCGCGTTTGGCGACTGCTACCAGCGGATTCTCGACCCGGCGTGCGTGAACAAAACTTTTCCCACCTATTGGGCGTGTTATCGGGCGATCGTGCGTCCGGTGCCTGTAGTGGCGATCGACGGCCCCAGTGCGTCGGGGAAAGGAACGGTCGCGGCGCGGGTCGCAGCCGCGTTGGGTTGGCACACCCTCGACAGCGGGGCCGTCTACCGGGCGCTCGCATGGCTGGCACTGGAAAAGGGTGTCGCACTCGACGACCCTGCGGCGCTCGTTGCGCTGGCTGGCACCGCACGGCTCGAATTTCGGGACGGTGGGGTTGCGGTAAATGGGGTCGATGTCGGGGATGCGATCCGTACCGAAGCGGTGTCGTGCGCGGCGTCGCGCATCGCGACGCTGCCTGCGGTGCGTGACGCGTTGCTGGCGTTGCAACGCGCCAGTCGGCGGCGTCCCGGGCTGGTCGCCGACGGGCGCGATATGGGCAGTGTCGTCTTTCCGGACGCGTGCGTCAAGGTCTTTCTCACCGCGTCGCCCGAGGTGCGCGCCGAGCGGCGTTATAAGCAGTTGATCGCAAAAGGATTCAATGCTAACATTGACCAATTGCGTCGGGAACTGGCGGCGCGCGATGCCCAAGATCGGGCGCGCGCCGTGGCTCCGTTGCAAGCAGCACCGGATGCGCGGCAACTTGATACCACGGCGATGACCATCGACGAGGCGGTCGCGACGGTGCTCGAGTGGGTGCGTACGGCATGTGCCGTGAGCGATGCCGTACGTGTGGGGTAAATCAAACTTTTTTCACATTTTGGACAAACGCAACATGGATTCTGTTACCGCAGTCGCTGAACCAACCACCAACGAAAGTTTCGCTCAGCTCTTCGAAGAGAGCCTGATGCAGGAGTTCCGTCCTGGGCAAGTGATCACGGCCGAAGTGGTCGATATCGACGACAACTTCGTCGTCGTGAACGCCGGGCTGAAGTCGGAGAGCTACATTCCAAAAGAAGAGTTCCTCGACGCGAACGGCGAACTCGAGGTGAAGGTTGGCGACTTCGTCAAGGTGGCGATCGAAGCGCTGGAAGACGGTTATGGGGAAACCCGTCTGTCGCGTCGCCGCGCGAAGATGCTGGAAGCGTGGGACGAGATCGAGCGCATCTTCGAAGAGGGTCGGACCGTAACCGGACGGGTCACAGGGCGCGTCAAAGGCGGTTTGACCGTGAATGTGATGGGCCTGCGCGCCTTCTTGCCGGGTTCTCTCGTTGATATCCGCCCGGTGCGTGACACCACGCCGTTCGAAGGGCAAGAGCTCGAGTTCAAGATCATCAAAGTCGACCGCAAACGTAACAATATCGTCGTTTCGCGCCGCGCCGTGCTCGAAGAGCAGATGGGCAGCGAACGGGAGAGGATCCTCGAGTCGCTGGAAGAAGGCGCAGTGGTCCAGGGGGTGGTCAAGAACATCACCGATTATGGTGCGTTCGTCGATCTGGGTGGCATCGACGGGCTGCTACATATCACCGACCTCGCTTGGCGTCGTGTTCGCCATCCGTCCGAAGTGATCTCGGTGGGCGACGAAGTCACCGTGAAGGTGCTCAAGTTCGACCGCGAGAAGATGCGCGTTTCGCTTGGCATGAAGCAGCTCGGTGACGACCCGTGGGTGGGCATCGCGCGCCGTTATCCAGCGGGGACCCGTCTCTTCGGTAAGGTCACGAACCTCACCGACTACGGTGCATTCGTCGAGATCGAACCGGGGATCGAAGGGTTGGTGCACGTCTCCGAGATGGATTGGACCAACAAGAATATCCATCCGACCAAAGTGGTCCAAGTGGGCGACGAAGTCGAGGTCATGGTGCTCGAAATCGACGAAGAACGCCGTCGGATTTCGCTCGGGATCAAGCAGTGCAAGCCGAACCCGTGGGAAGAGTTCGCGCACAACCATCAAAAGGGCGACAAAGTGCGCGGTCAGATCAAATCGATCACCGATTTCGGGGTTTTCGTCGGTCTCGAAGGGGGGATCGATGGGCTGGTGCACCTTTCCGACCTTTCTTGGACCGAACCTGGCGAAGTGGCGGTGCGCCGCTACAAGAAGGGCGACGAGGTCGAAGCGGTCGTGTTGGGGATCGACGTCGAACGGGAGCGGATTTCGCTTGGGATCAAGCAGCTCGAGGGTGACCCCTTCACCAACTACATTGCGATGAATCCGAAAGGGACCGTCGTCAAAGGGAAGGTGAAGTCGGTCGAGCCGAAGGGGGCGGTGATCCAGCTCGACGACGAAGTCGAAGGCTACCTGCGCGCTTCCGAGTTCGCGATCCATCGGGTCGACGACCTCACCCAAGAGTTGAAAGAGGGCGACGAGATCGAAGCGGTGATCACCAACGTCGACCGGAAGAACCGCTCGATTCAGTTGTCGGTGAAAGCGAAAGAGCAGGCCGAGCAAGACGAAGCGATGAACCGGATCGCTGCCGAACAGCCTGCGGCGCCGGCGACGCTTGGCGACCTGATCAAAGCCAAGCTGAACGAGCAGAAACGGTAAATTGGCGCAGCCATGACACGATCCGAGCTGATCGCGGCATTGGCTGCTCAGTTTTCCCAATTGCCTCCGCAGGATGTCGACACCGCGGTGCGCGTGTTGTTGCAGACGATGTGCGATACGCTCGCCAAGGGTGGGCGGATCGAAATTCGCGGCTTCGGGAGCTTCACGCTGCACCGTCGGCCGCCGCGGATGGGGCGTAACCCGAAAACGGGTGAAGTGGTTGCGGTGCCTGCGAAATGGTCACCGCATTTCAAGCCCGGCAAGACGCTGCGCGAGCGGGTCGATGCGGCAAAATCGGGAAATAATTAAGGAGCAGTGATGAAGCGGCTGATAATCCTCGTCCTCTTCGTGGTGGTGTTCGCGGTCGTGGGCGCGCTTGCGTTTCGCAACCACCACAACGTCTTTTTTCACGCGTTGATCTGGCAGGGCGAGGTGCCGCTCGTTTGGTTGCTCGTGGGGGCATTTGCGTTGGGGGTGGTTCTCACGCTTTTGCTCTTTTTCCCTGCGGCGTTGCGTCAGCGGTGGCAGCTCTGGCGCGCCCGGCGGGAAGTGGCCTGCTTGTCTCGGCAGCAGCTTATGACTCCTGAGACGCACTGACGCATGATCTGGGATCAATGGTGGTACGCGCTCCTCATTGGGGCGCTTTTTTTTGCCTTGGGTTGGATCGCCGGACGGATCGATCTCCGTGCGGTGACACGAGCGGCGAGTCAACTCCCACGCGCCTACCTGACGGGGCTCAACCACCTGTTGCACGGGCGGCGGGATCAAGCGCTCGAAGCCTTACTTGCTGCGGCCGAACTCCACCCGGGACCGGTCGAACTGCAACTTGCGTTGGCGGCGCTGATGCGCGACCGGGGCGAGTACGAGCGGGCGATCGCGATTCATCGGGCGCTTGCGGCGCGATCCGAGTTGACGGCACAGCAGCGTGACGAGGTGATCGCGGAGCTGGCGCTCGACTACCATCGGGCGGGTTTTTTGGATCGGGCTGAAGCGGCGTACCGACAGATGCTGGGCGGTCCGCGCGATGGCTGGGCGCGCGCGGCGCTCGTTGCGATCCTGCAAACCGAACGCGATTGGAACCAGTGTCTCGCGCTGCTCGAAGCGGCACCGGAAGCGTTGCCCCACGCGCAACTTTTGCAGATGCATTTGCACTGTGAACTGGCCCAGGAAGCGATTTCCCGCGAAGACTGGGCGACGGTGGCGCACCATTGGCGAGCCGCGTGCGAGGCAGGGGGCGGACAGGCGCTCCGGACGTTACTGGTCGAAGGGGAGTGGCGCCTCGCCACCCAGGACGAAGCTGGTGTTCGTTCTGTTTGGGAGCGGATCGAGCGCATCCACCCCGACGGCTTGGCGTTGGTGCTGGACAAATGGCTCAGTGCGCTGCCCGTCGAGCAGTGGCCGACGGTCTTGCCGGTCGTTCGCCGATGGTTTCAGCGTTTTCCGCAGATCGACGCCTGGGCGCGGTACGTCGATGTGGAGCTGCAGTGCGGTTCTGCCGATGAGGCGTTTCGCCGTTTACAGGAAGCGATGCGGGTATCGCCCGACTTGATGGTGCTGGACGCCTATTTGCGCCTTGTCGTCTGGATGGTGCCGGAAGGGTGGCGGGTCGAGGTCGATCGGGTCCGTTCGCTGGTGCATGGGTATGTGGAGCGGCTGGCGCGCTATCATTGCCAAAAGTGTGGGTTCAAAGCCAAGCAGCACCATTGGCGCTGCCCCGCATGTGGCGAGTGGGGGACGTTCCCACCACGGCGAACGGTGGCTTTTGAGGGGAGTCGAGCGCAATGACAACACAGGAACCAAAGATGGAATTTCCAACGATCGAAGCGTTTGTGGGCAATACACCGTTGGTTCGGTTGCAGCGGATTACCGCTGGCAAGAACAATACGATCCTGGCGAAATTGGAAGGGAACAACCCCGCCGGGTCGGTGAAAGATCGTCCGGCGATCTCGATGATCCGGCAGGCTGAAGCGCGTGGCCGGATCAAGCCTGGCGACACCCTGATCGAGGCAACCAGCGGCAACACCGGAATCGCGTTGGCGATGGCGGCGGCGATTCGCGGGTACCGGATGATCCTGGTGATGCCGGAAAACCAGAGCGTGGAACGGCGCCAGACGATGCGCGCGTTTGGCGCTGAGCTCGTCCTGACGCCCAAGGATGGGGGGATGGAGTTGGCGCGCGACGTCGCGGAGCAGATGGAGCGTGAGGGCAAAGGGATCATCCTCAACCAGTTCGCGAACCCAGACAATCCTCTCGCGCACTATACCGGGACCGGGCCGGAGATTTGGGAACAGACCCACGGACGCATCACCCATTTCGTTTCCAGTATGGGGACCACGGGAACGATCATGGGGGTGTCGCGTTTCCTCAAAGAGAAAAACCCGGCGATCCAGATCATCGGGTGCCAACCGGACGAGGGCTCGCAGATACCCGGGATCCGCAAGTGGCCGCCGGAGTACTTGCCGAAAATCTTTGAGCCCCATCGCGTCGACCGGCTGGAGTATGTCTCGCAAGCCGAGGCTGAGGCGATGACGCGGCGCTTGGCTCGCGAAGAGGGGATCTTTGCGGGAATCTCTTCGGGCGGCGCGTTGGCGGTGACGCTGCGCATCGCGGAAACTCTGTCCGATGCGGTGATCGTGTTCATCGTTTGTGATCGGGGGGATCGGTATTTGTCAACTGGGGTTTTCCCTGCTTGACGGATTGCGCTAAAATAGATTGGTTTGTCCGTCTTTTGGCTCGATCCGCACTCAGAAGGAAGCACGATGTCCGAGCACGATTGGAAAGAAGGGCTCTACCGCCCGCATCTCGAACACGACGCCTGTGGGGTGGGTTTCGTCGCCCACATCCGCGGTGAGAAACGCCATGAATTCATCTTGCAAGGGCTCGAGATCCTCAAGAATCTCGATCACCGCGGCGCGGTGGGCGCCGATCCGCTGCAAGGCGATGGCGCAGGCATTCTGATCCAAATTCCCGATCGCCTCTACCGCGAAGAGATGGCGAAGCAAGGGGTGACCTTGCCGCCGGCGGGAGAGTACGGCGTCGGAATGATTTTCCTGCCCAAGGAGCCCGCTGCACGCCGTGCCTGTGAAGAGGCGCTCGAGCGCGCTGTCGTCGCGGAAGGGCAGGTGGTGCTCGGATGGCGTGACGTCCCGGTCAATCACGAAATGCCGATGTCGCCCGCGGTGAAGGCGAAAGAGCCGGTGATTCGCCAGCTCTTCATCGGACGCGGCCCCAACGTGATGGTGACCGATGCGCTTGAGCGCAAGCTTTACGTGATCCGTCGCCGCGCGGCGAACGCGATCCTGTCGCTCAAGCTCGAACACGCCAAAGAGTTCTACGTCCCGTCGTTCTCGGCGCGCACTGTCGTCTATAAGGGGCAACTGTTGGCGCATCAAGTGGGCGAGTACTACCGGGATCTCGTCGATCCACGCTGCGAATCGGCGTTGGCGTTGGTGCATCAGCGTTTCTCGACCAATACTTTCCCGGAATGGCGGTTGGCGCACCCGTTCCGCTTCATCGCCCACAACGGCGAGATCAATACGCTACGCGGCAACTACAACTGGATGCGCGCGCGCGAACGCGGAGTCTCTTCTACGCTCTTGGGGCACGACCTGGAGAAACTTTGGCCGATCATCTATCCCGGACAGTCCGATTCGGCGTCGTTCGACAACGCGCTGGAACTCCTGGTGATGGCCGGTTATTCGCTCGCCCACGCGATGATGATGCTGATCCCAGAGGCATGGGAAGCGCATACCAGAATGGACCCGCGTCGGCGTGCGTTCTATGAATACCACGCGGCGATGATGGAGCCGTGGGACGGCCCTGCCGCGGTGGCCTTCACCGACGGTCGCCAGATCGGTGCGACGCTCGACCGCAACGGGTTGCGGCCAGCGCGCTATCTGATCACTGACGACGACGTCGTGGTGATGGCTTCTGAAGCCGGAGTCTTGCCGATCCCCGAAGAGCGGATCGTGCGCAAATGGCGGCTACAGCCGGGGCGGATGTTCCTCATCGACATGGCGCAAGGGCGAATCATCGAAGACGAAGAGTTGAAGACGACGCTTGCCAACGCCAAACCGTATCGCGAGTGGTTGGAGCGGATCAACATCCATATCGACTCGTTGCCGGTGCCCGGCGCGTCGTCGATCGCCGCGGGTTTGAGCAAACAGCCGATCCTCGATCTGCAACAGGCGTTCGGTTATACCCACGAGGACCTGAAATTCATCCTTGAGCCGATGGCGAAAACGGGTGAAGAGGCGGTCGGGTCGATGGGCAACGACGCGCCGCTCGAGGTGCTCTCGAACCGACCGAAGCCACTCTACCACTACTTCCGGCAACTGTTCGCGCAGGTGACCAACCCACCGATCGACCCGATTCGCGAACAGTTGGTGATGTCGCTGGTTTCGTTCATCGGGCCGAAGCCCAATATCCTCGAACTCAACGAGATCAACCCGCCGTACCGGCTCGAAGTGCCGCAGCCGGTGCTCGATTTTGCCGCGATGGCGAAGGTGCGTGAGATCGCCCGTTTCACCGACGGCCGCTTCAAGAGCTTCGAGCTCGACCTCACCTACCCCGTTTCCTGGGGCAAAGAGGCGGTCGAAGCGTTCTTGGCGTCGCTGCAGGCGCAAGCCGAGGATGCGGTGCTCAATGGGTACAACATCCTGATCCTTTCCGACCGCAAAGTCGATCGCGAACGGGTCGCGGTGCCGGCGCTTCTTGGACTCTCCGCGGTGCATCAGCACCTGGTGAACAAAGGGTTGCGCACCCGCACCGGGTTGGTGGTCGAAACCGGATCGGCGCGTGAAGTCCACCACTTCGCGGTTTTGGCCGGGTACGGTGCCGAGGCGGTGCATCCCTACCTGGCGCTCATGACGCTCAAAGAGCTCGCCAATGGCGACGAAGCGCTCGAAGCGAAATACATCCAGCACTTCATCAAGGCGGTAGGCAAAGGCCTGATGAAGGTGATGTCGAAGATGGGGATCTCCACCTACATGTCCTATACCGGGGCGCAAATCTTCGAGGCGGTGGGGATCCAGCAAGCGGTGTGTGACAAATACTTCACCGGGACGGTCAGTCAGGTGGAAGGGATCGACCTCTTCACGATCATGGAAGAGGCGATCCGCATGCACCAAGCGGCGTACGGCAAGGATCTGACGCTCGAAAAGATGCTCGACGTCGGCGGGGAATACGCGTGGCGCCATCGCGGCGAAGAGCACATGTGGACGCCGGAGGCGATCGCGAAGATGCAACACGCGGTGCGCACCGGCAAGTTCGAAACCTACGCCGAATACGCGAAGATCATCAACGATCAGTCGAAGCGGCTGATGACCTTGCGCGGGCTCTTCCAGTTCAAGAAAGCGGCCGAGCCGGTGCCCCTCGACGAAGTGGAGCCAGCGAGCGAAATCGTCAAACGGTTCGCAACCGGCGCGATGTCGCTCGGTTCGATTTCGACCGAGGCGCACACCACGCTTGCGATCGCGATGAACCGCATCGGCGGGAAATCGAACACCGGCGAGGGTGGGGAGGACCCGGCGCGGTTTGCCCCGATCACGCGCGACACGACACTCGCGGAAGTGCTCGGCAAAGACCGCGTCGTGCGGGATATTCCGCTCAAAGCGGGGGATAGCCTGCGCTCTGCGATCAAGCAGGTGGCGTCAGGCCGCTTTGGAGTGACCACCGAATACTTGGTGAATGCCGACCAGATCCAGATCAAGATGGCGCAAGGGGCCAAGCCGGGCGAAGGCGGGCAACTGCCGGGGCACAAAGTCTCCGAGTACATCGGCTTCCTGCGCCACTCGGTGCCGGGGGTCGGATTGATTTCGCCGCCGCCGCACCACGACATCTATTCGATCGAGGATCTGGCGCAGCTCATCCATGACCTCAAGAACGTCAATCCGAACGCGTCGATCTCGGTGAAACTGGTCTCCGAAGTGGGGGTCGGCACCGTTGCAGCGGGTGTGGCGAAGGCGAAAGCCGACCACATCGTGATCGCCGGGCACGACGGCGGCACCGGCGCGTCGCCGCTGTCGTCGATCAAGCACGCGGGGACGCCGTGGGAGCTTGGCCTGGCCGAAACGCAGCAGACGTTGGTGCGCAACCGCTTGCGTGGTCGGGTGCGACTGCAAGTGGATGGTCAGATGAAGACGGGGCGTGACGTGGTGATCGGGGCGCTGTTGGGCGCCGACGAATTCGGCTTTGCCACCGCACCGTTGGTTGCCGAAGGGTGCATCATGATGCGCAAGTGCCACTTGAACACCTGTCCGGTGGGGGTGGCAACGCAAGACCCGGAACTGCGCCGCCGCTTCGTCGGTCAGCCCGAGCACGTGATCAACTACTTCTTCTTCGTCGCCGAAGAGGTGCGGCAGTTGATGAGCGAACTCGGGGTGCGCCGTTTCGACGAGCTTATCGGCCGAGCGCACGAACTCCTCGAGATGCGCCCGGCGATCGACCATTGGAAAGCCAAAGGGCTCGACTTTTCGCGCATCCTCGCCAAGCCCAAGGGCTACGGCGAAACCCCCCATTATCACTGCGAAACGCAGGATCATGGGCTCGAGAAAGCGCTCGACCATCAGTTGATCCGCGAGGCGCAACCGGCGCTGACGCGGGGCGACGCCGTGCGCATCGACCTGCCGGTGCGCAACGTCAACCGTACCGTCGGGGCGATGCTCTCCGGGGAGGTGGCGAAGCGCTACGGCCACAAAGGGCTGCCGAACGATACGATCCACGTGACGTTGCGCGGCACCGCGGGCCAGAGCTTCGCGGCGTTCCTCGCGCGCGGGATCACCTTCGATCTCATCGGTGAAGCGAACGACTACGTGGGTAAAGGGCTTTCGGGCGGTCGCGTGATCGTGCGTCCGTCGCCCGAGTTCCGGGGAGAACCGACCCAAAACATCATCGTTGGGAATACGGTGCTCTACGGGGCGATCGAAGGGGAAGCCTATTTCTGTGGCGTTGCCGGTGAGCGTTTCGCGGTCCGTAATTCGGGCGCCGTCGCGGTCGTCGAAGGGGTGGGCGATCACGGCTGCGAATATATGACCGGGGGTACAGTGGTCGTTTTGGGGCGCACCGGACGCAACTTCGCCGCCGGGATGTCCGGTGGCATCGCTTACGTCCTCGACGAGGATGGCACGTTTGCGGAGCGGTGCAACCTCGCGATGGTGGCGCTGGAACCGTTGCCGGACGAGATCGCTGCGCGCGCCGAGTGTGACTGCGGCCCAGAGCTCGAGTCGCACGGGTTCGTCGCGATCGACCACCTGACGATGGGTGACGAATTGATCCTCAAAGGGTTGATCGAGCGGCATGCCCATTTCACGGGCAGCCGCCGCGCGAAAGAGATCTTGGCCCACTGGAGTCACTGGCGGAGCCGTTTCGTCAAGGTCTTCCCGCACGAATACCGTCGCGCACTCGGCGAGATGGCGCAGGCACGGGAAACGCAGTCCGCTTGATCGATAAGGGAAAACAACGATGGGTAAACCAACCGGTTTTCTGGAATTTGCGCGCATTTCCGAGGCGTACGAAGCGCCCGAGGTGCGGGTCAAATCGTTCAAAGAGTTCGTGCATCGCCTCACCGACGAACAGGCGAAGATTCAAGGTGCGCGGTGCATGGATTGTGGGATCCCGTTCTGCAACAACGGCTGCCCGGTGAACAACCTCATCCCTGACTGGAACGACCTCGTCTATCGCGGTAAGGTCCGCGAGGCGGTGACGGTGCTGCACAGCACCAACAACTTCCCGGAATTCACCGGTCGCATCTGTCCGGCACCGTGCGAGGCGGCCTGCACGCTCAACCTCGACGACAACCCCGTCGGTATCAAATCGATCGAGCGGTATATCGCCGATACCGGTTGGGAACACGGCTGGATCGTTCCGGAACCGGCGCGTGAAAAGACCGGAAAGCAGATCGCGGTGGTCGGCTCGGGCCCGGCAGGGCTGGCGTGTGCCCAGCAGTTGGCGCGTGCCGGACACAGCGTTACCGTGTTCGAAAAGAGCGACCGCATCGGGGGGCTGCTGCGCTACGGGATTCCCGACTTCAAACTTGAAAAGTGGCAGATCGACCGCCGGATCGCGCAGATGGAGGCAGAAGGGGTGGTGTTTCGCACCCGCGTGCGTGTCGGGCCGCCGTTGCCCGAAGCGGTGAACGACGACGCCACCGAGTCGATCACTCCAGAAGAATTGCGGGCGCAGTTCGACGCCGTGGTCCTTGCGGTCGGGTCGGAAGTGCCGCGCGATCTCGACGTGCCGGGGCGGACGCTTGCGGGCATCCATTTCGCGATGAAGTTCCTTACGCCGCAAAACAAAGCGGTCGCGGGGGATCAACCCAATCCCATCGACGCCAAAGGCAAGCACGTGATCGTGATCGGTGGCGGGGATACCGGCGCCGACTGTACCGGGACGAGTCTGCGCCAAGGGGCGCTTTCGGTCACCCAGCTCGAACTGTTGCCCAAACCGCCGGAAAAGGAAGAAAAGCTCGTGACCTGGCCCTATTGGCCGCACAAACTGCGGACCTCGACCTCGCACGAAGAGGGGCGGGTCGTCCGCGAGTGGGCGGTGATGACCAAAGCGTTCCTGGGGGACGAGCACGGGCGCGTGCGAGCGATTAGCTTGGCGCGGCTCGACTGGTCGAGCGGCAAGCCGGTCGAGATCCCCGACAGCGAATTCGAACTGCCTGCCGACCTCGTCTTCTTGGCGATGGGGTTCGTCCATCCGGCGCAGGAACTCCTCGATGCGTTCGGGATCGAAAAGGACGCGCGCGGCAACGCGGCTGCGGCAACCGATGGGCCCAACGCCTACGCAACGAACGTACCTGGTGTCTTCGTCGCGGGGGACTGCCGCCGCGGACAATCGCTCGTGGTCTGGGCGATTCGCGAAGGGCGGCAGTGCGCACGGGCCGTCGACGAGGCGCTGATGGGAACGTCGATCCTGCCGCGGTGATTCTTGCCTAGGCAGGCTACCCAATCAGGGCGCCTACCCTTTGGATGAGGGGGCGCCCTTGTCATTTGTGGAGGGGTGATGACGGATACGCAAGACGAACGAAAGGTCGCAGTTCGCCTGGCGGGGGTGTTTGCGCTCCGTATGGTGGGGCTCTTTTTGGTATTACCGGTGCTTGCCGACTACGCTCGCCATTTGCCGGGTGGCGATTCGGCGTCGGCGGTGGGGCTGGCGTTGGGGGTCTATGGGCTGACCCAAGCGCTGCTTTTGCTGCCGCTTGGCTGGGCATCCGACCGTTGGGGGCGCAAACCGATCATCTATTTTGGGTTGGTGCTGTTCGTGCTCGGTGGGGTGTTAGCGGCGTGGGCACCGACCGTGCATTGGCTGGTTGCGGCGCGCGCGATTCAAGGGGCCGGAGCGATTTCGTCCGCAGTGACCGCGCTCGTCGCCGATTTGACCGCTCCAACGTTTCGCACGCGCGCGATGGCGATGATCGGGGCGTCGATCGGGTTGGCGTTTGCGGGGTCGCTGGCGGTGGCGCCGTGGCTCTACGGGGTGATCGGGATGCGCGGCATCTTTCTCCTCACCGCAGTGATGGGAGTGCTGGCGCTCGTGATGGTGGCGCGCGGAGTGCCCAATCCGCCGCCGCCAGCCCCAACGCACAGTGCGTCGCACGGGGAAGCGGAACGCCGGGGTTTTGCGGTCGTCTTGCGGGATTCCCGCTTGCTGCGTCTCGATTTCGGCGTCTTTTGCCTGCACTTCGTTCAGATGGCGATGTGGGTAGTCGTTCCCGCCCTGTTGGTCGCACAGGCTGGGTTGCCGGTATCGGCCCACTGGCAGGTCTATGCGGTCGCGGTGGTGGTCGCGTTGCTCGTGATGGTGCCGCTGGTGATCCTCGCGGAGAAGCGGGGGAAAATCGCTGCGGTCTATCGGGGGGCGGTGCTGTTGCTGGTCGCGGTGCAACTGGGGTTCGCCCTGTTGGCCTTTTTCCCGGACCGCAGCGGCCTGTGGTCGTTGGGTGTAGCGCTCACGCTTTTTTTCGTCGCGTTCAACGTGCTCGAAGCGACCCAGCCGTCGTGGATTTCGAAAGTGGCACCACCGCGATACAAAGGGGCAGCGTTGGGGGTCTATAACACGCTGCAGTCGTTGGGGCTTTTCGCGGGCGGAGCATTCGGCGGTTGGGTAGCGCAACACTGGGGGCGTGGTGCGCTCTTCCTTGCCTGCGCCCTGGCAGGGGTTTTGTGGTATGCTTCCGCGCAACGGCTCTCTCCCCCGGCAGAGGGCATCGAGGAGGCAAATCATGGCATCGGTCAATAAAGTCATTCTGGTCGGTAATCTCGGGCGCGACCCCGAAACGCGGTATCTGCCCAGCGGTGAGCCGGTGGTGAATCTCTCAGTGGCGACGTCGGAACGGTGGCGTGACAAGCAAACCGGTGAGATGCGCGAACAGACCGAGTGGCACCGCGTCGTCTTCTTCGGGCGGCAGGCGGAGGTCGCCGCGCAGTATCTGCGCAAAGGCTCGCCCGTCTATATCGAGGGGTCGATCCGCACGCGCAAATGGACGGACCAGAACGGACAAGAGCGTTATACGACCGAAATCCGTGGCGATACCTTCAAAATGCTGGGTTCGCGCGGGGGCAGCGAAGGCGACGTGCCGATGCAACCGGCGGCAGCTCCGGCTGCGCAACCGTCTGGCGCGCCCAGTGCCGCGGCGGCGCCGTTCGTCGATAATGGCTTTGCCGACGACGATATCCCGTTCTGACGATTATGTCCGAAACGGTGGTGTGGGACGATCGTGGCGTTGCCACGATCGATACCGGTTATCTTCGCTCCAATCTCGCTGCAGTCTATCTCTTGGCAGCGGGAAACGAAGCGGCGTTCTTCGATACGGGCGTCAATAGCGCGTTGCCGCGTTACCTGGAAACTCTGGCCAGAAGCGGAATCGCGCCGGAAGCGGTCCGTTATCTTTTTCTCACCCATATCCACCTCGACCATGCGGGGGGGACGGGGCAGTTGTTGGCTGCGCTTCCCAACGCGCAGGTGGTGGTCCATCCGCGCGGCGCGCGCCATCTGATCGACCCTTCGCGCCTGTGGCAGGCAACGTGTGCCGTCTACGGTGAAGCGCAAGCCTTTGCGCTCTACGGTTACCTGATGCCCGTGCCCGAAGAGCGGGTGATCCCGGCAACGGAGGGTCAGCGGTTCACCGTTGGCGATCACACCATCGTGGCGTTCGACGCGCCGGGACACGCGCGCCATCACCTCTTTTATTGGGACGAAACGGCGCGGATCGTGTTTACGGGCGACACGTTGGGGTTGTCGTACCGGGAGCTCGACGTCGAGGGGCGCCCGACGGTGGTCCCGACCACGACGCCAAGCGAGTTCGACCCGGATGCGCTCGTGGCGACGACGAACCGCATCGCCGCGCTTGCGCCGGAAAAGGCGTACCTCACCCATTTTGGCGGGGTGACCGAAGTGGCGCGTCTGGTTGCGGAGCACAACCGCTTGGTCGATGCGTACGTCGGGATCGCCCGTTCGGCGCGTGGCGAGGGGACGACGCGTCACCTCGAGATCTTGGAGGGGCTGCGGGCGTTGATGCTCGAAGAGGGGGAACGCCAAGGGTGGCCGCTTACCGGCGAGATGTTACTCGAGTTCCTCGCGTGGGATCTCGAATTGAACGCGCAGGGGTTGGGCATTTGGCGCGATCGGACCGTCCGCGCCGTCTGACGGCGCTCGCCAACCTCTTTGGCGCTGAAGGTGTGGCACGCCTCACTGACGCGCACGTGGCGGTGGTCGGTCTGGGCGGTGTCGGTTCGTGGGCGGCCGAGGCGTTGGCGCGTAGCGGCGTGGGACGCCTCACGCTCATCGATATGGACGTGGTCGTCGAAAGTAACCTCAACCGTCAGGTACAGGCGCTGCGCACCACCTGCGGGATGGCCAAAGTGACGGCGCTTGCCGAACGTTTTGCTCAGATTGCGCCTGAGCTTGACGTGCGTCCGGTCGATGCGTTCGTGACCCCGGACAATGTCGCGACGCTTCTTGCCGAGGCGCCCGATGGCGTGATCGATGCGACCGACGACGGCAAGGCGAAGGTTGCCCTTGCCTGTTGGGCGCGGGAAAGCGGCACCCCGTTGATCCTAGCGGGCGCTGCCGGCGGCAAACGCGACCCGACGCGGATTCGCTGTGCCGATCTCGCGTCGGCGATCCAAGATCCGTTGCTTGCGAAGGTGCGTAGCCGTCTGCGGCGCCTCTACGGTTTTCCCCGCGCGCCGCGCAAAATGGGCGTGAAGGTCGTTTTCAGCGACGAACCGATGGTGCGCGGCGCTGCCTGTGACGCGGCTGCGGGACTGGCGTGTGCCGGCTACGGTTCGGTGGTCACCGTGACCGGAGCGATGGGCTTTGCCGCCGCCCAATGGATGCTCGACCGGCTCATTGCGCGCTGAGCGCCTATGGTAAGATTCCCGAAAGAAGGGCCTTTTCCCTGATTCGAGAGCGCGATGCGGATCCTGATCAGTAACGACGACGGCTATTTTTCCCCGGGTATCGAAGCATTGGCACAAGCACTGCGTGCGTACGGCGAGGTGACGGTGGTCGCTCCGGAGCGCGACCGCAGTGGCGCAAGCAACTCCCTCACCCTCGACCGTCCGCTCATGCTGCGGCGCGCGCCCAATGGGTTCTGGTTCGTCAACGGCACACCGAGCGACTGCGTCCATTTGGCGGTCACCGGCATGCTCGACGTCGTTCCGGATATGGTCGTTTCCGGGATCAACCTCGGGGCGAACATGGGCGACGATACCATCTATTCGGGGACCGTCGCCGCTGCGATGGAAGGGTATCTGCTCGGGGTGCCTTCGTTGGCGATCTCACTGGTGAGTAAGAATCCGCAGTCGTTCGTGGCGGCTGCGGCGATTGCCGCCCAGTTGGTGGCGCGGGCGCAAGCGAACCCGTTGGGTCGGGTGCTTTTGAACGTCAATGTTCCCGACTTGCCGCTCGAGGCGATCAAAGGGATCGAAGTCACGCGGCTGGGGCGGCGCCACAAGGCGGAGCCGCTCATCAAGGGAACCAATCCGCGGGGGGAGACCGTCTATTGGATCGGCCCAGCAGGCGGAGCGGCCGACGCCGGACCGGGTACCGATTTCCATGCGGTGGAACAAGGCTACGTTTCGGTGACGCCGCTCCAGATCGACCTCACCGATTACGAGGGCATCGACGCGCTGCGCGCGTGGCTGGCGTAAGGAAGCAGCCCATGGCCCATCAGTTGCGTTGGCAGGAAGCGAACGAAACGGAGCGTGGCGATGCGCCGTTTCGCCGCCAACGCGACGCGCTGGTGCAGCAGTTGGCAGCCGAGGGAATTCGTGATCCGCGCGTGCTCGACGCGATGCGTCAAGTGCCGCGCCACCGGTTCGTCGATGCGGCGCTCCAATATCAAGCGTATGCGAATGTCGCGTTGCCGATCGGACATCGACAAACCATCTCACAACCCTATATCGTCGCACGGATGTTGGAATTGCTCCTCGCCCCGCCGCAGCCGAACAAGGTGCTCGAAATCGGGGTGGGGTGTGGGTATCAAACGGCCCTGCTCGCCCATTTGGTCCCCGAGGTGTTCGGTGTGGAGCGGATCCAGGCGCTGTTCGAACAGGCGAAAGCCAACCTGCGACCGTTTCGGTTCGCCAACGTGCGCTTGAAGTGGGGAGATGGCGCTGCGGGGTTGCCGGAAGCGGCGCCGTTCGACGCGATCCTCGTTGCGGCAGCGTGCGCGAAGCCTCCTGCGGCGTGGTTCGAACAGCTGGAGCCCCACGGCCGGATCGTTGCGCCGATGGGGGACGAGACGGCGCAGTGGTTGACGGTCTGGCAGCAGAAAAATGGGCAGTGGGTGGCAGAAACCGTCGAGCCGGTGCGGTTCGTGCCGCTCGTTGCCGGCGTGGAATAGGAGAACGGACATGAGGGAACGGATTGCGATGCGAGTCGGATTGTGGGCGACGGTGGCGATGGTCGTGCTCGCTGGGTGTGCAACACCGGTGAAATCCCCGGTGGTCGACCGCAGTAGCGGGGCGTCAACCGCACCGACGGTTGGCGGGGGAAGCGTGGGGGCGGCGTCGCTCCCCGAATTCCATCAAGTCGCACCCGGTGAGACGCTCTTTGCGATTGCCCGCCGCTATGGTGTCGCGCCTGAAACGTTGGTGCAGTTGAACGGCTTGAGCGACCCGGATCGCATCTTCGTTGGACAGCAGCTGCGGTTGCGTCCGGGGGCGACGCCAAGTGGGGGGGCAACGGGCGTTCAGGTTTTCCCTGTGGGCACGCCGAGCACGACAGCGACTGGGCCGGATGCGCAGGGTGGTGCGGGGATGCCGGGCGGATCCACCGCTTCTTCGACCGGTGTTGCCACTGGCGGGCGTTTGAGTGCGCCGCCGCTCACGGCTACGGCTCCGGTCGGTACGCCAGAGAGCGGCACCGCAACGGCCACCGGACAGCCCGCAACGACACCCCCTGCGAACGCCAGCGGTTGGACGTGGCCAGCGCGTGGTCCGGTGCTTGCGCCGTTCGACGGCAAAATCCGCAAAGGGATCGACATCGGCGGCAACGTGGGCGATCCGGTCTATGCGGCGATGGACGGGACGGTCTCGTACGTCGGCGAAGGGATCGAGGGGTTCGGGCTGATCGTGATCCTGCAACATGCAAACGACTACGTCTCGGTCTATGCCCACAACGACAAGGTAGTCGTGAAAGAAGGCGATACGGTCAAACGGGGCCAGATCATCGCGCGGATGGGGAAAAGCGGTAATGCCGATCGGCCGAAACTCCACTTCCAGATCCGCCGCGCGGGTAAAGCGATCGACCCGGAGACCGTGTTACCCAAAACGTGACCGAACGATCGCTTCGCGGCGATCGGAGGGAGGAGTGATGGGGCGCACGAAAACGACGAAAACCGAACCACAGAAGACCCACGCGTCCGACGTCGACAGGGCGCAAGGGAACGAACCCAGCGAAACGCCTTTGGACGGCGATACCTCGGCGGCGTTCGACGACGCGCCGGATTTCGATTCCGAGACGTCGGTGGCCGACGCGTGCGTGGATGACACCGAGGAGCGGTTCGACGACGAACTCTTCTCCGATCTGGCTCACCGCTACTTGGACGCGATCGGCTCGATCAGCCTCTTGGCGCCACAGGAAGAGTTGGCGCTTGCCCGCCGCGCGAAAGCCGGGGACGAAGCGGCGCGGCAGCAGATGATCGAAAGCAATTTGCGGCTCGTGGTGAGCATCGCCAAACACTATCAACATCGCGGGGTGCCCTTCCTCGATCTCATCGAAGAGGGCAACCTTGGGCTGATGCATGCGCTGGAGAAGTATGACCCGGAACGCGGTTTTCGCTTCTCGACCTACGCAACCTGGTGGATTCGGCAGGCGATCGAACGGGCGGTGATCAGTCAAAGTCGAACCGTTCGGTTGCCCACCCACATCCACCGCCGTCTTGGCCAGATGCGCGCGGCAGAGCGCGCGAGGCAAGGGGAGGAATCGGGCGATGGCGAATTGGCCGAAGCGCTCGGGATCGCGCTTGCCGATCTCCATTCGCTGCAAGCAGTTGGGATGACGCCGCGTTCGCTCGACGAGTCGTTGGGCGACGACGACAAACGGCAATGGGCCGACAATCTGCCCGACGAACCCGACGCGCAACCCGAAACGGTGATCGCGCAACGCGAGGTGACCGAGGTGATCCGGCGCTGGCTCGATACGCTGCCCACCCGTTACGCCTATATCGTGACCCGCCGTTTTGGATTGGACGGTCGCGATCCGGCTACGCTGGAGGAGCTCGCGGAAGAGGTCGGCTTGACGCGGGAGCGGGTGCGGCAGATCCAGATGGAGGCGATTCGCCGTTTGCGCCGGATCGCACGCCAATCCGGGGTGCGACCGGACGAGATGTTGACCTCTTGACAGAGCTTGCCAGTCCGATAACGAAAGAGAGAGCAAAAGGGAGGGAAGGATGACGATGACGGCGCTGATTACCCATCCGGATTGCGCGCGGCACGAGATGGGGAGCCACCACCCGGAATGCCCGCGGCGTTTGAGTGCGATTCACGACCATCTGATCGCGCAGGGTTTAGACGCCTATCTGGTGCCCTATGAGGCGCCGCTGGTGACGCGCGAAGCGCTCGAGCGGGTCCATGACCCCGCGTATCTCGACGAACTGTGGGCGAGCGCGCCGCTCACCGGGCTGGTGCACCTTGACCCCGATACCGCGATGAACCCCGATACGCTGGTTGCCGCGCAACGCGCCGCCGGTGCAGGGGTGCTCGCCGTGGACCTCGTGCTCGGCGGCGAGGTGGGAAACGCCTTTTGCTTGGTGCGCCCGCCGGGGCACCACGCGGGGCGTGCCAGCGCGATGGGGTTCTGTTTCTTCAACAACATTGCGGTTGCCGCAGCCCATGCACTCGCGCACCACGGCCTTGAGCGGGTGACGATCGTCGATTGGGACGTCCATCACGGCAACGGGACCGAGGAAATCTTTCGCGACGACCCGCGCGTGCAGATGGTGAGTATCTTTCAGCACCCGTTCTATCCCTATTCCGGGACGGAAAATCCGCCGCCGCACATGGTCAATGTGCCGCTGCCTGCGCGTTCGGGCAGTGACGAATTCCGTCAAGTGGTGACCGACCTTTGGTTGCCGGCGATTCGCGCGCATCAGCCACAGCTGCTTTTGATCTCTGCTGGGTTCGACTCCCATCTGGAAGACGACATGGGTTCATTGGCACTGCGCGAAGGCGATTACGCGTGGGCCACCCACGAGTTGGTCCGTTGTCTGCGCGAGATCACCGGAGGGGCCGCGCCGATCGTCTCGATGCTCGAAGGGGGGTACGTGATGAGTTCGCTCGCCCGTTCGGCCGGGGCGCACATTCGCGCGTTGATCGAGGCGTAGCGCTCGGTTGGTGGTCAGCGCGCCGCGCGTGCCTGGCGAAACGCAACATATGCCGCACCGCGTAGCCCCAAGTCGCTCGCATGCACGAGCCAAAGCGGGGTTGCGGCGAGCGCGTCGCGGTAGCGTGGACCGCTCAGGAACGCGTCATGCCATTCTCGCCGCCGCAGCCACGGCGCGATCGCGTTCGCGAGGCTACCGACCAGCACGACGCCCTGAGTCGCCCACGCCATCAGCGTGGCTTCGGCGGCGAAATGGGCCAGTAAGCGGGAAAAGAGGGTAACGGTGTGGGCGGCGGCACTTTCCGGGTCCGCGTGCGCGGCGGCGACGATCGCTTCGGGCGCGAGCGTCGCGCCGTTGAGGAACTGATGGAGTCGCATGAGTCCCGGGCCGGAAAGGAGCCATTCCCAATAGGGTTGTTGCGCCGGCGCGTCTGCCGCGATCGCTGGCCAGTGAGTCGCCAGTTCGGGCAGAAGCGGTAGGCGCAGATTGCCCGCTTCTGTCGAAAGGACGAGGGGTGCCGGTGTACGCGCCGGTTGCCACAAGAACGCGATCCCGAGCCCGGTTCCCGGGCCGATCACTGCGAGCGGCCGTTCACCGGGTTGGGGAACCGTCGCTTGAGGCGAGCGTGGCGCGGACGCAGCGCTGGTTTCCGGTGCGATCGGTGCCGTTGCTGCAAGCTCAGACGGGTTGCCGAGCCGTTCGCATTCGGCATCGGTGACCGTGAGCAGCCCGTAGGCTTGCGCGGCGAAGTCGTTGAGCAGGGTAACGGGTGCGCCGAGCACGCGGCTGAGCGTTGCCGCGTCGATGCGCCAGGTGGGACGGTTCGTGAGTGTGATCGTTGCGTCGTGTACGGGCCCCGCGGCTGCGATCACGACCTGGGAAAGGGGTTCGGTGACGGGGAGTGCTGTCAGCGCCCGCTGCCACGCTTCGTGAAAGGTCGCGGCATCGTCGTTGCGTCCGATCCAGGTCGTGTCTACGTGCAGGTGTGCGCCGTCGAGACGAAGCCGTTGCCACCGGTTGTGGGTGCCGCCGATGTCGGCGACGAGAAACGTCGCTTGCGGCGTTTTTTGCGCTTCGTTTTCGCTCATGGTGGGTTCGCCGCGTGATGAGGCGCAGGGCAGGACGCGTACGGAACGGTTCCGGCGGCAATCGCACGCCAAAGCGCGTCGCGTGCTTCAGGTAGCGGGGTTGCGTTCGTGACCAACGCGGCGGCGACGCGCGCCTGTGCGGCGCTGAGGATCCCAGCAGGCCAGGTGCCCAGTTCGGCGTCGATCGGGTGGGGAAGCACGGGGCCGAAACTGCAGCGGCTCGCGCGGATGATGGGCGTACCGGAGGCGGTCGCGGCGCGGATCGATTCGTACCAACGCGTGGGGACGCTTCCATGACCCGGGCAGAGCAGGACGAACGCAGCCGCCGCCGGCACGGCCGCGTTGAGAAGCACGGCGTCGTCCCATGCGGTGCAGGAGAGCAGCGGCACAGCGGGCCAATCGGCGGGAAGCGGTAGCGGCAAGGAATCTGGAGGGATGCGGTGGGCGCTGCGGGCCGATGCGGGGGCTGGCGTGTGCGCGGGTTCGGTGGTGGCGGTTTCAAGCGGTTCGACTGCAGCGAAGGCATCGCGCGCGCAGGTGTGCGTTTTGCGCACGCCGAGCGCAGGGAAAATTTTGCCCGCGAACGCAACCCAGACGCCGGGTGGGGTTGCCCGATCGGCAGCGATTGCGAGCGCAGCGCGGAAATTGGCTTCACCATCGGACTCCGGATCGTCGGCGGGACGCATCGCACCGGTGAGAACGACCGGGATCGACGGGGCGAGGGTGAGCGCCAACAGCGCCGCGCTCTCTTCGAGTGTGTCGGTGCCATGGGTGATGAGGATGCCGCAACAGCCAGGGGTGGCGAGTGCCGCAGTGACGGCCTTGTGCAACTGTTGCCACGTTTCGGGGGTAGCCTCTTTCGAATCGATTTGGTAAGGGGTGCGTACGCGCACGGGAAGGGACGAGGTAACCCGCCACCGGGCGGCGAGCGTTTCGGCAGCGATCGCGCCAGCGGTATAGGTGTGGCCTACGCCCGCTCCGGCGATGGTGCCGCCGGTGGCGATCCAGACCAGATGGGGCGTGGCGTCGGGTGGCGCGTGGGTGAGGCGATCGGGTGCGGAACTCACGGCGTTACTCCTTGGTTTCGTTGTCGCCGCCGATGAATCAGGTGTCGGTACCAGTGAAGCGTGGAATGGGGGTCTTCGTACTGCTGTTGCCAGGCAAGCGGCAGGTGCTCCGGGGGAAGCGGCGTCCATGGTGGGGCTGGGGAGAAACCGCCGAAAGGTTGGGTGGCGTCCCACGGGTACGGTGTGCGCACCGCGTCGCGGCCGGTGCGGCTCAGCGCGGCGAGAATCGTACTGTCTGTCTCCCCTTTGGCGCCCAACGCGGCGATCGTCGGCTCTGCGGCACGGTCGTGGATTTGCGCCCAGTGGGTGAGCCGTGCGTTCGGCAGACCCAACTCTTGTCCCTGGTAGAGGATCGGCACCGCCGGTTGGAGCAGTTGCGCCGCCGCGAAGGCTTTCGCGGCGCGTCGCGTGGCGTCGGGATCACGATCGTCCGCCCAGCGCGAAACGACGCGCGGCAGGTCATGGTTTTCGAGGTAGAGGGCGGGGCGTGTTCCCAGCGCCCGTGCGGTTTGCCACCAGCGCACGCAGCTTTCGGAAAAGGCGACGGTATCGAGCGTCGTGCCCCCTTGCGCCGTGGGGCGGTCGATGTGCCAGAGTTCGAAGTGCAACAGAAACGACAACAGCCCGTTGGGTTCGGCGATCCACGGCGCGGCGCGCTCGACGGGCAGACCGTTGGCTTCCCCGAGTGTCAAGTGGTCACGGGTGAGTCCGGCGCGGCGCACGAAATCGGCAAAAAGCGCTTCGAGACCGGGTTGGGCGAGGAAATGGCTCCAGGCGGGCTGAGGCAGAGGGTGCCTATTTTCGGAGGGGGGTGCGGCGGGTTGTGTACCATCCTTTCTGTAAATTCCGTTTAGCGCCTCTGGCAGGAAGTGCGCGGCGCTCGGTCTGACGCCATGACTTCGAGAAAGGAGTATGCCCATCATGGCGATGCGTGTCGAAACCAATCCTTTGGAAATGGCTTATGCTGTGTTGCTCGAACACGGACTGGAGGGTGCCGGCGAGGCTCTGCGCATCCTCGTCAATGAAGCCGCCAAGATCGAACGATCCCAGTTCCTTGGAGCGGCGCCCTATGAACGTAGTGAGCGACGGCGTGACTACGCCAACGGGTACAAACCCAAGACGGTACTCACCCGCCTTGGTGAGCTGACCTTTCAGGTGCCCCAGGTGCGTTGCGGCGACTTCTACCCTTCTGCCCTCGAAAAAGGCACCCGCACCGATCAGGCGGTGCATCTGGCCCTGGCCGAGATGTACGTCCAGGGGGTCTCCACCCGCCGGGTGATCGAGGTACTGCAGCGCCTGCTGGGGCCGGAGATTTCGCTCTCCACCGCCCAGGTGAGCCGTGCCGCCGCCAGGCTCGACGAGGGGCTTGCGGCCTGGCGCGAGCGTCCTCTGGGCGAAGTGCCCTATCTCTTTCTGGATGCCCGTTACGAGAAAGTGCGGCTGGAAGGGCGAATCGTCGATTGTGCCGTCTTGATCGCCGTCGGCGTCGATGCGACGGGCAAACGGCGGGTGCTCGGTTGCACGGTGGCCACGTCGGAAGCCGAGATCAATTGGCGACGTTTCCTGGAATCCCTCCTGGCCAGAGGGTTGCACGGGATCAAGCTCATCATCGCGGATGATCATGCGGGCCTCAAAGCTGCCCGCAAAGCGGTGTTCCCTTCTGTTCCCTGGCAGCGTTGCCAGTTCCATCTGCAGCAAAACGCCGGCCAGTTCGTCACCCGACAGGAGGCGAAAAAGCACGTCGCCGCGACACTGCGCGCGATCTTCAATGCTCCGGACAAGGCAGAAGCCGAGCGGCTTTTGAAAGCCGCCCTGGACACCTGGCGCAAGGAGCATCCGAAACTGGCCGAGTGGGCCGAAACCGCGATTCCTGAATCCCTGACGGTGTTCGACTTCCCCGCTGCGCACCGTATCCGTTTGCGTACCACCAACGGGCTGGAACGCATCAACCGGGAACTGCGACGACGCACCCGGGTGGCCAGCATCTTCCCCAACATGGATTCCTGCCTGCGCCTGGTCTCGGCGCTGCTGGCCGAACTCGACGACGAGTGGATGACCGGCAAGGTCTATCTCAACCTCAACCCGTAACCCCGGCGTCATGACCAACACCACGGAAATTTACAGAAAAAAGGTTGCACAACCGGTGCGGCGGCACCGGCAGATGCCTCGGCCTCTGGGGCGGCCAAGCAGCGCGGCTCCCCCCCTGTTGGAGCGACCGACGGTAGCCCCGGCGCTTTTTTGAGGACGGTGAGCGCATCGAAACGAAAGCCGTCGACGCCGCGGTCGAGCCAGAAGCGGGCGATTTCGGCAAGCGCTGCGCGTACTTCGGAATTTTCCCAATTGAGGTCCGGTTGTTGTGGCAGGAAGAGGTGGAGGTAGTACTGCTGCGCGGTTTCGCTCCACGACCACGCGGAGCCGCCAAAAATCGCTTCCCAGTCGTTGGGCGCGTCGCGCCAGTAGTACCACTCCCGGTAGGGGGCTTCGCCCCGTTCGGCTGCGCGAAACCAGGGGTGGTCGCAGCTCGTGTGGTTGATCACCAGATCGAGCACCAGCCGCATGCCGCGGCGGTGCAGTTCAGCGACCAGCGTATCGAAGTCGGCGAGCGTGCCGAAATCGGGGTGGATCGCGCAGTAATCGGTGACGTCGTAGCCAAAATCGGCGTTGGGGGAAGGGTGGATCGGGGTGAGCCAGAGGGTATCGACTCCTAGCCACGCGAGCGCATCGAGACGGGTGATGAGCCCCTGAAGGTCGCCAATCCCGTCGCCATTCCCATCGGCGAAGCTCCGCACCCAGACGGTGTAGATCACGGCGTCGTGCCACCAGCGTGGGATCTGAGCAGCGGGCGGTGCGGAGCGGGTTGGATGGGACGAGGTTGCGGTCACCGTCACCGTTTTTGGGTTCTTCTGGGCAATTCCGACGCTACAATGATAACGCAAATGGTTCGGTGGGAAGGTGCGGCTTTTGGCGGCACACTGCGAAAAGGGGCGCAACGGATGGTGCGTCGCGTAGAAGAGTGAAGAAAGGAGGGCGTGATGGCGACGCTGCGGGGGGTGAATCTCGGTTCGTGGTTGGTGCTCGAAAAGTGGATGGTGCCAAGCCTCTTTGTGGGGCTTGCGGCAACCGACGAAACCACCTGGTGTGTGGAGCTGGGTCCGGCTGCCTCGGAGCGGCTGCGGGCGCACTGGGCAAGCTGGATTACCCGTGACGATTTTGTTTGGCTGGCCGAACGGGGGATCGATCTCGTGCGCATTCCCTTCGGCCACTGGGTGATGGGGCCACCGTACCCTTATCACCCGAAATATGGGGAGAATCCCTTTCCGTTCGTTCCGGGCGGAATCGAGGTGATCGACCAGGCGCTCGTGTGGGCCGAAACCTATGGGCTCAAGGTACTGTTGGATCTGCACGCCGCGCCGGGGTGCCAAAACGGCTTTGACAACGGCGGGATGCTCGATGTCTGTGAATGGCACACCCAAACGGAATACATCGATTTTTCGGTCGAGCTGTTGGGTCGGATCGCTGAGCGCTACCGGGCAAGCCGCGCGCTCTGGGGGATCGAGCTTTTGAACGAACCGCGCTGGGATGTTCCGACGGCGATTTTGCTTGACTATTACCGCCGCGCCTATGACGCGGTGCGCCGCCACCTACCGCCGGAACGGGCCGCGGTGATGTTCCACGACGGTTTTCGCGATTGGCGTGAATACCTGGGGGCACTTCCCGCGCCCGAATATCAGAACGTCTGGTTCGACGTCCACCGCTATCAGTGCTTTACCCGCGAAGACCTCGACGCCGATATTTTCGAACATCTGCGCAAGACGGCGGTCGATCTGCGCCAAGAGGCCGATGCAATCCGGGCAACCTTGCAGCTGCCGACGATCTGCGGCGAGTGGAGCTTGGGGCTCGACCTCGAGGTGGTCTCGCTTTGGGCCGAAGGGCCGTTCAACCATCCGCTCGAACACCTCGACCCGTTCCAGCAGGAGGTGGCGATACGCGCGTTTGCCGCGACCCAGCTCCTGGCGTTCGAACGCTACGATGGTTGGTGTTTCTGGAACTACAAGACCGAGACAACACCGGCGTGGTCGTTTCGTGCCGCGGTGGAACGTGGGTGGCTGCCCCCGTCGTTCGCTGCGAACGCCTACCCATCGCTCGACTAGGAGCGAACGTCGCCTGGGTCAGTGGGGGCATCCGGTAGCGTCTCCGTTGCGTTGCGTGCCTCAGATGCCGATACGTGCGCCGTGACGATCACGACGCCAGGCGTTTTCTCGAGGGTGCGGCGAGTGTACGCGAGCGCTTCGAGGACCAGCGGGTCGGGCCAGTGGTCGCACTCGACCACCCACCATGCCGCAGGGGTGCGTACCAAGCGAACGAGGGCAAGCTGTCGCTGTTTGACGGGGGGCAATGTCCGGTTCCAATCTTCGCGTTGTTCCAGCCGAGGAACAAAAGGCTCGAGATGTAAGTCCCTGAGCGCCGCTTCGAGTGCGGCGCGCGTGCTCGGCGTCGGTTCGTTCGGATAGGTAAGTGCCGCAAGGAGCGTGCCCTCCGGCAGGTAAGGGCGGATCGGCAAGATCGCGACCGTCTCTCCTTCCGGATAGAGAATCCGACCGCTTCCCCATGACCAGAGACCGGCAAGCGATTTCATCAACGGGAGTTTCCCCTCTTCCGGTACCTTCCAGACGGTAAGGCGATGGGGAGGTGCGGTCGCGGAAAAATCGGCAAGGAGGGTCTGACCACCCAGAGTGGTGAGCGTGAGGTGTTCGACCGTCAGAGCCGAGACGGCGGCTGCACGCACGCACGGTGCGTCGAGAGGGCAGATTCGATCCTGTTTGTCGAGCTGTTGGAGGTTCTCCCAGAGATGGGTGAGCCGCTCGATCGAAGCGCGGCAACGCGCGATCTCCCCTTGGTTGTCGATCGGCCAGGAAAGGGCGCTGGTGAGTCGTTCGAATGCCTGTGCTGCCTGCATCAAAAGACCGAGCGAAATCGTTCCCAAGATATAGGGGGTAGCGAGCACCAAAAGGGGGAAAACCGGAAGGAGCGTCCCGTATGCGGTCGAAAAGGTGACGATTCCCAGGTAACCGCGGGTCTGTGCCCGCCACGCTTGCGCAAGCCATGCAAAAAGGCGAGCGGCCAATTGCCGTTCGTGGTGCTCGCCACGCGCGATCGCGATCGCTTCCGATTTTTCTCGGACGTGCGCGAGCGCGAAACGGAAGTCGGCTTCGCGGCTCTGCAGCCGATCGGTGGCATGGGTGAGAGGAAGGCCGAGGAGCCAACCGATACCACTCCCCGTTCCAGCGTAGAGCAGCGCAAGGAGAATCATCATCCCAGGTGGGCCGTAGTCGAGGTCGAGGGTGATTTGCCACAGGATGTCGGCAAAGAGGGTGATCGACAGCAACGAGTAGAGAAGGGAGTGAAAGAGTTCGATCGCCACTTCGGTCGCGATCCGCGCGTCTTCGGCGATTCGGGCGTCGGGGTTGTCCGCGGCGTCGGCCAAGTGACGGAGCCGGTGGTAATGACCCTTCTCGAGCCAATGGGCGATGAACCGTTCGGTAAGGAACTGACGCCAAGCAAGTTGCCATGCCCGTTTGATCCACAGGTGGGCGCTGGTGACGGCAACGATCGCGATCAAGAGCGCCGCGAAGCGCCAGATCAGTTCGGGAAGCTGCGTGAGCGCCCGGTTTTCGAATGCGTCGAAGAGCAGGCGCATGAAATGGTTGAGCGCAACGGCAAGCAGCACCTGCGCGACGGTAAGGACGATGAGCCCTACGGTGACGGTCCAAGCGCGCCACGCCGTTTCACCGCGATAGAAGGCAAAGAAAAGCGCTAACCAGATGCGCCAATGGGAACGCGCCGCTTTCGCGCTCATGACCGCGCTTCCTCGAAATGGGCGGGGGAGGGGTCGATCGCGGCGGGTCGCCCTTCGCTACGGCTTTGCCGCCACCACAGCTCGGCGTAACGGCCATTGTGCGCCAAAAGCGTTTCGTGGGTGCCACGTTCGACGATGCGGCCGTGTTCCAAGACCAGGATTTCGTCGGCGTCGCGCACGGTGGAGAGGCGGTGCGCGATCATCAGCGTGGTGCGGCCGGCGCGCGCGGTGGCGAGTTCTGTTTGGATTTCCCGTTCGGTTTGGCTGTCGAGCGCCGAGGTCGCTTCGTCGAGCACCAGGATGCGCGGGTTTTTGAGGAGGACGCGGGCGATCGCGACGCGCTGCTTTTCACCGCCGGAGAGCTTGAGCCCCCGTTCGCCGACCACGGTCTGCAGTCCGTCCGGAAGGCGCGCCACCAGCGCGTCGAGGCGGGCGGCGCGAATCGCCCCCCAGAGCGCGTCGTCGCTTGCTGCGGGGTTTCCGTAGCGGATGTTGTATTCGAGCGTGTCGTTGAAGAGCACGGTGTCTTGCGGGACGATGCCGATCGCGCGCCGCAACTCGGCTTGCGCGAGGTGCCGCACGTCGACGCCGCCAACCCGCACTGCGCCCGCCTGGACGTCGTAGAAGCGAAAGAGGAGCCGCACGAGGGTCGATTTGCCGCTCCCGGAACTGCCGACGACCGCGACGGTTTTCCCTGCCGGGATCGTGAAGGTGACGTCGTGGAGGATCGGTCGGCGGGGGTCGTACGCGAACGAGACCGCCTCGAACGAAACGTCGAGCGCTCCGGTAGGAAGCGGGAGGGGGTTTTCCGGGTCGCGCACTTCGGGCGGAACGGTAAAGAGTGCGAAGAGGCGTTCGAGATCGACGAGGCTTTGCCGGATTTCGCGATAGACCACACCCAGGAAGTTGAGCGGCATGTAGAGTTGCAGCATCAGGCCGTTGATGAGGACGAGGTCGCCCACGGTCATCGTACCGGCTTTGACGCGCGCGATCGCCTGCAGCAGCAACAGGGTGACGCCAGTGGCGATGATCAGCGCCTGGCCGAGGTTGAGCGCCGAGAGCGAATATTGGTTTTTGATCGCCGCCTCTTGCCATTGCGCGAGATCCCGGTCGTAACGCGCCGCCTCCCACGCTTCGTTGTTGAAGTATTTCACGGTCTCGTAATTGAGCAGCGCATCGACCGCGCGGGTATGGGTCTGCGCGTCGAGCCGGTTGAGGTGGCGTCGCAAGACGGTGCGCCAGTTGGTGACGATCACGGTAAAGAGGATATAGAGCGCGAGGGTTGCCGCGACGATCGTCCCGAAGCGGGCGTCGTATTGGCTGAAGAGGAGGGTGAGGACCAGCGCGATCTCGACGAGCGTCGGCGCGATCGAGTAGATGGTGAAGTTGATGAGTGTGCCGATCGCGCGTGTGCCCCGTTCGATGTCACGGGTGATCGCACCGGTTTGCCGTTCGAGATGAAAGCGTAGCGACAACGCGTGCAGATGGTTGAAGACGGCGAGCGACAACTGACGGCTGATGCGTTGGATCACGCGTGCAAAGAGGATTTCGCGCAATTCGGTGAAGAGCGAGACCCCGGTGCGCGCGATGCCGTACGCGACGACGAGCGCAGCGGGCGCGACCCAAAACGCCGGTTGCGGTGGGGTTGGGGCCAGGGCGTCCACGATCGCTTTGAATAGCACAGGATTGGCGACGAGCGCCACTTTCGCGGCGATGAGCGCGACAAAGCCCAAGAGGACGCGCACGCGATACCGCCAGAGGTGTTTGAGCAGCTGCTTGACCGCTTGCCACGGGGCGGTCGCTTGGGTGGCATCTGGCGGAGGAAGCGCGGATCGCATCTCAACCGGCAGCGCGTGCGCTCAGGGGCGCGTGCTGAGCAAGCAACGCCAGCAGCGTCTCCTCTTGGTAGGGTTTGCCCAAATAGTCGGTGGCGCCCAGCTCGAACGCGTGGGTGCGGTGTTTTTCAGCAAGGCGCGAGGTGATCATGATCACTGGGGTATCACGCGTCGTCGGGTGGGCACGGAGGTGACGCAGAAGCTCGAATCCGTCCATCCGCGGCATTTCGATGTCCGATAGAATCGCAGCCGGTGCGGCGTCTTCGAGTTTTTCGAGCGCGTCTTGGCCATCTTTGGCAGTCAGGACGCGATAGCCTTGGCGTTCGAGCAACCGCTGCGTGAGGCGCCGGACGGTGAGTGAGTCGTCGACGACCAGAACGAGCGGAGCGGCGTGGTGTGCTTCGTGCACCGCAGAACTGGCGTCGTCCGCGGTGGCAGCGCGCACCGTGGCGGATGCACTCTCTGCGGTGCGCTGCCGCGTGGTTGCGTGACGCGCCGTTCGGAGGAGCTGAGTTGGGTGGAGGATCAACGTGATCTCTCCGTCGGGAAGCAGCACGGCACCCAAGATCCCGCCGACGCGGCGCAGGAACGGCCCGGTCGGCTTCGCGGCGAGCTCTTGGCGGCCGGCGATCGCTTCGACCCAGATTGCGATCCGTTCGTCGCCGATCCGCGTGAAGATCACCCAATGGCGCCCTGCGCGCGCCGGTTCTGGGGCAGCGATCAAGGTGTGGAGTCCGACGAGGGGATAGGTTTCGCCCAGATGTTCGATCGTTCCGGCCGCCAAAAGGGGTTCGAGCACGTCGGCTTTGAGTTGTTGCGTATGGACGATCCATTCGGTGGGAATCCCCCAGCGCCGTCCATGACCCACGACCAGGAGGAGTTGCGTCAGCGCGAGCTCGGTGGGGATGCGGATCTGGAAACGCACGCCGCGGCCGGGCTCGCTGTTGACGTCGATACGCCCGCCCAACGCGGCGATTTCGGCCTGGACCACGTCGAGCCCGACCCCGCGCCCGGCGATCGGGGAGACCGTGTCGGCGGTGGAGAACCCGGAACGGAAGATGAAACGCAAGAGCTCGTTTTCCGTTGGGGTCTCACCGGGCGCGATCCACCCTTTTTCACGCGCTTTCGCGGCGATCCGCTCGGCGTCGAGGCCGCGACCGTCGTCGGTGAGCACCCACTGCGTCTCCCCTTGGGTGGCGTGAACGGTGAGGGTGATGCGCCCGGTCGGGGATTTGCCGAGCGCCTGCCGTTCGTCGGGGGGTTCGATCCCGTGGGCGACGGCGTTGCGCAAGAGGTGTTCGAGTGCTGGCGTGAGGCGCTCGAGCGCCGCGCGGTCGACCCGGGTTTCGCCACCCACAAGCGCGAATTCGACCCGCTTGCCCAGGGTTTCTGCAGTTTGCGCGACGATGCGCGTGAAGCGCTCGTGAAGCGTTGCGACGGGCACCGCACGCAATGCGGTGATCTCTGCTTGCAGGTCACGGGTTTGCCGCGATTGGCGATGGAGACTCACCTCCGCGGCATCGACGGTGCGCACGATCGATTGTTGCAAGGTGCCGACGTCGGCGATCCCTTCGGCGAGGATCCGGGTGAGCTCTTGGAGCCGCGTGTAGCGGTCCATTTCGAGCGGGTCGAATTCGGTGTGTTGCGTTTCCGCGACCTGGATTCGCGCTTGGAGTTGCGCTTCGGCTTGGATTTCGAGTTCGCGCAGGTGGTGGCGCAAGCGGTGGACGTTTTCGGTGAGGTCGTTTGCGGCCTGCCGCAGGGTGACGAGTTCGCTTTCGGCGCGGGCCCGTTGGATCGCGATTTCGCTGAGTTCATTGACCCAGCGGTCGATCGTCGGTGCGGGAATCCGAAGCGTCATCGGCAGCACCGCAGTGGTGCCAAGCGGCGTTTCGGTTTCGGGCGCGTCGGTAGGCAGCGTGATCGGTCGAGCGTCGGGTGCTGCTTCGGCAGACGGTTCGGTCGGTTGGGTGAGGAGCTGGAGGAAGTGGGCGCGGGCAGCGGCAACGAGTTCGGGGAGCGTGCGCTGCGCAATGGCAACGGGCGTCTCTTTCAGGTGTTGTTCGATCTGGTGGATGCGGTCGCCCAGCGCGAGTGCGCCCGCCATTCGGGCGCTCCCTTTGAGGGTGTGCAAAAGCCGCAGGATCGGTTCGAAGGTTTCGGGTTGCGCCGAATCCGGCTCGGGAAGGTGTTCGAGCGCCGCTTCGAGTTGCGCGAAGAGGTCCCGCCCCTCTTCGGCAAAGATCGGCAGGAGCGCTGCGTCGAGGTGATCCTGCGTTTCGCCGCTTGGTTCGGTTTTAGGCGCCAGGTCAGGTTCCGGATTCGGTGCGGGGGAAACGGCGGAGGGGGTGGCTGCGGCTGGCGTTTCTGGCGTGCCCTCAGAGGAAGCTGCAGCGGGCGCTTCTGCTGGGACTGCGGAGGTGGCTGCAGCGGACGGTTCTGGCGCAGCGGCGGGTGGCGTTTCGAGCGTGGCGATCAATTCGTCACGCCGTGGCGGGATTTTCCCGTCTTCGACAGTGACGAGGTCGTTGTGTAGCGCCGAGTGCACTGCGTGGAAAACCGTGAGGTCTTGGTCGTTCGGCGCTGCGCCCGCGCGTTGCATCGCCAAGAGCCGCAATTCCCACGCCCGGGCCAAGTCGTGCATTTCAGGGATCTGTGCGGTACCGCAAATGCTGGCCAGGGTATGGGCAGCACGCACGACAGCGTCCGAAGGGGTTTCGGGGTCGTGCAGGAAGCGTGCGAGCGTGGCCAGATGTTCGCGCGCTTCGGTGCGGAAGATTTCGAAGATGGCGCGCGAGACTTTGCGGTTGCCAAAGGTGAAATAGCGGTCGGGTTGGGGGGGTGCCGGCTGGCTGGGAACAGGTTCCGAAGTTGCGGCAGCCTCCGGTTCGAAATCGATGGTGTGCCAATCGGGATGCGGCGCGTGTTCTTCCTTGGCGGAGGTGGGGGGTTCCTGCGACTGCGGTGCAACGGGTTCGGGCGTGGCGGTTTCGCCGCGCTCTGCGTCGCTTTCGGCGCACGAAGTGGTGGGTTGGGACTTAGCGGCTTCGCTTTCTGATCGTGGCGTTGCGCGCCAGCGCTGCGCCGCTTCGACCAGCTCCGCGATTGGGACGGGGAGGTCTTCGCCACTTTGGGCGATCGTTGCGGCGGCTTGTGCGAACGCGTTTTCCGCGTTCGACAGGAACGCGAGAAAGTCGGCCGAGGGGACGAAGTCGGTGTGGCGCAGGCAGTGGTTGAGTGTCTGCTCTAACTCCCACGCCGTTTCCCCGAGTTGGGTCAAGCCGACGATGCGGCTACTGCCTTTGAGGGTATGGACTTGCCGACGCCATTGGGTAAGCGCGTCCCGATTCGTCGGTTGCTGTTCGAGCTGAGCGCGGGCGGCGCCCATCGCCGCGAGGATCTCGTCGCATTCGGCGAGGAAGATCGCGCGCAGCTCGGCGGTTTCGTCGGCTTTCGTGTCTGCGGCGCTAGGGTCGTGCGCTGTGACCACAGGGGAGGCACTCGGTGCCGGTTGGGGCACGTCGGGTAGGGGTTCGTGTGCCTCGACTCGCGGTTCGTGCGGTGGCACGGGGACCTGCTTGGACTGGGTCGCATCGGTCGCGGTGGCTTCTGTCGCGGGGACAGACGCCGGGTGCTGGGGAAAGAGGCGATCCCACGGGATGGGGTCGGGATTCGGTTCGCTGTCTCTGGGCAGGGCAGGTTGGCTGATCCGTTGCGCCCAGGTAGCGATCTTGGCGATCAGCGGGTTTTGCGGGTCGAAGCGCTGTTTGCCCGCAGCGACGGTTTGCAACCAGTCGCGAACCGCGTCGATTTCGGAAAGCAGCGCGGTGTGGTCGGAGACGACGCAGATCGCGGCCAGTTGGTCGAGCGCTTTCTTGATCGCTTTCAGGGGCAGGGTCGCGTCGGGGGTGCGCCAAAAGGTGTCGAGCGCGTGCTCGATCTCACCACACAGTTGGATGACTTCGGCGTCGAGCGCTTGCGCGAGCGATCCGTCCGATTCGACCAAAGTGGGTGCGT
The DNA here is from genome assembly GCF_003574215.1 of Hydrogenophilus thermoluteolus. NCBI lineage: Bacteria > Pseudomonadati > Pseudomonadota > Hydrogenophilia > Hydrogenophilales > Hydrogenophilaceae > Hydrogenophilus > Hydrogenophilus thermoluteolus. The sequence goes on along the minus strand of NZ_AP018558.1, from coordinate 1,910,802 downwards.
CCGTGCGGCTTTGCTGTCCAGAGCGCGCCGCTTGCCATTGGGTGACGAGCGGGCGGCACTGCGCTGCGGTGAGGGTTCCCGCTTGGGCGTCCCGTTCGAGCGCGAGCAGCGTGGTTGCGAGCAGAAGGGAGCGCTCCGGGTTGGTCGTCGCAGCGTCGGGTAACTGCTGCGCAAAAGTCTCCAACGCGGCTGCCAGCGCTTGGATCTCAGAGTCTGGGCGGTCGTAGAGTGCGCGTGCGACCGCAAAGAGCGCTTCGATCCGCTCTGGCCACGGGGCTTCTTGCTCCCAGAGTGCTTGGGCGTGTTGTGTTGCAGCGATCAATGCCTGGTCGAGCTCGATCAACGGCCGCTCGGGTAGCGGAAGCTCGGCGTCTTGGAGCCAATCGTGCGGGTGCCAATATTGGTGGATGAGACGCTGCAGGCGCGTTTGCGGCGCGCGTGCCGCAAGCGGCAAGAGCAATTGGCGAAAGAGCGCGAGACGGGATTCTGCAGTGAGCAGTTCCTTTTGTGCGCGCTGCAGCAAACGGAGGAGTCGTTGCGACTCGGGGTCCCTATCGAGTTGCTTGCGGATGAGTGCTTCGACGAATGCGGTCGCGGCAATCCAGAGGGGTTCGTCGTCGCGGCCCGCATCGAGCATGAGGCGACCGACCAGTGCTTCTCGGGCGGGCAAGAGCGCGACGGGGTCGCCCGTTTTGAGCCAACGCGCAAGGCTTTGGGTGAAGCGGTGGCGAAGTTTCGTGCGCGCCGCCTGTTCCGCTTCGGGCGATCGGATCTGCGGTGTGCCTCCGGGTTTGGGTAGCGGAAAAGGCCAGAGGTCGGCTGGGTGCGCGTTCGCCGCTTTCGCAAGTGGCGCGAGTGCCAGGTAGGGGTCGCGCAGCCGTAACGGCTGCCAACGGTGGTGGTGCGTCAGTTCGTACCAGAGGTTTTCGACCGCGACAAGCGCTCGCTCCACAGTTGCGAGGGCGGCGGACGAAAGGTCCGGGGCATCGAAGAGGGTGTCGATCGCCTTTTCCAAAAGCGCGAGGAACCGAGGAAGGGGCTCGATCGCTGCGACTTCGAGCACGCTTTTTGCGGCGAAGAGGTGGGTTTGCGCTTCGCGTAAATTGGCTGGGTCGAAGTGGGTGGTGCATGCCGCGACGAGCGTGCGCGCCGCTTGCAGCGAACGGGAAATTTCGTCGGCGATCCAGGAAAGCGCGTCGAAGTCGATGCGAGGCACGTCGCAAAACTCCCTCGGTTAGACCCGGAACCCGGCGACCGAACCGCGCAATTCCGCGGCTAGGTCGGCAAGCCGCGCGATCTCTTCGGCGGTTTCTTCGGTACCGGAGCGGGTGGTTTGGGTGAGCGTCAAGACGTCGCGCATCAGGCGGGAAATGGTTTCACCGCGCTGCGCTTGGGATTGGATCTCTTGCGCCACCCGCGCGATCTGTGCGGCCGTTTCGCGCGAGGTTGTCGCGATCTCGTCGAGTGCGCGGCGGGCTTCTTCCGAGAGCGCAGCCCCTTGCACCACCTCTTGCGTGGTCGCTTCCATCGCGGCGATGGTTTCGTGGGTGTCGGTCTGAATGGTGCGCACGATCGCGGCGATCTGTTTCGTCGCTTCCGCCGAACGTTCGGCAAGGCGTTGCACCTCCTCGGCAACCACCGAAAAGCCCCGTCCCGCTTCCCCCGCTGCAGCGGCCTGAATCGCGGCGTTCAACGCGAGCACGTTGGTCTGTTCGGTAATGTCGGAGATGAGTTCGACGATTTCGCCGATCTCCTGCGACGATTCGCCCAACCGTTTGATCCGTTTCGCGGTCTCTTGGATCTGCTCGCGGATCCGGTCCATCCCTTCCACCGACTGGTTCACCGCAAGCGTCCCTTTTTGCGACGCTTCGAGCGAGCGGCGTGCCGCCTGCGCCGCTTGGTTGGCGCTTTCCGCCGCCCGGGAAAGCGCTTGCGCCACTTCTTGGGTGATCGCGTCCGCTTCTTCGATCTCTTCCGACTGTTGCTGGGCAGCGGTCAAGAGGTTCGTCGAGCGTGCTTGCGTCTGGGTTGTTGCTTGCGCAACCTGTTCGGCGGTTTCGTTGATGCGGCGCACGAGGTTGCCAAGCTCTTCGATCGCGAAGTTCACCGAGTCGGCGATCGCGCCGGTCACGTCCTCGGTCACGGTCGCGCGAATGGTGAGGTCCCCTTCGGCGAGGTCGGCCATTTCGTTGAGAAGGCGCAAAATCGCTTCTTGTGTTCGCCGGTTTTCCGCTTCTGCTTTGGCCCGCTCGGCCTGTTCTTTCGCACTTTGTGCCGCCTGGAAGTCGACGTAGCTCTTCACCACTTGGACGAAGATCCCGACGAGCGCGATACCGGTGAGCATGAGAATCAAGTTGGTTGCCGAGCGGCCGGTTTCGAGTTCGCGCTCGACCAGGGTGTAAATCGTGTTCGCTTGCTGCTGCAGCTGTGGAATCCATTGCTGGAGCAATGCAGCACTGTCTTGTTGCGCGAAATAGGTGGCGGCCGCGTTGAGTAGGGTCGTTGCGTCGTCGCGCAACGATTGGGCGGCGGCAACGAGCGCATCGAACCGGTCTTTGAGCGCAAAGGGGACGGCGCTGCGGTTCAGGCCATTCGCCAGTGCTCCGAGTTTCTCAACCGCGTTTTCCAGCGCGGCAAGAAGCGCTTCACGGTCGGCCGGGGCAGCCGTAAGCAGCCGGTTGGCTTGTTGCGCCACGTCTTGCGCCGTGAGCGCGGTCACGAGCAGTTCGCGGGCAGCAGTGCGGTCTTCGAGTTGTGCCGCGATCGCTTTCGCTGCTTCGCTGAGGTTGTCGGCTGCTTGGCTGATTGCGGTGAGCTGGGCGCGAAAATCGGCAACTGTCTGGTTGGCGACTAACAAAGTGCGCAATTCTTGCTGCGCCTGCTGCCACTGTTGGTAGAGCGCTGCGAGATGGTTTTCGATTTGTTCGGAGCGGTTCCCGCCAAACTCCGTCCAAAGGGCGAACCCGACGGTATCGCGCAACGCCGCGACGCTTTCGCGCAATTGCTGCAAACGGGCCTCCTGTTCGCTGGCGATCGTTTCCAGCGGCGTCGTGCTGCGACCACTCGTGGTCAATTGCGTCAAAGCGTTTTGGAACGGTAGCAGTGCGTTTTCGAATTCCCGCAAAAGCATGTCTTGCTTTTCGGCGATCTCGACTGGCGCAGAGACCAAACGCAAAGCGACGAGCGTGAAGAGCAACGTGATGACGAGCGCAATCGCGGGGCCGCGGAACAGATCCCAGCCGCTGGTGCTGGACGGCGAAGCGGGGGCGGAACGGGGGGGGGAGTGCCGTTTGGTGCGTTGAAAGAGCGACTGAAGCATGGCCGTCGATTCCTTTCGTGGGTGATTCACTCGTGCAGGGGTTCGCTGGTGAAGGCCTGGGCGGCTTGACGAAGCCAGAAGGGCAAATCGATCTCTTGCCAGACGGGGGCGTTGGGGTCCTCACTTTCTTGCCACATGGCAACAACGCCTTCTTTAGGCGTTGAATGGTCCAGCGGTCGCATCGCTTCAGGGCGGCGAAGACCGACGACCCGCGCAGCAAGCAGCGCAGTGCGCGGTGCGATCGCAGACTGCAACACGACGAGGCGGGCGGTTCCGCTCAGGGGGGTCTCGGTCTGGGTGAAGAGCGGTGCGAGATCGAGCACGTCGTGGAGCTCCCCACGGACGTTGGTGACACCGCGGAAGTGAGGTGGGGAAAAGGGGACGTGCGTGAGCGTGAATTCGTGGATAACGCCCGCGGTGGCCGACAGCGGGAGCAGCACCGGTTGGGCTCCGACCATCACGCCGAGCCAGCGCGCGGCGATCCCTTCGCTCTGGTGCTGCGCTGCCGCGAGCTTTTGCGCCAGCGTTTCCTGAAAACGGCGGATGTCGGTCCGTTTGGCCATCGAATCAACCCAGTTGTTTGAGTGCGTCCAAAAGCGCCGCCGGGTCGATCGGTTTGACGAGGTAGGCGATTGCCCCCTGCCGCATGCCCCAGATTTTGTCCGTCTCCTGGCCTTTGGTGGTACACATGATCACGGGAATTGCGCGCGTGGCTTCGTCGCGCGAAAGCTGCCGCGTTGCCTGAAAGCCGTTCAGCCCCGGCATCACGATATCCATGATGATCGCATCCGGTTTTTCGCTTTTGGCGAGCGCGATCCCTTCTTCGCCTGAGGCGGCAAGGATGGTTTCGTAACCGGCATCGCTCAGGATTTCTTGAAACGCTGCCCGTTCGGTGGGGGAATCGTCGACGATGAGAACACGTTTGATGGCCATAGCGGGTTGACTCCTTACGTGATGTGGCGGGCGACCGCCTCCAATAGTTCGCTTTTGGTAAACGGTTTTGTGAGGTATTCGTCACAACCGACCAATGCGCCGCGGGCGCGGTCGAAAACGCCGTCTTTCGAGGTGAGCATGATCACGGGAATGTGCCGGAAACGGTCGTTTTTTTTGAGGAGCGCGCAGGTTTGGTAGCCGTCGAGCCGTGGCATCATCACGTCGATGAAGATCACATCGGGGGGATTGCCGACGATTTTGGTGAGCGCGTCGAAACCATCCGTCGCCAAGATGACGTGGTGCCCTGCCGATTGCAAAAAGAGCTCGGCGCTGCGGCGGATGGTGTTGCTGTCATCGATGACGAGCACGGTGGCCAACGCGTCCTCCAGGCAGAGGGGGAGGGGAAGCGGTATAATAAGAAATAATCCGCACTTTGCCAAGATCGATGACAACATTCGCGCGCCATGCCACCGCCCGCCCGTTTTGGTACCTGATCACTCCAGACGACCCCGATGGTGCGCAGTGGCGGGCACGGGTTGCAGCAGCGCTCGAGGCGCGGCCTGATTGGGTGCAGTACCGTAACAAGGCCGCTACGCTTTCGGAGCGCCAGAAAGAGGCCGAATGGCTGTGTGCCCGTGCCGCAGCGGCGGGGGTGGCGGTGGTCGTGATCAACGACGATTGGCGTCTCGCGCAAAGCCTTGGAGTCGGTGTCCATTTGGGTCAGGGAGACGGTTCGCTGACTGAGGCTCGGCAGCGGCTGGGGCCGCAAGCAGTGATCGGGGCGAGTTGTTACGCGTCGCGGCTGCGCGCCGAAGCGGCAGTTGCCGAAGGGGCGAGTTACGTCGCGTTTGGTGCGGTCTTTCCCTCCCAAACCAAACCCGGCGCGCAGACCGCGCCGCTTTCGCTTTTTGCGGCGACGCGCGCGTTGGGTGTGCCGCGGGTGGCGATCGGTGGGGTGACGCTTGCGCGGGTGCCGGAGTTGCTCGCAGCTGGAGTGGACGGGGTTGCGGTGATCGCAGACCTATTCGCGCAACCGTCGCTGAGCGCGGTTGCGGTGCGCGCTGCCGCGTGGCGGGAAGCGTTCGACCGCTGGCAATGCGATTGCCCTTCGCAACAGATCGAACCGAAACGAGGAGCTGAAGATGGATGTCAATGAAGCGTGGTTTGCCCGAGCGCAACAGGTGATTCCAGGCGGGGTCAATTCGCCGGTACGGGCGTTTCGCTCCGTGGGCGGCACACCGCGATTCTTGCGTCGGGGGGAAGGGCCGTTCGTCTGGGACGAAGCAGGCGTGCGCTACATCGACTACGTGGGTTCTTGGGGGCCGGCGATCGCCGGCCACGCGCACCCGAAAATCGTGGAAGCGGTACGGGCGGCCGCGTGCGACGGCTTGTCGTTTGGGGCGCCGACGGTGCGCGAAGTGGAATTCGCCGAACGGCTGTGTGCGCTGCTGCCGTCGCTCGAGATGGTGCGGCTGGTGAGTTCCGGCACCGAAGCGACGATGAGCGCGATCCGCCTGGCGCGCGGGGTGACGGGGCGGCCGCTCTTGGTGAAGTTCGAAGGGTGTTACCACGGCCACGCCGATAGTTTGTTGGTGAAGGCGGGTTCTGGAGCACTCACCTTTGGCCATCCCAGCTCGGCGGGGGTGCCGGAGGCGATCGCGCAGCAGACCGTGGTGCTGCCGTACAACGACAGCGCAGCCGTCGAAGCGCTCTTTGCTGAGCGCGGTGACGAGATCGCTGCGGTGATCGTTGAACCGATCGCGGGCAACATGAATCTGGTGCGGCCGGTTCCGGGGTTTTTGGAGGCGCTGCGCCGGTTGTGCGATCGCGCGGGGGCGGTATTGATTTTCGACGAGGTGATGACCGGCTTTCGCGTGGGGCTCACCGGGGTGCAGGGGCTTACCGGGGTGACGCCCGACCTCACGACGTTGGGTAAAGTGGTCGGCGGCGGGATGCCGCTTGCCGCGTTTGGTGGCAAACGGGCGTTGATGGAGCATCTGGCGCCGCTCGGCCCCGTTTATCAAGCAGGCACCCTTTCGGGCTCCCCCGTTGCGGTCGCGGCAGGACTCGCGGCGTTGGATCTGATCACGCAACCCGGATTCTATGATGCGCTCGAGGCCAACGCTGCGAAACTGGTCGCTGGGCTCACGCAAGCGGCGGCTGCGGCAGGCGTGCCGTTTGCCGCCGACAGCGTCGGTGGGATGTTCGGGATCTACTTCGCCGCGAAGGTGCCGACCTCTTACGCCGAGGTCACCGCGTGTGATGGCGAACGCTTCAAGCGGTTTTTTCACGGGATGTTGGCGCGGGGGCACTATTTTGCGCCGTCCGCATTCGAGGCGGGTTTTGTCTCCGCAGCGCACGGTGACGCGGAGATCGCGGCGACGATCGCGGCAGCGGAAGCGGTTTTTGCCGAACTAGCACGCGGTTGATGCGGCCAACTGCGTCCTGAGCGCCTGGAATACCGGTTCGGTCTCAGGGCGTACGCCGCGCCACAACCAGAAGCTTTCCGCTGCCTGTTCGACGAGCATCCCCAGGCCGTCGATCAGCCGCGCGGCCCCCTGTTGCTGCGCGGCCATCAGGAAAGGTGTCGGGGTGGCGCCGTACATCAGGTCGTACGCAACGGCGTCTGGTGCCCAAAGCGCGCGCGAAAGGGGTGGAGTGCTGCCCGCGAGACTTGCGCTTGTCGCGTTGAGCACGAGGTCGAACGGTGGCGTTGCTTCGCGGTGCACAAGTTGCGCCCACGGCAGTGTGGTGAGCGTGACATCGAATCGAACCGCGAGCGGCGCAAACGCGGTCGTCAGCGCTTCGGCGCGCGCCGCCGTGCGGTTGGCCACCGTGATTGCGCGCGGCCGCGCCGCGATGAGCGGGGCAAGGATCCCTTTCGCGGCGCCCCCCGCGCCAAGGAGTAGAATCCGTTTCCCTTCGAGTGATAGGCCCCAGCGGTTCGTGAGGTCGCGAATGAGGCCGACGCCGTCGGTGTTGTCGGCGTAAATGGCCCCGTCTGCGGTGAAAAGGAGCGTATTGGCCGCGCCCGCTTCTTGCGCCCGCGGCGTTGCGTCGTCGGCAAGCGCCAGCGCGGCCTCTTTGTGCGGGACGGTAACGTTCGCCCCTTTGCCGCCTTCGGCGAAAAACGTTCGAACTGCCGTCGTGAACGTTTCGGCAGGCGCGTCGATCGCGGTGTAGGTCAGATCCTGTCCCGTTTGCTGCGCAAACGCGCTGTGGATGAACGGGGATTTGCTGTGGTGAATGGGGTGGCCAAAGACGGCGTAACGATCGGTCATCGGTCGTGCTCCCAAAATTGTCGGGCTATTGTGTTGCAAAGCGGGCGTTGCGGGTGAAGGTCCAGCGCCGGGTGATCACGAGGATATCGGTCTCTTTGGCCATTTCGGGCGGAAAGCGCGCAAACGGTGCCGCCAGGCGAACGATTCTGAGCGCCGCGTCGTCAAGCACCTTGTGGCCGGAAGAACGGACCACCTTCGCATCGACAAGCCTTCCTTCGCGATCGATCGCTACTTGCAAAATGAGCGAACCGTAGATTTTGCCCTTAGCTTCGCTTGGGTAGTTGAGCGTTCCGATCTGTTCCACCTTTTGGCGCCACGCTTCGAGGTAGAGCGCATAGAGGTGCGAACGGGTCGAAGCGCCGACGTGGCGAACGCGGGGGCGCTCGGCGATCGCTTTGGTTTCCCGATCGATCTGCGCTTGCAACTGCGCGATCGTCTGCGCGGCGTTGAGGAGGTCGATGCCGCGCAGCGGCTCGGTGGGGTGCGGCGCGCGGCCCGTTTCGGTTGGTGCCGGAGCGTGATCCGTGCGTTTGGGGGGCTTTGGGGGCGTTGGTTTCGGTTGCGGTTGCGGTGCGGGGCGGGAAAGCGGAGCGGTTGGCGACGATGCCGAGTGCGTTGAGTGATCGACTTCGGTGGGTTTCGCGGCTTCGGGGGCGGCCCGTTGTTCGACAAGCGTCGTTTCCGCGTGCGCATCGGGTAGCGGCGGCAGCGGCGCGGTGGGGGTTGCCGGGGTGGAGGATTCGCCCCCGCCGTCAAGGTCGACCTGGGCAAAGCGCTTGGCTGTTTCGGGTGCGTGCTGGGTGCGGGCATTGACCAGAACGACCTGTAACGAGTCGTCGTGGCGAACGGCAGGTTGCGGCGGTGGCGCGACGAAAGTCAGGGAAAAGAGGAGTGCGTGCGCGACGACCGAGATCAGCAAGAACCGAACCAGGGTGGGGGGGCGCGCGTCGCTCATACGGTGGCAACGTACCGAACCTTGAGGTCGAGGTCGACGAGATCGACCGTTTCGATCGCGATGCGGACGCGCGTGCCGGACGCCAGGAGGGGAAGCGAGGGAACTTTTACCGCGAGCGGCGCGCTTTCGAGCCGGACCCAGTTTTCGCGCTGGACGAGCGCGGTGGTGGTTTCGACGCGCTCTTGACGCAGCCAACGCAGCGCCCAGTAGCGCTCCATATGCCGCTGCCACTCTTGATACTGCGCGTAGCGGGTTTCGAACGCGGGGATGAGCTCTGCCAAGCGATCCGCTGGGAGCGGTTCGCCGTGCCCCAGGGTGGCGAGCAATTGACGCTGGTTGGCGAGGTCGACGTAGCGACGCAGCGGCGACGTGGCCCACAGGTAGCAAGGAGCCCCAAGGCCTTCATGCGGTTCGGCGTGGATCGACATCCGGACCTTCTCGCCGGGTGGTTGGCCGCGGTAGATCCCCGCGACGTCGTGCGCGCGCAGCCATTCGCCCCAACGGACGTTGGTGGCGATCGCCCATTCGCTGACCAGTTTGTCGAGCGGCGCGCCGCGGGGGCGAGGTACCAGCGTGACGAACCCGGGGCCGTCTTCGGTGGTGATCGCCCAATCGACGTAAAAGAGAAAGTCGACGATGCCGTTTTGTACCGATGATTTGCCCCGCCCCGCTTCGAAGACGGTGGCGACGTCCCACAGGAGTTTCAGTTCGTCACGCCAGGGAAAAGGTTCCGGGAGCCCGTCGCTCAGAGTCTGTTCGTTGAAGTGGGGCTCCAGAGCGTTCAGACGAAGGTTGGCGGCAATGAAGACGCGTTCGAGTTGGGTTTCGGTGCGTTCGAGCGCAAGCGACGGCGCGAGGTCGAAATAGAGCGAGAGCGCCGGAACCCACTGGTTTTCGGCAAGGGTATGGGGGGCGATCGCGCTTGGGGGGAGCATCGTGATTTTGTGCCCCGGCATATAGATGGTCGAAAGGCGTTCCCGCGCCCAGCGGTCGAGTTCGGTGCCGTCGGCGATCGAGAGGGCAGGCGCGGCGATGTGGACCCCCACGCGCCAACCGCCGTCGGCTCGACGGCGCACTGAGAACGCGTCGTCGATTTCGGTGGTCGTGTGGTCGTCGATCGAAAAGGCAGGGGCATCGGCTTGCGGCAACGACGACCAGGCGGTAGCGAGCGCTTCGTCCCAATGGGGTGGCGCGGCCTCTTCGGGGAGAAGTTCCCGAGCAAAACGTCCGAAGTGGTAATCGTGGGTCGAGGCAACGGCACCAAGGTCGATCAAAAGCCGCGTGGGTGTGGTGTTGCGTTCGGTTGCCGCCGCTTCGAGCGCTTGGGTTTCGATCTGGTTGCGGTCGGGCGCGTACAAGAGCTGGTCAAGGAGCGGTGCCCATTCGGGGGGAATCTTCCCCGCGAGCAGTTCGGTACGCCACGCGTCGATCTGGGCTTGACGCTTGCGTTTTTTTTCGAGTCCAGCCAGTGCTGCTTGCAGGATCTCCGGTGGCGCTTTGCGAAAAAGACCTTTCCCTTTGCGGTGAAAGTAGATCGGGGCGCTGTGGAGCTTCAGCAACATCGCCGCCCGTTCGACCGCCGAGGCTTGTTTGCCGAAGTACGCTTCGGCAAGGGTCTCGAACGAGATCGTCTCCTCGGGGCTCACTTCCCAGAGAAAGTCGATATCGAGGGTTTCGGCAAGCGCTTCGGCCTCCGTCAGGAGTTGAGCGGGATTGGGTTCGCGAAAGCGCAGCAACACGTTGGCCGTTTTGACTTTGACGCGTCGGCCGCTCGGGAGTTCGACCTGGATCGAGGCATCCGTTGCGGTCCGTTCGATTCCCGTTTTGAACGCACCCGCTTCTTCGAAAAGGAGATACATAGCGCCTTGTCGTTCGCCGAAGAAAGGGAGAGTTTACCGTACTTGCGCGCAGACGCCCGCGCGGTGGCACCAATCGAGCACCGCGTCGAACGCAAAGGGAAGGGTTTCGGCGAAGCCCCCAGTGAACTGCTGCCAGGCCGACAACCAAACTTCGGCAACCGCGGTCAGAACCGGCAAACCAAGGTCGAGCGCGTACACGATTTCATCGCAGAACCCTTCGCCTTGCGCCTCCATTTCGCCGAATTTGCTGAAGAGGACGAGATCGGGACGGGGATGCTCGGACAAGATCGTGCGCACGCGTGCCGCAGCGAGCGCGAGCGCGGCCGGATCGAGGCGGCACGATTGGGCATGGCGGCCCAAATCTTGCGAAAGCGAAAAGCGTTCTCCGGTGGGAAGGATCTCCAGCGCCATCGCGCACGGGTCGTCCGGAATGCACAACCAGTGTTGCAAGGTGCCATAGACGGAGACGTTCTGACGCCGTAATGCGGTCACGACGTCCGCGAGTAAGGTGTCGGCGTGCTCCCCTTTGCGATAGCCGATTGCCGCGAGTTTCATCGCCTGCTCAAGTTTTTTCTTCACATGCCGATAATAGCGTCAAAGGACCGACAATGTGCACCCCGTTGCCGGGTGTGCGCACGATGGGGGAAACGATCGTGTGGAAAGGTTTGGTGTCGCTGGCCGTGATGGTCGCTTTTCTGGGCTGGAGTGGACCCACGAGGGCAGCGTGGGTGACGGTGGCCAAAGACCGCGAGCGCGAAGTGCAGGTCGACACCGAAACGATTTTGCCTGCGGAGGCCGGTATCAAAGTGGCGTGGGGGCGTGTGATCCTTGCGCCGAGTGAAGCAGAGCGTCTGGGGTTTGCGATGATTCGGGCGCTCAACCGTTTCGATTGCCAGCACCGGACGTTTACCACGGTCAAACGGGTCTATCTCGACGCCGAAGGGTTGCCGATCCGGGACGAAGCCGTCGCTCAGGAACAGGCGGTTCCCGTCGTCAAAGGGAGTGTCGATGAGCGGTTGTGGCGGGCGGTTTGCGAACCGATGTCGCCGCAAGCGTTGCAACGGGTAGCGGCGCAAGCGCTTGCTTCGGCAAAAAGCGCGATGGAACCAGGGGACCCCACGACGCATGAGGGGGCTTCACACGAGCGTGCCGCTCCTGCCCACGCCGCGCCAACCGCTGCGCAGGCAGCACCCGCTATGCAGCTTGCCGAAGGCGCCCAAAAAACACACGAACCGAGCGAGGGCGCCATCCCCATCGGCGTCGATTTGGCCGACCCGAGTCAGTTGCCGCCCGAGATCGCGCAATTGCCTGTGCCCAATCTGCTGCCGAAAAAACCGAGAATCGTCAAAACGCCCGGTGCCCACGCAACCTTGGCGCCGAGCCCACCCTCCAAGATGGCGGCACAAAGCGCTGCGAGTGACCGTCACGCACCGGGGGGGCAGGTAGCGACGACGCACGAAGCGTCGACGCAGCACGGTGCGAATCCCCCGACCACAGAAACGGCGCATGCGGTGACGCCGCATCAACCATCGGCTCAGAAAACCGAACGGGGGGTACCCGCGGTCGCGGAGCATCGAACCTCAGCAGCGCCCAGCGTCACGCGCCAACCGCGCGCGCACACCGGAGCACAGACGGCGCTTACCGTAACATCCCAGCATCGCCCCGTGGCGACAGGCAACGCTTCCTCGGCACGCAGCCGTACGCGCCGCGTGCTGCCACCGCCCGATGCCTGGCGGTATGAAGGGGCGGGTGGTCCGGCGGTGTGGGATCGGATGGATCCCGAGTGGCGCATCTGCCGCGCGGGCAGGCGGCAATCGCCGATTACGCTGCGTGGTGCGATTCCTTCGTCCGTGCCGCCACCCGAATGGTTCGTGCGCCCTGCATGGCACACGGTTTCACAAAGCCCGCAAGGGGAGATCGTGCTGGTGCCCCGGGCGCCTCAGAGCCTGCGTTGGCGCGGCGTCGTTTGGCAGTTGCAGCGCGCTTCGTGGCACCATCCTGTGCTCCATCCGGGGCGCAGCGGTGGGCCTTGGCTGGGGTCTTGGGTGTTAGCGTTCGTGGGCAATGGGGCGCGCCTCTTCGTCGAGATCCCAGTTGCACAGAGCACACGCACCGCACCAGAGTTGGAAGCGTTGGCTCAGTGGGCGCAGGGTGGGCGTAACGCGTCCCGGTTGCGGTGGGATTGGCGTTCGCTGTTGCCGGTTTTCGATACCTTTTATCTCTACGAAGGGTCTGAGCCGTGGCCGCCGTGTCGCGAAGGGGTGGTGTGGCTGGTCTATCAGAGCGGAACGGAGGCAGAGGGGGGGGTGATTGCGCCACTCTTGGCCGGACCGCGAACCAGCCGCCCGCCGCAACCCGCAAATGGGCGCCTACTCCTTGAGGCGATCCGGTGATGGCCCAGCGCAGCAACACCCACTTTCGCGCGGCGCGGGAGGTGGGGCGGGCAGCCATTTTAGCCTGCCTGTTGCGGTTAGTTGTGGGGAAGGGGCAACCAGAAAGGGGCCGCTCCTTTGAGGAGCGGCCGTGCCCGTTCGGTGAGCGCATAGCCACCGGCGTCAGTAAGCGTGAGCGCCCCTGTGAGCAACAGGGCTTGGAAGAGCCTGTGCCACCGTTCGGGCGGAATTCGTACGCCGACACCAAAGGTTTTGATGCGGTCGTACCCGGCGGCGACCACGCGGCTCGTTGCGTTGCCGCGCAAGACGTCGACGAGAAGCTGCGCGCCGTGTCGTTGGCCAGTGCGATAGACTGCCGAGAGCGCCATTTGGGCCGCTTCGCGGGCGTCCCACCGTTTCGGCGGTGCCAGGCAATGGTCACAGCGGCCGCACGGCCCGATTCGCTCCCCGAAATAGGCAAGAAGCGGCTGTCGGCGGCAGCCGGAGGCGAGCACGAGCTGGGCGAGCGCGTCGAGCCGCGCCCACGCAGCGCTTCGTTGTTCGGGGAGTAATTGCGTGTTCGTGTCGATCGCAATGCGCCAACGCGCTGCGTCTTCGCCGCGCCAAAAAAGCTGCGCGAACGCAGGCGCGCCGTCTCTCCCAGCGCGGCCAGTCTCTTGATAATACCCTTCCAGCGTACGGGGCAGGTCGAGGTGGGCGACAAAACGCACGTCTGGTTTGTCGATTCCCATGCCAAATGCGATCGTCGCGACCATCACCATGCCGTCGCGGTGTAGGAACTGGTGCTGTCGGGCGCGCCGCGTCGCAGCGTCGAGCCCGGCATGGTAGGCAAGCGCGGGGACCCCATGCGCAGCAAGCCAGGCGGCGATCCGTTCGGTCTTCGCGCGGCTGCCGCAATAGACGATGCTGCTGCCTTCCAGTGGGCGCGCGCGCAATGCGGCAAGAAGCTGCCGTTTCCCGTCGCCACTGCGCGGTGTCATCGCGTAAAAGAGGTTGCTGCGGTCGAAACTGGTGAGGAAGGTGCGGGCGCGGTGGAGGTTGAGCCGGGCGATGATCTCTTCGCGCGCCACGTGGTCGGCGGTTGCGGTGAGCGCAACGCGCGGCACCGTGGGGTAGCGGGTAGCCAAAAGCGCCAACTGCAGATACTCGGGGCGAAAGTCGTGTCCCCACTGCCAGACGCAATGCGCCTCGTCGATCGCAAAAAGCGCGAGCCGGTTGCGTTCGTGGAGCGCGTCGAGGAGTGCCAAAAAACGCGGCGTGGGGAGGCGTTCAGGAGCGACGAACAGGAGTTTGAGCCGCCCTTCGAACGCCGCGTCGAGCACCGCATCCTGTGCTGCTTCGTCCAACCCGGAATGGAGCGCTGCGGCAGGGATCTTTCGTGCGGTGAGCGCGCGTACCTGATCGTCCATCAGCGCAATGAGCGGAGAGAAGACGACCGCAAGCCCCGCGCGCAGCAACGCAGGCAGTTGGTAGCAGAGCGATTTGCCGCCTCCGGTTGGCATCAAGACGAGCGCATCGCCGCCTGCGGCGATATGGCACACGATCTCCTCTTGCTGGGGGCGGAAAGACGCAAGACCGAAGCGCGTGCGCAGCAAGCGCCGCGCCCGTTCCGCGAGCGTCGGATCGGCCCCGTCCGCCGGGGCAGAGGCGGGCGGACGGTCACGCAACTGCGCTTCGCTCACGAAGCGTCGGACGCAGGAACGTAGAGTTCGCCCCCCAGCTTCTTGAACGTTTCGGCCTGGTTTTTCATCCCCGCGGCAAGCGCTTCGGCCTCGTTGAGCCCCGCTTGCTCAGCGAACTGCCGCACCTCCTGCGTGATCTTCATACTGCAGAAATGGGGGCCGCACATCGAGCAGAAGTGGGCGACCTTCGCCGACTCCTTCGGCAGGGTCTCGTCATGGAATTCACGCGCTTTGTCGGGGTCGAGCGAGAGGTTGAATTGGTCGACCCAGCGAAACTCGAAGCGCGCCTTGGAGAGCGCGTTGTCGCGGATCTGCGCGCCGGGGTGTCCTTTGGCGAGGTCGGCGGCATGCGCGGCGATCTTGTACGCGATGATCCCTTCTTTGACGTCGTCCTTGTTCGGGAGTCCCAAATGCTCTTTGGGCGTGACGTAGCAGAGCATCGCGGTGCCGTACCAGCCGATTTGCGCAGCACCGATCGCGCTCGCCAGATGGTCGTAGCCGGGCGAAATGTCGGTGACGAGCGGGCCAAGGGTGTAGAACGGGGCTTCATGACACCACGCCAACTCTTTCTCGACGTTCTCGGCGATGAGCTGCATCGGTACGTGACCAGGGCCTTCGATCATCACTTGGACGTCATGTTTCCAGGCGATTTGGGTCAATTCCCCCAGCGTCTTGAGTTCGGCAAGCTGCGCTTCGTCGTTGGCGTCGTAGATCGAGCCGGGGCGGAGTCCGTCGCCCAAGCTGAACGCGACGTCGTACGCCTTCATGATTTCGCAGATCTCTTCGAAGTGGGTGTAGAGGAAGTTCTCTTGGTGGTGGGCCAGGCACCATTTCGCCATGATCGACCCACCGCGGGAGACGATTCCCGTAAGCCGATCTGCGGTGAGCGGAATGTAGCGCAGCAGCACGCCAGCGTGGATCGTGAAGTAGTCCACCCCTTGTTCTGCTTGCTCGATCAAGGTGTCGCGGAAGATTTCCCACGTCAGCTCTTCGGCTTTGCCGTCGACCTTTTCCAGCGCCTGGTAGATGGGCACAGTGCCGATCGGTACCGGGCTGTTGCGGATGATCCATTCGCGGGTTTCGTGAATGTGCTTGCCGGTGGAGAGATCCATCACGGTATCGGCACCCCAACGGATCGCCCACGTCATTTTGTCGACTTCGGTTTGAATGTCGGAGGCGAGCGCCGAATTGCCGATATTGGCGTTGATCTTCACCAGGAAGTTGCGGCCGATGATCATCGGCTCCGATTCGGGGTGGTTGATGTTCGCCGGGATGATCGCGCGACCGGCAGCGACCTCTTGGCGAACGAATTCCGGGGTGATCGTTTCGGGAATGTGCGCCCCAAATCGCTGCCCTTGGTGCTGACGGGTGAGACGCTCGGCCAGTTTTTGCCCCCTCGGCCCGGCGGCGCGCAATGCTTCGAGATAGGCCTGCCGGTTGAGGTTTTCGCGAATCGCGACGAACTCCATCTCCGGGGTGATGATGCCGCGCCGCGCGTAGTGCATTTGGGTGACGTTACACCCCGGTTTGGCGCGCCGCGGTGTGCGTTTCAATCCGGGAAAGCGTAAAGGTTCGGTCGCTGGGTCGGCAAGGCGCGCCTGTCCGTATTGGCTGGTCGGGTGGGGTAGCAATTCGGTGTCGCCACGCGCTTCGATCCAACCCGCACGCAGTGGCGGCAGGCCTTGGCGGATGTCGATTCGGGCATCCGGGTCGGTGTATGGCCCCGAGGTGTCATAGACGAAAATAGGCGGGTTGGGCTCGAAACCGCCGCCAGGAAGTGGGGTGGGCGCCTGGTGGATTTCGCGCATCGGGACGCGGATGTCGGACCGCGATCCGGTGACGTAGATTTTTCTGCTGTTGGGGAAGGGTTGAACCGCAGCGGTGTCCGGTTTCGCCAAGCGGGCATCGAAGGGTGCGTTCATCGCGCAACTCCGTTGTTGGGAAAATGGTACGTTAGCGCAACTCAGCAGGCGGTGCAAGTAGCAGGCAGATAGCGCATCGGCACACGGCGCACGTGACACAACAGTTCATAGCCGATGGTGCCCACGGCGCGTGCGACCTCATCGACCAAGACTTGCCGACCCCACAGTTCGACCGCGGCGCCCACCCCTACCGATTCGGGGAGATCGGTGAGATCCACGGTGACGAGATCCATCGAGACTCGCCCAATGAGCCGCGTGCGGTGACCTGCCACGGCAACGGGTGTTCCGGTCGGTGCGGTACGCGGATACCCATCGCCATATCCGATTGCGACCACACCGACGCGCGTCGCGCGCTCGGCAACGAAGGCCGCGCCGTACCCAACCGCTTCCCCCGCGGCGATCCAACGGGTTGCGATGATCTCTGAGCGCAGTGTCATCACCGGCGTCAATGCGGCGGGCAACGGTTCCGTGGCCAAGGGGTTCGCGCCGTAAAGCGCGATCCCGGGGCGCGCCCAGTCGCCATGCGCGGCTGGCCACGCAAGGAGCGCAGCCGAATTGGCGATGCTGCGTGGTACTTGGGCGTAGCGTTCGGGAAGTGCCTCCAATGCTTGGGCGAACCGTTCGAGCTGCGCGGCGGTGTGGGGGTGTTTGGGTTGGTCGGCGCACGCGAGATGGGTCATCCAGACGAGATGTCGGGGTTCGACTGCAAGGCGCTCCAGGCGGGCGATCACGCCAGAGAGCGCTTCCGGAGCAAAACCCAAGCGGTGCATGCCGCTATCGACCTTGACCCAGATACGCTCGGGGTGTGGCGCGCCGCGTCGGGCGTGGGCTTCGAGCCAGGCGAGTTGCGGTTCGCAGTGGACTACCGTCCAGAGCCGGTGCGCGCAACACGCGGCGTACTCGTCGGCTGCCAGACACCCTTCCAAGACGAGGATCGGCGCAGTGATGCCGTTTTTCCGCAGCGTCAGCGCCTCTTCGAGGAACGCTACCGCAAAGCCGTCGACGAAAGGCGCGAGCGCCGACGCACATTGCACTGCACCATGGCCATACGCGTCGGCTTTTACTACCGCTAGGGTGCGCCCTGGTTTTCCATGCTCCTGCAGCCAGCGGTAGTTGGCCACGAGCGCGTCGAGGTCGATCGTTGCGAGCGCAGGGCGCACGGTTCGGTCCGTCGCGTCAGTACGGAACGTGGTGGGTTGCGGCCGCGGCGTGATGGGTGCGGTGGCGCGGTGTCTCATCCGTTGGCGTGGGCGCTTTCGGCCCGAAAATGCTTCCTACGACCATCGCCACCGCTGCGGCAAGCATTCCGATCACTTGCGGCTCGATCGCCATCTCGGGGAGATAAAATTCGCCGAAGAGCCAGACGCCCAGCCCCGTGACCACCGCCATCGTCGCCCCGAAGTTGGTCGCGCGCCGCCAGAAGATCCCGAACGCCAAGGGCACGAACGCGCCTGCCAACGTGACGCGATAGGCATTCTCCACCATTTTGTGGATCGAGTCGTTGGTGGAAAGCGCGTACGCCGTGACGAGGGCCGCAAACCCGACGACCGTCCAGCGGGTGATCCGCAGCAGTTGCTGGTCACTCATTCCGGGCCAGACGCTTTTGACGACGTTTTCGGTGAAGGTCACCGATGGCGCGAGCAGGGTGCCGCTCGCGGTACTCATGATTACGGAAAGCAGCGCGCCGAAGAAGACGATCTGCAGCCACAGCGGCATCTCCACGGTCACGAGCGTCGGCAGAATCAACTGTGAATCTTCCTGGAGCAATTTCGCGGTGGTCTCCGGGGCGATCATCGTCGCGCTGTAGGCGATGAAGAGCGGCACCGCGGCAAAGAGGAAATAGGCGACACCCCCGAGCGTCGTCCCCCAAACCGCGACGAACTCGTTTTTCGAGCTATTCACCCGCTGAAAGACGTCCTGCTGCGGAATCGAACCGAGCGCCACGGTGACGAGCGCTGCGAACCAAGTGAGGACCGCCTGTGGATCGGCAAGGGAGGGAAACCATTCGAGCTTGCCCGCCGCTTTGGCGTGGTCGAGCACTGCTGCGACGCCGCCAGCCTTCTCCCCAGCAAAATAGGCAACGAGCAACAACCCGACGACGATCAGGATCATCTGGATGAAGGTGGTCCACGCAACAGACCACATGCCACCGAAAACCGTATAGACGAGCACGACCGCGCCGCCGATGAGTACGCCGGTATTTTGCGAAATCGAGCCGTCGGAAAGCACGTTGAAAACGACCCCCAGAGCCGCGAACTGTGCGCTGACCCACCCCAAATAGGAGATCACGATGCAAAAGGAGAGCACGATCTCGATGGTGGGGCTAAAGCGGCGACGAAAGAAATCGCCCAACGTCAGCAGGTTCATGCGGTAGAGCGGTCGCGCGAAGATCAGACCGAAGAGCACGAGACAGAGCGATGCGCCCAACGGGTCGGAGGCGAGTCCCACCAACCCTTCCTCGAGAAATGTCGCGCTGATACCCAACACCGTTTCCGAACCGAACCAGGTCGCAAAGACCATCGCCAGCACGACGATGAAGGGGAGGTTACGCCCCGCGACGATGTAGTCGCGGGCGTTATGCACCTTGGTTGCGGCCCAGAGGCCGATCGCAACCGAAACCAAGAGGTAGAGGATAACGAACGTCAGGAGCATCTCGGCCTCCTTAGAACGAGCACAAGGTGAACACGGAAAAACCCGCTTCCCGTAGTCGTGCGCTGCCGCCCAACGCGGGCAGGTCGATGATCGCCGCGGTCTCGACCACGTTCGCGCCCAGACGGGTGAGCAAATTGGCGGCGGCGACCATCGTACCGCCGGTTGCGATCAGGTCGTCGATCAGCAAGGCGCGCGCGCCCGGTTCGATCGCGTCGGTGTGGATTTCGACTTCGGCCTCACCATATTCGAGCGTATAACGTTCGCGCAGCGTCGTGAACGGGAGTTTACCCGCTTTGCGGATCGGGATGAACCCGGCGTTCAGTTGGTGGGCGACGACACTCCCGATGATGAACCCGCGCGCGTCGATTCCGGCGACGCGGTCGATCTTTTCGTGCATATAGCGGATCACGAAGGTATCGACGAGCAGGCGAAATGCTTGCGGGTCGAGGAGCAACGGCGTGATGTCGCGGAACAAAACGCCCGGTTTGGGCCAATCGGGAATCGTCCGGATGCGCGCAACCAGCGGCGCCGGGTCGGGCAATGGGGGCGGCAGCGCACTCATGGGCGGGTCTCCTTACCACAGCGCGAATTTGACGAGGAAGAGCGCTGCGATCACCGCAACCGCGATCGGCAGTTCTTTGATGCGGCCGCTCAAAATCTTGAGCGCCGCGTAGGTGATGAAGCCGAACGCGATCCCGTGCGCGATGGAGAAGGTGAAGGGCATCGTGATCGCGGTGACCGCCGCAGGGGCGGCTTCGGTGAGATCGTGCCAATCGACTTCGGCAAGCCCGCGCGACATCAAGATCGCCACGTAGAGGAGCGCCGGCGCCGTTGCGTACGCGGGGACCATCGCCGCAAGCGGCGAGAAAAAGAGCGCCAAGAGGAACAGCACCGCGACTACCACCGCGGTGAGCCCCGTGCGCCCCCCTACGGCGGTGCCTGCAGCTGATTCGATGTATGCGGTGGTCGACGAGGTGCCGAGCGTTGCCCCGACCACGATCGCCGACGAATCGGCAAGCAGCGCCCGCCCCATCCGGGGGAGTTTTCCTTCGGCGTCGAGAAGTCCCGCGCGATGAGCCACCCCGATGAGCGTTCCCGAAGCGTCGAAGAGTTCGACCAAGAAGAACGTCATCACGACGGAAACCAAGCCGACGTGCAGTGCCCCGGCGATATCCATCGCGAGGAACGTCGGAGTGAGCGACGGCGGTGCGGCGACCACCCCCTGGAACGGGGTCAACCCCAGCCCAACGGAGAGGAAGGTGATCGCAAGGATCCCGATCAAGATCGCCCCTTTGACGCGGCGCGCTTCCAGCGCCAAAATGAGCACGAAGCCGAGGCAAGCCAACAAGGCCGGGGTTTGATGCAGGTCGCCCAAGGTGACGAGGGTCGCGGGATGGGCGACGACGATGCCCGCGTTTTTCAACCCGATGATCGCGAGGAAGAGGCCGATGCCAGCGGAAATCGCGTATTTGAGGCTTTTGGGAATCGCGTTGATCACCCATTCACGGACCCGGAAGAGCGAAACCAGAATGAAGAGGACCCCCGAAATGAACACGGCGCCCAACGCCTGCTGCCACGTGAAGCCGAGCGTTCCCACCACCACGAACGCAAAATAGGCGTTGAGCCCCATCCCTGGGGCGAGCGCGATCGGCAGGTTGGCCCACCATCCCATGATGAAGGAGCCGATCGCGGCGGCCAGACAGGTGGCGACGAAAACGGCGCTCTTCGGCATCCCGGTGGTCGAAAGGATTTCCGGGTTGACGAACAGGATATACGCCATCGTCAAGAACGTGGTCAGACCCGCAAGAAGCTCGGTGCGCAGCGTCGTGCCGTGCGCCGCGAGCGCGAACTGGCGTTCCAGGAAAGTCGGCATTGTCGTTTTCTCACTCAAGTGGTTGATCGCGGAGCGAATTGTACCGGTTCTGGGGCGTGACTTGTCATTAGGGGTTTCCCGGGCTATGATGTTTTTTGAAGGAGCACGCGATGGTGATCTCGGCAATTTACGTTGTCGGTTCGATGCCACCCAGCATGGCCGCACAGGACAGTGGTTTCGATGCTCGGGGTGCGACGCCGTTGCGGCAAGACGCCGAAACGGCGCAGAAGGTAGCGCGACTGCGCGAAATCGACCGCAAGGTGCGCGCGCACGAAGCGGCGCATGTTGCAGCCGGTGCTGGACTGGTGACGCGGGGGGCGCAATTTACCACGGTGCGTGGCCCAGACGGTCGGCAATACGCCATTGCCGGGGACGTGCAGATCGACGTCTCGCCAGGTAAGACGCCGGAAGAGACACTGCAGAAAGCGGAGCGGATTCGTGCTGCGGCGCTCGCGCCGGCCGACCCCTCCCCGCAAGACCGCAAAGTGGCGGCGCAAGCGGCACAGATGGCGGCACAGGCGCGGATCGAATTGGCGAAAGCGCAGCAGGAAGACGCAAAGCGTGCGCAGAATGACGCCCAACCTTCGGACCCTACCCCCTTTCCGGTGCAACACGCCCTTGCCCGTTACCGCGCCAACGGCGCCTGAGCGCGCCGCAGCGCCCAGATGCCTACTGCCGCGATCCCAGCATACGCCAGAAACGCCCAATTTGCCAGCGACAACCCAAAGAGGACCAAACCGGGATCGCTGCAAAAACCAGTCGGCAGAAAGAGCGTTTCAGAGAGCGACGCCAACCATTCCACGAAGCGTTCGAGAGGCGAGAGCTCGGCGCCGCCGCAGGTGAACGACTCGGGGTGCCACTGTAAGAGCGACTGATACCCTGCAACGCCCATACCAAACAATGCGGTAAGGACGGTGCCGATGGCCATGACGCGATAAAGCAAGCGGAAGCGCGCGCCGCTCAGCGCCACACCGCTGGCCAGTACAGCAAGAGCCAGGAACAGGAACCGTTGTAGGATGCACAAATGGCAGGGTGCCAAACGCAAAAGGTGGGTGAGTACGATGCTGGCAACGGCAAGTGCACAAGCGACCGCAGCGATCCCCCACCACGGTGCGGCTGGGGCGCGGCCAAGCGTAACGAAAAAAGTGCGCCATCGAGCCATGCGTTTTTGTCCGGATCGCTCAGAGTTTCGGGATAATAGCGCGTTTTGACGTACGTATGGGTTCGCGGATGCGCAGAGGCAAGACGATGGCGCAAATGGTTCGATGGCCACGCCGCTGGGTGACGACGCTGATCGCAGCGGGCCTGGTGGCGATCGCAGTCTGGTTCGTGCCTGGCGAACCGCTACCGGAAGACACCCCCTACGGTTGGCCGCACGGTGGGAGCTGGTTCGCAACGACTCTGGTCAACCCCGGCTTCGTCGTGCGCTACAGCGAATGGCACGGCGTGCCCGAGTGGGTTGCGTACCGCGCCGATCCGCCACCGCGCTATCGTCTTGGGCCGCGCCCCGATCGTTTTTCGCCCGACTCACGCACCTGGCGCTGCCGGTTGCATCTGGGGTGTGTGACGCACGAAAGTTATACCCGTTCCGGGTTCGATCGCGGCCACATGGCGCCCAACTTCTTGATCGGAACGCGCTACGGGCGCGACGCCCAATACGCGACCTTTCGCATGAGCAACATCGCGCCGCAAAAACCCGAGCACAACCGAGGCAGTTGGGAGCGGCTCGAACGGCTCGAAGCAAACCGCTTTGCGCCCGGGGCCAGCAAACTTTGGGTGATCGTCGGCCCAGTGTGGGGTGAAAATCCTTTGCGGTTCTCTTCGGCGTGGGTGGCGGTTCCAGAAGCCTACTACCGCATCTTGGTGCGTGAAGAGGCGGACGGTACCCGGCGTGCGATCGCGTTTCTCGTGCCGCAGGATACCCCGGCTGACAGCGATTTGCGCGACTTCATCGTCGCGATCGACAGCGTCGAAGCCCTGACTGGCTTGGATTTTTTCCCAGCGTTACCGGAAAACGAGCAGGCGCGGTTGGAGTCCGTCGAAGCCGACCCGATTCAGTGGGGACTCGACGACGCTTGGGCGCGTCAGCCAGCGCGGTACTTTGGCGGAGATCGGGCCTCGCCGTGATTGGGTTTAGGAATGTTTGGGAATCGTGAACATGCGCACGAAAGGATTGTTGGCGCGCTCCTCGCCAAAAGTGCTCTGCGGCCCGTGCCCCGGTATGAAAAGGACGTCGTCACCCAACGGGAAGAGCTTGTGCTGAATGCCTTGGATGAGCGCCTGGTGGTCTCCGCCAGGAAAGTCAGTGCGTCCGATCGAACCGGCAAAGAGCACGTCGCCTACCAGCGCCAGCCGATATTCCGGTTGAAAGAAGACCAGATGGCCGGGGGTATGGCCGGGCAGGTGGATCACCTGAAAGGGGATCTCACCTGCCATGACCGCTTGGGTTTCGTCGAGCCACTCGTCCGGCGTGAACGCCACCGTTGGCGGAAAACCGAAATAGGTTGCTTGCTGCGGAAGTCCTTGTAGCCAGTACTCGTCCGCCGGATGGGGGCCGAGAATCGGGATGCCGCCTACGGCTTTAGCAAGCGCAGGCGCGCCCGCGGCATGGTCGATATGGCCGTGCGTCAGCCAAATGGCGCGCAGCGCGATCCCATGCGACTCCGCGGCGTCCAAGATCTTGGGGATCTCTCCGCCCGGGTCGACCGCGACCCCTTCCTGGGTTTCGCGATCCCAGAGCAGCGTGCAATTCTGCTCGAACGGTGTGACGGGAATGACGATCGCACCCAGACGGCTCTTCTCTTGGCTTCCGGTTGCGGTGTATGGTCGACTCATCGCAACAAGCTCTTGACGTGGCTGTCGAGTGCGAGCACGCTGTCTTGCGCGGCAAGGATCGTCCCCTGGGTGGGGTCGACCAGCTTGGCGTTGATATGGACCGCGCGTTTCCCCACCGCATAGGTGCCGACCAAGACCGCCCGCGCCGATTGTTCGCGGGCGATCTGCCCGATTTCGCGGCTGAGGAGCAGTTCCCCCGTATCCTGCTTGACGAAGAGGCTCGCGCGCAGTTTGACTTCGACCACCGGAAAGCCCAGTTGCACCAGACGGGTGCTCGCCTGTTCGGTGATCGCGCGGCCCAATGTCGAAGAATGCTCCAATTGATCGACGTCGACGAACGTTGCAACCAGCACCGGGCCATTCTTGACCCAAGCGGGCGCCTGTTGCGCGATCGCGTCGATCAGCCCGTAGGTGGTGTCGAGTACCGCACTGGGGTTCTCCTCAGGGGCGCGCAGCGGCTCAGGCTGCGTCGTGAGGCAACCGCTTACCAGCGCAGCGCTCACCAAGAGGAAGGCAGCGGTTCGATTGCGGTGGTTCCAGCGCATGGCTCAGCTCCCGCGGACCGGCAAGACCATTGGGGCGGGGTACGGCGCAGGCGGCGGTGTGTAGAGCGCCAGGTCGCTCTCTGCGATATAGAAAACCTCAGAGGTGCGCGCCAGATAGACCCCCTCCCGAACGGCGGAAACATTGACCATCAGTTCGACTTCTGGGGTCGGCCCTTGCGCGAACTGACTCGTTTGCCAGCGCCAGAGATCCGTTGCGGCAAGACCGACGAGCGCAGAGGCACCCGGCGAGACGTGTTCCCATACGCCGATGTTTTTGTCGTCGCTCAGCACCCAGAGGCCCGCCCCCAAAGCGGCAGCGCTGGTGAATTTGCCGTCGGCAGGGCGGTTGCGAAAGCGGTTCGCCTGGACGTCCAAGCGCAGCGTGATATCGGCAGGCAATTCGGTTCGTACTTTCCAGCCGTGGCGCACCAATTCGGTGGTGATTGCGGCGATCAGCGCACGTTCGAAGGGCGATGGGCGATCCGGCGATGCGAACGCGAGCGTCGGGCACGCGAGCGGCGCGGTGCGGCACCCTTGCTCTTGTTGCAGGGCTTGCGTGATCTGCGCGGCGATGCCTTCGGCGATCACCTGCCAGTGGTGTGCCGATTGCAGTTTTTCTTGGGTGGTGGTCGGAAAATTGGTGGCTACGGGCACTTCGCTGTACGGCGTCATACAAGCGGTTGCGCCAAGGGCGATCGCGCCAAAGATCAGCGCACGCGACACGATTGGGCGGTTCATCGGTTCCCTCTCCTCGTTTCTGCCCTGCTATCGTACAGCGAAAAAGGCGATTTCGGCAAGAGGCACGCCGTTGACACCAGTCAGGTCAGCGGCGGTAGCGCAACGGCATCTCTTCCTCCGGAATGCGGTATTCGTGCGTGTCGGATTCGACGGTTTCGGGCGTTTCCTCCGTGAGCGCGAGCAGTTCGACCATTTGGCGCGCGAATTGTCGCGCTGCGTTGTTGAGTGGTGTGGGCAGATGCGCAGGGATCTGCTTCAGCAAGAGCAGCTTGGTGGCCGAAAGTGCAGGAACAGGCCGCAAAATTCGGTGTCGGTACGGGCCCATCATCTGCGCGACCAGTTTGTCCGCGGCCTGGCGCTGCCAGCGGTTGCTCACCGGCCACTGTGACGGCACGGCGTACGCGCGGGGGTACTGTTCGAGGTCGCGGATCACCGTGCGGATATCCTCGGCCGATTCGCGAAAGGGTAGGAGCGCCAGGTCTGCGATACCGTAGAGCCGTTTGTCGATTTCGGGGCGGTTGCCGCCGCCGTCGAGCACGCCCACCCAATCGTCGAGCGTGCGCAGCTTGGTGACGATCCGTTCGAGCGTTGCCGCAGAACGGGCGTCGGCGATGACGTAGCGGCGCCCTTCGGGGCTCAACGGTTCGCGCGCGGTGTCGGTGAGGATACAGGCCGATTTGTATCCGAGCAACCCCAGACCGTGGCAGAGCAGATGGGACAGGGTGGTTTTGCCGGTCCCGCCTTTGTTGCCGATGATCGCGATCAAAATGGCCATTGCCGCGGCTCCTCTCCGTTCGTCGTCTCAGCTTCTGCGTAGACTATCGGCAACCGAGGTCGGTTCTTGAGCGAAAAAGTGGGGAAAAAGCGGGGCAAATCAGAACGGGTACCAATAG
Source organism: Hydrogenophilus thermoluteolus (assembly GCF_003574215.1). Taxonomy (NCBI): domain Bacteria; kingdom Pseudomonadati; phylum Pseudomonadota; class Hydrogenophilia; order Hydrogenophilales; family Hydrogenophilaceae; genus Hydrogenophilus; species Hydrogenophilus thermoluteolus. The sequence goes on along the minus strand of NZ_AP018558.1, from coordinate 1,884,922 downwards.
AGCGTGCGTCGTCCGGCCTCGTCGAGCGGTTGAACCCGGCCGGGTTCCCGATCGGGCAGGGGAAAAGAGTTGCTGATCAGCACCGCGCCAGGCGTCAGTTCCTTGCGCGCTTTGCGCGCCACCCGACCCATCGGTGCAGGCGAAAGGAATGCATAGACGAAATCGTACCCCTGCCACGATTCGGCAAAGATATCGCCGCTGCGATAAACGAGGTTGGGTTGTCCCTGCGCTTGCCAGCGCGCCCACCAAAGCGGCAACGGCGCGCTTTCGATGCCGACGAAGATGCCGTTGGGAAAGCGGCGCGCAAGCGGCAGAAGGAGCGCGCCGGTGCCGCTCCCCAGGTCGAGAAACCGAAAAGGGCGATCGGTGGGGAGCTGCTCCGCGATCGCCTCGACCGCCTGCGCGTTGGAGAGGTAGAGCGGGACGCGCGTCCGGATGGTGTTGCGAAAGATCAGCCACAAGGCGACGAATGCTATGAGGTACCAGTACGGTGCGATCGCGAGCCGTTGCGCGGCGATGATCGCGGGCATGAAGGCCAGATGGATCGGGATCCACCAGCGGTCGCTCGCAAGCAGCCAGGCGATGCCCGCAGCGCCGGCGGCTTGGATGGTGATGATCCAGGCCGGGGAGAGTCCACTTTCGCCCAGCGCACCCAGACGCGCTGAGACGTAGGCAAGCAGCCACCCCCCCAGTTGCGCGAGGAGCGCTTTGGCAATGGGGGGGAGTGCATGGAGCGAAAGGGTCATAGGTAAGCGTGCGGTTCGCCTTTGTCAGAAGGGGATGCTGGGGTGGAGCCGCGCGTCAGCGCAGCGTTTGCGCGCCATTTTGGGTGGTGTCATTCACGCTGACTGGCGCGTTGGTGTTGAGCGCATAGAGGTTCTGGGCGCGCTGCACCGCAAACGGCGTCTGGGTCGCTTCGGGTTGTGTCGGAGGCGTTGTGCTGTTGGGGGGTGGGGTAGGCGCACCGGCGGTGGCTTGCTGTGCAGCCGCCGAGAGGGAGACCCGAACGCTGGCCGGTGCTTGGGTCGGTTCGTTTACGGGGGGTGGTGGCGGTTGGCCAACGGTCGGATTTGGATTTCCGGACTGCGGTTGCGTGAGTCGCTGCACCTCCGCGGGCGACGCTGCCGAAGTGTTGAGCCGTTCGCCCGTTGGGCCGATGATGCCGAAACCAGCAATGGACATGGTTCGCTCCCGAAAGAAATGGATGTGGCTATTACCAGTATAGAAGCGAATGCGAAGAAAGGCAATGTGGTTCCTCAGTAGGAAAGGACCAGCGCTAACGCCAAGGGTAACACGACAAGCGCCGCGGCGTTGCCGACGAGTACCATCGAGGCGACGATCTCAGGCTCTTGGCGGTAGCGTTCCGCGAACAGGTAGTTGAGGACCGCTGGCGGGAGCGCGCCAAACAGGAGGATTTGCGCGGCGTCCCGTGGCGAGAAGGGGTGACCCAATGCGTTTGCTGCGAACAAAACGCCGATCGCGAGCGCCATTCCCGCAAGCGGGCGGGCGATCGCGACGATCAATCCGTCGACGAACGCCGTGATCTGCGCGGTGGCAAGGCGCACCCCCAACGCAAAGAGCATCAATGGGATCGCGATCTGCCCCACCATCTCGATCGCGGTTTGTAGCGGTGGCCACAAGGTGACACCGCTCATACCCACCGCAACGCCGGCGAACGAGGCGAGCACCACCGGAACCCGCCACACCTGCCACCAACGGAAGCGGTGGTCGAGCAGCCAAACGCCGTACGAAAAGTGGAGCAGGTTGCTGACCAAAAAGAGCGTGACGGCAGCGGGTACGGCGCTTTCGCCAAACGCAAGGAGTGCAAGTGGAATGCCCAGGTTGCCGCAGTTGTTGAACATCATCGGCGGCACGACGGTCTGCGCTGGACGTCGCATCGCTTTTGCCAAGAGCCAGCCGGCGGCGCCCGAGCCGATCACCAGCACGAGGGCCGCGAGCGCCAACGGACCGAACTGCGACCAGACGATCGGTTTGCTCGCAAGCGCATGAAAAACAAGCGCCGGAACGAAAACGTCCATGTTGAGGCGGTTCGCCACGCCCATCTCCGGGCGTTGTCGGGCGCCCACCCAGATCCCCAGAGCGACGATCGCAAACAGGGGAAAGAGGATCGCAACGATCCGGTTCGCCAGTTCCATCGCCGTCTGCTGTCACGAACGCAGTGGCAAAACCGTAGGGCAGGGCGTCACAGGACGTAACGCGCGAGATCTTCGCTCTGCGCGAGATCGCTCAGGCGTTGGTCGACGTCCGGTGCGTCGATCGTCACCGCATTGGGACATTCCGGGGTGCCCGCAAGGAACGCAATCTCTTCGAGCAGTTTTTCCATCACGGTGTAGAGGCGGCGTGCGCCGATGTTTTCGACGCGTTCGTTCACTTGCCAGGCGATTTCGGCCAGGCGGCGGACCGCAGCGTCGGTGAAAGTGAGCGTGACCCCTTCGGTGGCGAGCAGCGCCTGGTATTGGGTGATGAGGTTCGCCTCGGTTCGGGTCAGGATATGGACGAAGTCGTCGACGGTGAGCGGGTCGAGTTCGACGCGGATTGGGAACCGCCCTTGCAGTTCGGGGATGAGGTCGCTGGGTTTGCTGAGGTGAAAGGCCCCAGAGGCGATGAAGAGGATGTGGTCGGTGCGCACCGTACCGTATTTGGTGGTGACACTGGTGCCTTCGACGAGCGGCAGGAGGTCACGCTGCACCCCTTGTCGCGAGACGTCGGGGCCGCGTCCGCCGTCGGAGCCTGCGACTTTGTCGATCTCGTCGAGAAAGACGATGCCATTTTGTTCCGCGTTCGCGATCGCGCGGCGCTTGATCTCCTCTTCGTCGAGGAGTTTTGCGGCCTCCTCTTCGGTGAGCACCGCTTTGGCTTGGGCAATCGTCATTTTGCGCCGTTTTTTCTTGCCGCCGATCGCTTGGAAGAGCCCTTGCAGCTGTTCGGTGATCTCCTCCATGCCCGGAGGCCCCATCACGTGCGCCGCGAGTGCCGCTTCACGCACCTCGACCTCGATCTCCTTGTCGTCGAGCGCGCCCTGAAGCAGCTTTTCGCGAAATTTGGCGCGCGTTGCGCTCTCTTCCCGTGGAGGAGGTACGGCGGTTTCGTCGGCTGCGTTGGCAAAGAGGGCGGCGAGCCCAGTCGGTTCGGGTTCTTTGCGGGGGGGCGGAAGGAGGATATCGAGGATCCGCTCGATTGCCGCGGCTTGTGCTTTTTCACGGACCGCGGCGATGGCGCGTTCCCGCTCCTCTTTGACCGCGACTTCGACGAGGTCGCGGATGATGGTATCGACGTCTTTGCCGACGTAGCCGACTTCGGTGAATTTGGTCGCTTCGATTTTGACGAACGGCGCTTGCACAAGCCGAGCCAAGCGGCGTGCGATCTCCGTTTTTCCGACACCAGTTGGGCCGATCATCAGGATGTTCTTCGGCGTGATTTCGTGGCGTAGGGGCTCCGGAACCCGGGCGCGCCGCCAGCGACTGCGCAGTGCGAGTGCGACCGCGCGCTTCGCCGCGTGTTGCCCGACGATGTATTTGTCCAGTTCGGCGACGATCGCACGACAGGTGAGCGGGTTGTCACTCATTCCAGCACCTCGATCACGTGGTTCTCATTGGTGTAGATACAAATTTCGCCGGCAACCTTGAGCGCTTCGGCGACGATCGCTTGTGCCGAAAGCTCGCTGTGACGCAGGAGCGCTTTCGCAGCGGCGAGCGCGTAGGCGCCGCCCGAGCCGATCGCGACCACGTCGTCTTCGGGTTCGAGCACGTCGCCGGTACCGGTGAGGATGAGGAGGTGTTCGCGATCGGCCACCGCGAGCATCGCTTCGAGTCGCCGCAGGACGCGGTCGGTGCGCCAATCTTTGGAGAGCGCGACTGCGGCGCGCAGGAGGTGCCCTTGGTGTTTTTCGAGTTGCGCTTCGAAGCGCTCGAAGAGGGTGAAGGCGTCCGCCGTCGCGCCGGCGAAGCCGGCTAGGACTTTACCGTGGTAGAGGGTGCGGACTTTGCGAGCGGTTCCTTTGACGACGATCGCGCCAAGGGTGACTTGGCCGTCGCCGCCCAGTGCGACTTGACCGTTGCGGCGCACGCCGACGATCGTGGTGCCGTGGAGTGTGGTGGACATAGTGAAACGGTTTGGTGGGTTCAACGAGAAGTAGAGGCGTTATTGTCGACGAATTGCACGAATGGTGCAAGGCCGGCCAATGCAACGACCAATTGGAGCCACAGCGGCGCGTGAAGGAGCCGCAGAACGGGTTGCGCGGTGGACGAAAGACGGGGCGTGACTTGCCGGCGGATGAGGTGGCCAAAGCGCGCGAGGCTGCGAAACGGCCACGTCTGGAGCCGCCGTGCCTGGCAGTTGAGTGGTAGGTCTCCGGTGACCGCCGCGTCACCGATCCGCTTCAACAGGACGGTGACATGGTGGTCGGTCATTTGTGCCGGTAAGACCACGAGGTGGTCGGTCGCGGTGTCCGTTTCTAGGGCAGGTTGCGTTGTTTCTGGTTCGTCGGCGCTCTGGTTGGCGACGCGATCGAAACACCAATCGGGTGGGGTGCTGTCGAAGCGCAGCGCGTATTCGAGCGCGAGCGCTTCGGCTTCCTCTTCCCGCTTCGCGGCACTGAGCCAGAGCAGCAGCAATTGGATCTCTTCGGGGGTATGCAGAAGGGTGTTCGGGGATAGCAACACCAAGATGCCGTTGTCAAGGCCGCGCCAGCGCAGTCGCTTTCCCGCACGCAGCGTTTCGGCGAGCGCCTGCGTCAGTTCCGCTGCGGCTTCCGAAGCGATGGTGTGTACGTCCGAAAGGTCGAAGTGGAGCGTCGGGCTGTTGGGCCAGTGGGTGACGAAATCGTGTGCGTTTTGTGCGTTCAACTCCGCCGGCCACCGGATCCAGCTTCGTCGCTCGCTGTGGGTTTGCGCTGTGTCAGCCGCGGTAAGTGCAAAAGGGGCCAGTTCGCCGAAGGTGGCTGCGTAGTGTTCCGAGAGTTGCTCCAGCGCTTCCGCGGATCCGTCGAGCGTCAGCAGTTCATAGGCCAGTTGCCACAACGCGTGGTTTTCGGTTTTCGCAGCGATACGGGGTTTGAGAAGTGCCCATGCACTGGCGGTATTGCCATTGGCAATGTCGAGGGCGATCGCTTCGGTTTCCGTTGCGGAAAGACGAACGATCGCTTCCACGCCCTCTGCGAGCGCGGTGAGGTAGGGGGGCGGCGCGCCGAGCGCCCATCCGTTCGTGGCAAACCCATCCATGCGCACAATCCTAGCACGAGCAAGGGGAGAGACGCCAGCGGAGTAGCAAAAACGGAGCTTTCTTTGCTATAATTGCACACTCTCTGTCTTCGCCTTCTTGGTTACGATGTCGCAAACCGCCGATCTTTCGCTTACTCACCTTGTCTTGCAGGCAAGCCTTCCGGTACAGCTGGTGATGGCGCTGCTCGTGGGGCTTTCCCTGCTTTCGTGGTATTGGATTTTCCTCAAAATGTTGCACATTCGTGCGGCGCGTCGCGCCACGCAGCGGTTCGAGGTGCAGTTTTGGAACGCAGCCCGTTTGGATCAGTTGGCGGAACGGGTGGAGGCGCGGCTCGATCAGGCTGGACCGATGGAGTTGGTTTTTCTGGCAGGGTATCGGGAATGGCTGCGGCAAAGGGAGCGCGGCGGCGCGATCGACAGTATTCGGCGTGCGATGCAGGTGGCGTATCAGCGCGAGTTGGACGCACTCGAAGCGCATCTGGCTTTTTTGGCTTCGGTCGGGTCGGTGTCGCCGTACATCGGCCTGTTTGGTACGGTGTGGGGCATCATGAACGCGTTTCGCGGGTTGGCGAACATGACGACGGCAACGCTCGCCCACGTGGCGCCGGGAATTGCCGAAGCTCTGATCGCCACTGCGATTGGTCTCTTTGCCGCAATTCCTGCGGTGATCGCGTATAACCGTTTCACCCACGATATCGAGCGGCTCTCGGTGAAAATCGAAACCTTCATCGACGAGATGACCAATTTGTTGCAACGCCAAATCGGGCGTTGACGAGCCAGGCAAGGGAGCGAAGCGATGGCGCGTCGACGGGCGTTGATGAGCCAGATGAACGTCGTGCCCTACATCGACGTGATGCTGGTGCTGCTGGTGATCTTCATGGTCACCGCGCCGATGATCCAACTGGGGGAGGTGCAGCTTCCGAGCGTCGCGCAACTTCCCGCACCGACCTCGGAAGCCGCGGTGGTGGTGATCCACGCCGACGGTTCGATCGGCTTGAAAAAGACCGCAACGGCCCCAGAAGTGGCGATGGAGCCGCTCGCGCTGTTGCGCGCCTTGCGCGCGTTACAAGCGGAGCGCCCCGATTTGGCGGTGGTGATTGCGGCGGACCGCCGAGTGACGTACGAAACCGTGATGGGGATGCTCGATCGCCTGCGTGGCGCCGGATTTGCGCGTGTCGGGCTGCAGACGAGCACCGGCGAAGGTAGGAAAGACGCCGCCCCGCGGCCGGCGTCATGATCCGTTGACGATGAACGTATTGCGCCGTTCTGATGGCTTTCGTCGCGCGCTGGCATGGGTGCTGGCGGTGGCCGTCCATCTCTTTTTCGCAGCGGTTTTGCTCGTTTCGCTCGACTGGCAAAGCGCACCGCCCGCACCGGTCGTGGTCGATCTGGTGGCGCCGATCGCTGCGACCACGGAACGGGCGCGGACAGTGACGCCAGGGGATGGTGCTGCGGCGCGCGTTACTCCGAAACCGGAACCGAAACCGGAACCGAAACCGGAACCTAAACCGGAACCTAAACCGGAACCGAAGCCAGAACCGAAGTCAGAACCGAAGCCAGAACCAAAACCGGTGCCGAAATCGCAGCCGCAGCCTGAGCCGCAGATGGCAGTGAAAGCGGAACCGAAGCCAATGCCCAAACCGGAGCCGAAACCGGAGCCGCAGGCGACGAAGGCAGAGCCGAAGCCTACGCCAAAACCAGAACCGAAAACAGAGCCTAAGCCGGAACCTAAGGCTGAGCCCCAGCCAAAACCAGAGCCTAGGCCGGAACCCAAACCGAAGCCAGAGCCCAAGCCGAAGCCAAAACCAGAGCCGGTAGACGATTTTCAGCGGCTGGTACAGCGGCGTCTGGCTGCGGAACAGAAACCGCCGCAGGCGGAGTCACCGCATTCCGATCCAGTTCGGGAGCGGTTGATGGCGCTTGCCCAGGGGCGCAGTGGGGCGCCGTCTGGGGTCAGCGATGCGGCGCGGGCCAGCTATATCGATGCGATTCGCGCCAAAGTGCGCCAACACGTCGTAGTGCCGCCTGGCGTCGTTGGGAATCCGGAAGCGGTTTTCGACGTGGTGCAACTGCCCGACGGCACGGTCGTTGAGGTGCGTCTGGTGCGCTCGTCGGGGTTTGCGGCGCTCGATGTGGCGCTCGAACGAGCGATCCGCGCTGCGAGTCCGTTGCCGACTCCACCGGATCATCGTCTTTTCGCCCGTGAGCTGCGTTTGATTCTGCGGCCGCTGGCACAGTGACAATGTACTTGGTTTCGCTATAATGTCTCGTTCTGTTTCAAGGGATACCGGTGAGGTACCGATGGTCGGCATGATGCGCACTCTGGCCTGTTTGATGATGCTTTGGTGGCTGGGCATTCAGGTCGCTATGGCTCAGCTCGCGATCGAAATCACTGGCTCGAGCGGCCGGCAGATCGCGGTGGCCCTTCCTTACTTGGTAAACGAAGAGGCGCTCCCGCAATCGCTTACTGAGATCGTCCGTTCCGACCTCGAGCGGAGCGCACTTTTCCGCGTGGTCGATGTCGGCTGGATGCGGGCTCCGGAAGACCTGATTCCCGACTATGCCGCGCTCACGCAACGAGGTGCCGAAGCGGTGCTTGCGGGGTCGGTCTATGCGACGGCACCGGGGGTTTGGGAAGCGCGCCTCCGTCTTTTTGATACGGTGCGGCGCAGCGAATTGACCAACCGGGTGGTGCAGTTCAACGCAGGGCAATTACGCGCCGCTGCGCATCGCATCGCCGACCTGATCTATGAAGCATTGACCGGGGTGCCAGGGTATTTCACGACGCGGTTGGCGTATGTCGTCAAGAGTGGAAACCGTTACGAACTCAAGATCGGTGACTATGACGGCAGCCATGCCGCAACGGCGCTGGTTTCTCCAGAACCGATCATTTCGCCTGCCTGGTCGCCCGACGGGCATCAGCTTGCGTACGTTTCGTTCGAAAACAAAAAGCCGGTGGTTTATATCCATGAGGTGGCAACTGGCAGGCGGCGGGTCGCGGCCAATTTCCGCGGCTCGAACTCGGCACCGGCCTGGTCGCCCGATGGGCGCAAATTGGCAGTGACGCTCACCCAGGATGGGATCTCGCAGATTTACGTGCTCGATCTCACGCTCAATCGGGCGTTTCGCGTTTCGCGTTCCGGTTCGATCGACACCGAACCGGTCTTTTCTCCCGATGGGCAATGGCTCTATTTCACCTCGGATCGCGGTGGGTCGCCTCAGATCTACCGCATGCCAGCCACCGGGGGCGACGCGCAGCGCATCACCTTCGAGGGCAGCTACAATGTAAGCCCGGACGTCTCCCCCGACGGACGCGCCCTCACCTATATCACCCGAATCGACGGGCGGTTCCGAGTCGTCTACCACGATTTGACCGCGGGCTATCGGCAAATCCTGACCGATTCCGAGCGGGACGAATCGCCCGCGTTCGCCCCGACGGGTCATATGATCGTCTATGCCACCGAGGTCGGTGGCCGAGGGGTTTTGGCTGCGGTTTCGACCGACGGCCGGGTGCGTTTGCGTTTGAGCGCTTCCGGTGCCGACGTTCGGGAACCTGCGTGGGGGCGTTTGCCACGTTAAAAATTGTCTTCAACCTGTTCATCGAAAGGAGCTTGTCATGGGTCTTCATCTGCGCCAGTGGATGGTGGTTATGGTTGCACCGGCCGTTTTGGCAGCCTGTTCTTCGACACCAACCGAAGAGGGTAATGTTGGGGTGTCTGATCGCGATGTGGCTGCATCTGCGGTTGCAAGCGGTTCTCCATCCGAGGCTCTGTTGGCGGAGATCAAGAATCCAGCCCATCCTGCGCACCAACGCAGCATCTATTTCGATTTCGACCGCTACGAGATCAAGCCCGAGTACCAGTCGCTGGTGGTGGCGCACGCGCAACTGATGCAGAAATACCCGACGGTGAAGGTACTGATCCAAGGCAATGCCGACGAGCGGGGGAGTCGCGAATACAACCTGGCGCTGGGACAAAAACGTGCCGAAGCGGTGAAGCAAGCGCTTTCTGCACTCGGGGTTGCGGCCGAGCGCATCGAAGCGGTGAGCTTGGGCGAAGAGAAACCGGTCTGTACGGAACGGAACGAATCGTGCTATGCACAGAACCGGCGCGCTGATATCCTCTACGAAGGGGAGTTTTGAACCCAAAGGAGTCTAGCGTATGCGCGCGATACGGTGGGGAATGGTCATCGCACTCTCGTTGGCGAACCTGTCGCCTGCGTGGGCGCTGTTCGGTGACGACGCCAAACGGCTCGAAGCCCTACAGGGGCAGGTGCAGGCGCTCGAGGAGCGGGTCAACCGTCTCGCGCTCGACGCAGCAAACCGCGAAAACGCTCGGCAGCAGGAGCTAGCCCGACTGCAAGGGGCGATCGAAGAGCTGCGCTACCGCCTGGAACAACTCGAGAAGCGGCAAAAAGATTTTTACCTCGATCTCGATCAACGGTTGCGCGCGTTGGCTGGTGGCGAAGGGGCGTCGTTTGGGGCACCGCCAGCTTCCGGCGCGCCATCGAGTGAGATCGGGGGGGGCGCTGGTGGTGGCACAGCGGTGGCCCCCGCTGCCAGTTCTGGTGCGACCGCGCCCCAACCGTCTCGCGCCGAGGCGGCAGCGCTCTTTGGACAAGCGTTGCGCGAACTGCAAGCGCAGAAAACGGACGCGGCGCTCAAGGATTTCGAGACGTTCCTGGCTCGCTATCCGTCGGACCCGCAAGCGGTCGAAGCGCGCTTTTGGGCCGGTACGGCCGCGTTGCAACTCAAACAGTACGATAAGGCGCGGCAACATTTCGCGCGGGTGGTCTTCGACCACCCGGGGCACGAGCTCGTTTCCGACGCGATGCTGGGATTGGCCAATGCGCTGCAAGGTCTGGGCGACCGTAAAGAGGCCAACGACATGTTGAATCGTCTGGTCGAGCGCTATCCGAACACGCCAGCGGGTAAGATCGCGCGCGAGCGGCTGGGGCGATGAGTGAAGCGCTGCTGCGCGTCAGCGAGATTTTCACCTCGATTCAAGGGGAGTCGTCGCGTGTTGGTTTGCCGACGACCTTCGTTCGGCTGACCGGCTGTCCACTGCGTTGCCACTGGTGCGATACCGCCTACGCGTTTCAAGGTGGCTTGCGGCAAACGGTATCCGAAGTGGTTGCCGAAGTGCGCGCACGCGGTGTGCGTACCGTGTGCGTTACCGGTGGCGAACCGTTGGCGCAACCGGCGGTACATCAGCTGCTGCGTGCGCTTGCGGACGCGGGATACGACGTTTCGTTGGAAACGAGCGGTGCGTTGCCGATTGCCGACGTCGATCCACGCGTTGCCGTGGTGATGGACCTCAAAGCCCCCGGCTCGGGAGAGCACGAGAAGAACCTTTGGCAGAACCTCGTTGCGCTCAAACCCACCGACGAGATCAAAATCGTGATCGCCGATCGTGCCGATTACGAATGGGCGAAAATGGTGATTGCCGAGAAGCGGTTCACGGAGCGGTGCGCCGTGCTCTTGTCGCCGGTGGCCAACGCTTTACCGCCACACCAGTTGGCAGAGTGGATCGTTGCCGATAAGCTGCCGGTGCGGTTTCAGCTGCAATTGCACAAGGTTTTGTGGGGTGAGGAGCGCGGGCGATGACCGGGTACACGAAACCCAAAGCCGTGGTGCTCCTTTCCGGGGGGTTGGACTCGACGACGGTGCTTGCCGAAACCGCAGCGCGTGGCTACCAGCTTTACGCGCTCACCGTCGCGTATGGGCAACGGCACGCCGCCGAAATCGCCGCAGCGAAACGCGTGGCGCGTGCGTTTGCGGTAGTCGAGCATCGGATCGCGCAGGCCTCACTCGATGCGTTTGGCGGCTCGGCGCTCACCGATGCCGCGTTGGCGGTACCCGAAGACGGCTCGACGCGCACGACGATCCCCATCACCTATGTCCCGGCGCGCAATACCGTGCTCTTGGCGTTGGCGCTCGCGTGGGCGGAAGTGGTGGGCGCCACCGATCTCTTCATCGGCGCGAACGCCGTCGATTATTCGGGATACCCCGATTGCCGTCCGCCGTTCCTGGCGGCGTTCGAACACCTGGCCAACGTGGCGACGAAAGCAGGGGTAGAGGGGGCGCGCTATCGGGTGCATGCCCCGTTGCTCTACCTTTCCAAGGCCGAGATCATCCGTCGCGGCGTGGCGCTCGGGGTCGACTATGGGCTCACGGTGAGCTGTTATCAGGCCGACGCCGAGGGGCGCGCGTGTGGCCGCTGCGATTCCTGCCGTCTGCGTGCCGCGGGCTTTGCTGCGGCTGGCGTCCCCGATCCCACCCACTACCAGACGGGGTGACGCCCGATGCCCTCGCCCCAGGATCGTCGTCGCTACGATCTGTTGCTTGCGGGGCTCGACCTCCTCGATCAGGCGATCGCGGTCTTCGACGCCGAACCGAAACTGGTTGCGTGGAACCAGGCCCTGTCCCGCTTGCTCGACTTTCCGCCGGAGTTGGTCCGTGAAGGGACCCCTTTCGAGGCGTTCGTGCGCTTCAACGCCGAGCGGGGGGAGTATGGGGACGGCGAGATCGAAAAGCTGGTCGCGGAGCGGATGGCGGCAGCGCGCTCGTTTCAACCTCACTATTTCGAACGGCAACGCCCCAACGGTCAAATTCTCGCGGTGCGGGGCGTCCCAATCCCCAACCTTGGGTTCGTCTCCCTTTGGACCGACATCACCGAACTGCGGCGCAACGAACGGCTGATCGAAGAGCAGAACCTGCAGCTCGAGGCGCGCGTGCGCGAACGGACCCAGGAGCTCGCGCGCGCTTATCAGGAATTGCGCGAAGCGCAACATGAGCTCGAAGCCACCGCAGAGGCGCTGGCCTATTCGGAAGCGCGGTTGCGCTTGATCCTCGATTCGATCCCAGCGATGGTCGCCTACGTCGATCGCGACCAACGCTACCGCTACGCGAACCGCGTCTACGCCGAATGGTTCGAGACGACGCCCGAGGCGATCGTCGGGCAGACGATCGCCGAGGTGGTGGGGGCGGAAGCCTATGCGCAAATCGAAACCCATCTCGAGCGGGCGCTTGCCGGGGAGCGGGTCACCTACGAATACCACCGCACCCGCGCCAATGGCAAACGGGTCTTTGCCCGCAGTACCGTCGTTCCGGAAAAGCGGGGCGAGGAGGTGGTCGGTTTCTTCGTACTCTCGTTCGATATCACGGAGCAGCGGGCGCAACAAGAGGCGCTCATCCAGGCGCAGAAGATGGAGGCGGTGGGGCAGCTCACCGGCGGCATCGCGCACGACTTCAACAATTTGCTGACGATCATCCTCGGCAACCTGGAGGCGCTCGACGAAGCACTGACCGCGCGCGGGTTGGCGTCGCTGGCGCGCGAACATATCGCGCCAGCGGTTCGCGCGACACGCCGCGGCGTCGATCTGGTCAAGCGTTTGCTCACCTTCTCGCGGCGGCAGCCGATGGCCTTGGCACCGGTGGAGGTGGGCGAGCGGGTACGGGGGTTGGGAGTGCTCCTTGCCAGAACCTTGGGCGAACTGGTCACGCTCGACCTGCGCTTGCCCGAAACGCCGCTCTACGCCCATACCGACGGCCACCAATTGGAAAATGCGCTCCTCAATCTGGCACTCAACGCGCGCGACGCGATGGCTCCTTCAGGCGGCACCCTGACGATCCGGGTGTTGCCGTGCGAAATCTTTGCCGATTTGGCGGAGCGTTACGGCCTTACGCCAGGGCGTTACGTGCAGTTCGACGTAATCGACACCGGCTGCGGGATGGCGCCGGAGGTGCTCGCGCACGCGTTCGAACCGTTCTTTACCACCAAACCCTTCGGTCGCGGTAGTGGCCTTGGGCTTGCGATGGTCTACGGTTTCGTGCGCCAGTCGGGGGGCGCGATTCGTATCCGCAGCGAGCCGGGGGTTGGTACGACGGTCACCTTTGTCTTGCCGCAGTGCGAACCGCCTGCGCCATCCAGCGACCCTGGGCCTGCCGCGAAACCCGAAACCGCGCCGTGCGCCCTTACGGTGCTACTCGTGGAAGACGAACCGGAGGTCCGCCACCTTTTGCGTCAGATGCTCATGCGCCTGGGGCACCGCGTGCTCGAAGCCGAAAATGGTGCCGAAGCGCTCGAGCTCATCGAACACGTTGCGGAGATCGACGTGGTAGTCACCGACGCGGTGATGCCGGGCGGGTGCGACGGCGGCACCCTGATTGCCCGGGCGCGGACGGTGCGCCCGGGGTTGCCTGCGGTCTTGGTGAGCGGTTATTGGCACGAAGCCCCAGCACTACCCGATGTTCCGGCGTTGGCGAAACCGGTAAGCCAAGCGGCGTTGGCCGAAGCGCTGCGATCGGTTACCATCGCCCATGTGGCCCAAACGGTAACGCCGGAGGAGAAGCGGTGAGCGCGGTTCCCACGCTGATCGTCGAGGACGAACCCGACGTCGCGCAATTGATCGCCCGGGCGCTCGAACCGTTCGGCTTTGCGGTGACCCTGGTTGGCACTGCGCAGGCCGCACTGGCGCATTGTGAAACCACCCCGCCCGAATTGGCGATCATCGACCTTGGACTACCCGACCGCGACGGCTTAGACCTGTTGCGAGAACTGCAGACCCGCTACCCTTGCGCGGTGATCATCCTCACCGGGCGTGCCGCGGTGGCCGACCGGGTGCTCGGCCTCGAACTGGGGGCCGACGACTATCTGGTGAAACCCTTCGACCCGCGTGAACTTGCCGCGCGGGCCAAAACGGTGATGCGGCGCTACCAGGCTGCTGGAAGCGGCGAGAAGGGGGCTGCGACGCCTGGCGCGATAGCAGCTACGAACGCCGCGGACGAACGACAGGTAGCGCACTTCGGCGCGTGGCGTTTCGATGCCGCTACCTTCGCGTTGGTCCGCGACGACACTGAGCCGCTGACCCTTTCGACCGCCGAAGCGGAGCTTTTGCTCCGTTTCCTGCGGCAACCCAACCGCATTCTCTCGCGCGAACAGTTGGCTGGCGTGCGCGCGCTCGAAGCCTACGACCGCAGTATCGACGTGCGGGTCTCTCGCCTACGCAAAAAACTGGGGGACGACCCCCACGCGCCGAAAATCATCAAGACGGTTTATGGCGCCGGTTACCTCTTCGCGCTACCCGTCACGTGGCAAGCAGCATCGTGAGCCTATTCGATAGGAGTCCATCATGAGTCAAACGGAGCAACGACCATTTCGCATCTTGGGCGTACAGCAGATCGCATTGGGGGCGCTCGATCGCGCCCGACTCGAAAAACTCTGGGTTGAGTGTTTCGGGCTGCCGATCACGGGAACCTTCCGCTCCGAGCGGGAAAACGTCGACGAAGCGATCCTTGCGCTGGGTAGTGGCCCGTTCAAGGTCGAGGTCGATTTGATGCAACCGCTCGATCTCGAAAAGAAACCCGCAGTCCATCAGACCCCGCTCAACCATGTCGGGCTGTGGGTCGACGACCTGCCCGCAGCGGTCGCCTGGCTGAGCGCGAAAGGGGTGCGCTTTGCGCCGGGCGGGATCCGCAAAGGGGCAGCGGGGTTCGACATCTGTTTCATCCATCCGAAGGGGAGCGACGAGGCGCCGATCAGCGGCGAAGGGGTGTTGATCGAACTCGTTCAGGCGCCGCCGGAGGTTGTAGCGGCGTTTGACCGGCTCGCAAGCTCAGCCGCTTCAGGCTAATTCGACGCAGAAAGAGCGCGCCGGCCGGTGTCAGCGACGAAGAAGCGCACGCTGAGGTGCGGTGCGACCGTCGGCGCTTCACGTATAACGTTGCTCTGAGTGCAAAGAACTTTCCCGTTGAACGACCCCGAAACCTTTCTCTGGTACGATTTCGAAACGTACGGCAGTGACCCGGCGACGACGCGCATCGCGCAGTGTGCGGCGATTCGCACCGATGCAACCTGCACGCAGATCCTCGAGGAACAAGTTTGGTACTGTCGGGCCGTACCCGATTTCCTTCCGGACCCGGTCGCGTGTGCAGTGACTGGGCTTACGCCGCCGTTGGTCAATGCACGCGACGACGCGCTTACAGAGCCGGCATTTGCCGCGCAGTTGCTTCGCGTCTTGAGCCAACCGGGCACCTGCTGGGTTGGGTACAACAACGTCCGTTTCGACGACGCCTGTTTGCGTTACCTCTTGCATCGCAACCTACTCGACCCGTTCGCCCATGAAAACCGCCTCGACACCTCCCGCTGGGATCTCCTGGACGTGTTGCGGCTTGCATACGCGTTTCGTCCCGAAGGCATCGAATGGCCTTCTCGCACCGACGATCCGGAAGCACCCAGTTTCAAGCTCGAAGACCTGGCAGCGGCAAACGCGATCGCGCAACCCCGCGCCCACGATGCCCGATCCGACGTGTTGGCACTCATCGCGCTCGCGAACTTGGTTCGCACGCGACAACCGAGACTCTTTGCGTACGCACTCGGTTTGCGCACGCCCGCGCGGGTCGATGCGCTCCTGAGTGCGCGCGCGCCCCGTGAGCCATTGTGGTTGATTTCGCCGTTCGTTCCGGCAAGTCAAGGGCATTTGAGTCCGGTGGTCGTGTTGGGAAAACGCCCGGGGCGGCGCAACGAATGGTTGACGCTCGATCTGCGCGAACCGGTGGCGCGTTTTCTCGAGACACCGCTGGAGACGCTGCATGCATGGCGGTTTTGTCCCGAAGTGTCGCTGCCCGAATCGGCTTATCGCCCCCCCGTGCGGACGATTTCGGTGAAGAAAACGCCGATGCTCGCCAATTGGGCGGCGATCGGTGCAACCGATCCGGCGCGGTTCGGGCTCGATCTCGACGCGATCCAATCGCAGTTTGCCGTGGCGCAGCGCTACCGGGACGCGTTGCATGAGAAAGCGGAGGCGTTGCTTGCGCTGGGCGAAGCGGAGTTCGTCGGCCAGACGCGCGACCCCGAAATCGCGCTCTACGGTGAATTCCCCGGGGGGCGCGATCGGTCACGGTTGGCCGCAGCGTGGCAGGCGGCACCCGACAGTGGGCCTGATGCCACGGTATTGCAGACGCTGGAAACGGCGCTTGAGCAGCCGACGTTGCGCGAACTGGCGTTTCGGATGCGCGCACGCTGGTACCCCGAATCGTTGTCCGACGACGACGCGACGCGTTGGACGCAGTTACGCTGTGCCCGCGTCTGTCACGGCGCGGCGGGGGCGTCGCTTTCGCGGGCAACCTTTCGCGATCGGTTCGCGCAAGCCGCTGCCGCCCTTTCCGAAGAGCGGCGGGCGGAATTGGCGTCTTGGGAAACCGAAGCTAGCGCAGGGTGCGATTGCGCAACCACTGCAGCCGATGCTACGGCTTTTCCGCCGGTTGAGGCGTGAGGCGAAGCAATTTGCCGTTTGCTTCGTCGGTGAGGAGATAAACCAACCCGTCTGAACCTACTCGGACGTCGCGCACCCGCGCTCCGACCGGAAGGATCGCTTCGTGCAAAACGCGGTCGCACACCGTCTGAAGCCAGCGCACCTCACCGAACTTGAGCGAGCCGACGAGCACCGCTCCTTGCCATTCGACCCCGTACCGGTCGCTTGCAAGGAACGCCATCCCCGAGGGTGCGATCGACGGGGTCCAGTGGATGAGTGGCGGTTGGTAGGGAGTGGGGTGGACCTTCCCCTCGCCGATGGGCCCACCGCCGTACTCCTCGCCGTAGGTATAGTGGGGCCAACCGTAGTTTCCGCCCGGCGTGAGGCGGTTGAGTTCGTCACCCCCCTGCGGGCCATGTTCGACGATCCACGATTGGTTCGCGCCCGGGTGCCAAATGGCGCCTTGCACGTTGCGGTGGCCCCAAGTGAAAATCTCGGGTTGTGCGTGGCACGCGTTGCGGTCACCGCGTTGGCACCGCTCCTGCCAAAATCGCCCCATCAGACCGGCCCCGTTCTCTGGGTCGATGCGTACCGTTTTTCCCAGATGGTTGGTGAGATTCTGGGCTTCATTGCGCGCCTGGTAGCGCTCGCCCAGTGTGACCAGCAGCGCTTTGCCGTCGGGTTCGAAGAGCAGGCGGCAACCGAAGTGGAGTTCGCCAGGCAGTGGGGGTTCCTGGCGAAAGAGGATGCGCACGTCGGTGAGGGCGCGGTTGTCGGGCGTCATTACGGCGCGTGCTACGGCGGTCCGGGCGTGTGTGCTGCCCACCGGTTCGGCGAAGCAGAAATAGAGGGTGCGGTTCGTGGCGAAATCGGGCGCAAGCACCAAGTCGAGCAATCCCCCTTGACCTTGTGCAAAAACCGGTGGCCCACCGGTAACCGTGTGCCGTTGACCCCTTCGGGGATCGAAATGAACGAGGCGCCCGGGGCGTTCGGTGAGGAGCAACGTTCCGTCAGGAAGGAACGCGACCGCCCACGGATGGGTGAAGCCGCTTGCTACCGTTTCGATCGCAACCGCAGGCGGAGCAACTGCGGTGAGCGGTGGGGCGAGCGGTTCTGCGGGGAGCGCGTAGGGGGAGGACATAAACGACGACGCGGACAATAGCGGGCAACGCGGCGGGTTGCCTTGAGGTTAGACGTTGAACAGGAAGTGGATCACGTCCCCGTCTTGTACCACGTACTCTTTGCCTTCGGCGCGCATTTTACCCGCTTCCCGTGCCCCCGCTTCGCCGCGGTAGCGGATGAAGTCGTCGAACGCGATTACCTGCGCGCGGATGAAACCGCGTTCGAAGTCGGAGTGGATCACGCCCGCGGCTTGCGGCGCGGTCGCGCCGATCGGAATGGTCCAGGCGCGGACCTCCTTGACGCCCGCGGTGAAAAAGGTGTGTAGGCCCAGCAACCGGTACGCCGCCCGAATCAAGCGGTTGAGCCCGGGCTCGCTCATCCCCATCTCTTCGAGGAAGATTGCTTTGTCTTCGTCGGGCAGTTCGATGATCTCCGCTTCGATCGCTGCAGAGATTGCGACCACTTGCGCCCCTTCTTGCGCAGCGTGTTCGCGAACGGCCCGCAGGTGGAGGTTGTCGTCACCGAAACCGTGTTCGTCGACGTTCGCGGCGTAGAGGACCGGTTTTGCGGTCAGCAGGCAGAAGGGTTTGAGCAGCGCCCGCTCTTCGTCGCTCAACGCGAGGGCGCGAATGGGGCGGCCGGCATCGAGTTGCGCGTGGCACCGTTCCAAGACCGGTACGAGTGCTTTCGCTGTTTTGTCCCCCGCTTGCGCCGGTTTGCGGTAGCGGTTGAGCGCTTTGTCGACCGTGGCAAGGTCGGCAAGCGCCAGTTCCGTGTCGATCACTTCGATGTCACGCAGGGGATCGACGCTACCTGAGACGTGGACGATGTTGCTGTCTTCGAAACAGCGAACGACATGGACGATCGCATCGGTTTCGCGGATATTGGCCAAAAATTGGTTGCCAAGCCCTTCTCCTTGTGATGCCCCCTTGACCAAGCCCGCGATATCGACGAATTCGACGATCGCCGGGACCACGCGTTGCGGTTTGACGATTTCGGCCAGTTGCTTCAGGCGCGGATCGGGAACTTCCACGACGCCGACGTTGGGCTCGATCGTGCAGAAGGGGTAATTTGCCGCTTCGATACCCGCTTTGGTGAGCGCGTTGAAGAGCGTCGATTTTCCAACGTTGGGCAATCCGACGATGCCACATTTCATGACCGGTTCTCCTGGGGCGTGAGCGAGGGGGTGGGCGGTGCCAGCGCATGGATCCGTTGCTGCGCCCGCGACCAGTCGCCACGAGCAATCAAGGGCCAACAGGCCAGCGTATCGGTGAGCACCTGCTCAAGCAGCGCCCGCTCCTCGGCGCGGGGCGGATGGAGGACGTAGTTCGCCACTTGGTTGCGATCGCCCGGATGCCCGATGCCCAGGCGCAACCGCCAGAAGCGGTCGCTGCCCAATTGCGCGCGAATGTCTTTCAAGCCGTTGTGGCCCGCCGTGCCGCCGCCGAATTTGAGGCGGGCGCGTCCGGGCGGGAGGTCGAGTTCGTCATGAACGACGAGGATCGCTTCCGGAGGAATGCGGAAAAAGCGCGCCAATGCCGCGACCGCTTGCCCGGAGCGGTTCATAAAGGTGGTGGGTTTGAGCAGCCGCAGCGTGCCGGAGCGCGCAACTTCACCGAAAAAGCGCGCTTCTGGGTGAAAAATTGCGCACAACGTGCGCGCCAACTGGTCTACCCACCAAAAACCGATGTTGTGGCGCGTCGCTTCGTATTCGCGGCCGGGGTTACCCAACCCAACGACCAATTGCGGAGGAATTGGGTGACCACTCATGCCGCGACGCGTATCGAAAGGGAAAGGAAAGAAGGTGAGTTACGCTTCGCCTTCGCCTTCCACTTCACCCTCACCGCTGGTTTCCCCGCTGGAAACTTTCACGGCGGTGGCAACGACCGGATCCTCTTCGCCATGGCTCACCACCGTGACCCCTGCCGGAAGGGTAATGTGGGAGACATGCACCGAATGGCCCGGTTCGATCTGCGAGAGGTCGACCTCGATGTACTCGGGGATGTCTTTTGGCAAGCAACGCACGTCGAGTTCGGTCAAGACGTGGTTGACGATACAGTGGTGGAGCTTCACGGCGGGCGATTCCGCTTCGCCGACGAAGTGCAACGGCACTTTGATGTGGATCACTTCGTCAGCCGCCACGCGCTGAAAGTCGGCATGGAGCACGATCGGCTTGAAGGGGTGGTATTGCGCGTCACGCAACAGCACCGAGGTCGGGGTGCCGTCGATTTCCAGCGTGATCACCGCAGTATGGAACGCCTCGTTGTCCAAGAGGTGGTAGAGCTCGTTGTGGTCGAGCGCGATCGGTTGCGCTGGTTGATTGCCCCCGTAGACGATCGCGGGGACGAGACCCGCGCGACGCAGGCGGCGGCTCGCACGCGTACCCTGGTCGTCGCGACGCTGGGCTTTGAGGTTGAATTGCATGATACGCTCCTTACAGTGACAAACCGCACCTCGCCGCCGCGACCAGCAGACGAGGTGCTTCCCAAAACCTCATTCGGTGAAAAGCGAACTCACCGACTCTTCGTTGCTGATGCGCAGTAGCGTGTCGGCAAGAAGCGGTGCGATCGTGATCTGACGGATCTTAGCGCACGATTGCGCGTCCTCTTTGAGCGGGATCGTATCGGTGACCACGAGTTCGTCGAGTACCGATTCGCCGATCCGGCTGGGCGCGGCGCCAGAAAGGACCGGGTGGGTGCAGTAGGCGATCACCCGTTCGGCGCCGTGTTCCTTGAGCGCAGCCGCAGCTTTACAGAGGGTGCCGGCGGTATCGACGATGTCGTCGACGATCACGCAGGTGCGCCCTTTGACATCGCCGATGATGTTCATCACTTCGGCCACGTTCGCTTTCGGGCGCCGTTTGTCGATGATCGCCAGGTCACAGTCGAGCCGTTTCGCGAAAGCACGCGCGCGCACCACACCGCCGATGTCGGGTGAGACGACCGTCAGATTGTCGTGGCGCTGTTTTTCTATGTCGTTGATCAAAACCGGCGTCGAGTAGATGTTGTCGACCGGAATGTCGAAAAAGCCCTGGATCTGATCGGCGTGGAGATCGACGGTGAGCACCCTTTGAACGCCGACGG
This sequence comes from Hydrogenophilus thermoluteolus, assembly GCF_003574215.1. Taxonomy (NCBI): domain Bacteria; kingdom Pseudomonadati; phylum Pseudomonadota; class Hydrogenophilia; order Hydrogenophilales; family Hydrogenophilaceae; genus Hydrogenophilus; species Hydrogenophilus thermoluteolus. Next base: position 1,864,224 of record NZ_AP018558.1, on the reverse strand, counting down.
CTTGCAGCATGTTCGCGACCACTTTCGCAGTGATCGGAACGCGTGCCGAACGCGGGCGACGGTCTTGCCGGGCGTAACCGAAGTAGGGGATCGCGGCGGTGATGCGCCACGCAGAGGCGCGCTTCAGCGCATCGGCAAGCACCACCAGTTCCATCAAATTGTCGTTGGTGGGCGTGCACGTCGGTTGGAGTATGAAGACGTCTTGTCCGCGGACGTTTTCGAGGATCTCGACGTTGATCTCGCCGTCGGAAAAGCGACCGACAACAGCCGAACCCAAAGGGATCCCCAAACGCCGAACCACGTCTGACGCGAGTTTCGGGTTGGCGTTGCCGGTAAAGACCATCATACTGCCGCGTGGCATTTTCACCCTCATCAAGTAAAACGGGTAGGCTTACAGCCTACCCGCGACGAAATGGCTGGGGAGGAAGGATTCGAACCCTCGAATGCCGGAATCAAAATCCGGTGCCTTAACCAGCTTGGCGACTCCCCAAAAAACTGGAATTCGGTTCCGCCCACAGCCACAATGGGTGACGCGCCAACGTCCGGCAACGCTTGAGTGCGCCGAACGGCGGATCCGGCAGGCGCGCATGGGTTACTACAAAACAACAACCGCCTGAACCGGACATCCGTGCGTCACCAAACTGAGCGAGCCACTGCAAGGCGCGATCGACTTCCCGGTGAAGCGCGCGCGCAACCGGCTCCAAATCGTTTCTCAGCGTGGCGTGCGCGAGAGCCGTTATTGTGCAACAAGGCGTATCGCGTGTCAAGAGGGGGGAGGCAAAAATCGATGCGGTAGCGACCGCGACTCCAGGGTCGAGGATCCAGATCGTCTCGGTCGGGAGCGGGTACGGGGTGAGCTTTTCACCAATTCCTTCGGCAAACGCGCTTTCGCCGAAGAGGAAAAACGGGACGTCTGCACCAAGTTCGGCACCCAGCGCACACAGCGTTTCGCGCGAGCGGTTGAGTCCCCAGAGTCGATTGAGCGCCAAGAGCACTGTCGCGGCATCGCTGCTTCCGCCCCCAAGGCCGCCACCGAGCGGAAGGTGCTTTTCCAGACGGATCGTCGCGCCCCATTCGGGGTGGCCGAACCGCGCGCGCAGCAAATGCGCGGCGCGAAGGGTCAAATCGCGTTCCGGTGGCAGTTTGGCCAGTTCTGCCGGGCTATTGGGCGGCAGTTCGCGGACGATTCGGCCGTCGTCACGGCGCGTGATCGTCAACCAATCGCACCAGTCGATTAGCTGAAAGAGGGTTTGCAGCAGGTGGTACCCATCGTTACGGCGCCCGACCACGTGCAGAAATCGGTTGATCTTGGCTGGCGCCGGGACGCGAACGGTGCCGGTGCCCTGGGGTGGTACTGGGATGAGGGGCTCTGGCTGTTGGTGTGCAAAGGTCATGATTCGCTGCCTTGCCGCGTCTCGACGACGAGTATCAGACGGGTATCGCCGCGGCTGATTTCGATTCGGCGTGGCCACCCGTTCGGATCACGATCAGACCACCGCCAGGTCCAACCGAGCGCGTGTGTCGACTCGTGCGCAACCGGCTCGACGGCGGGGGGATTGGTATCGACCGGGCGCCAGCCCCAAAGCGCGGCGCGCCAGGTCGTCCACGGCGGAAGGGCAAAACCAAGAAGCGGTTCGACGAGCGTTTCGGGGTTTGGCGCAGTGCGTGACGGTTGCCCCGGGACGGTGAGCGTCGCGTCGTGGCCGGTTACGGTAAGCTGTGCGACTTCGTTTCCCGTGGGGGAGATGAGTTGCCACGTCTCCTGATGGGGTGCGGTTCGTTGCCAGACGAAACGGCCCGAGATCCCTTCCGCTTCGTGTTGCGCCGCAAAACGCCCTTCGACGTAAAAGCGCACCGGTATCGCGGCAACCGATGCGGGGGACGTGCTGTCCACGCGCCGCGGGGGCGGGGAAGGGAAGGAGGAGCAGCCGGCGATTCCGGTTGCGAGCAATCCAAGCAGCGCCACGCGCCAGCGGACGCGCACCGCCCAGGCAAGCCGCAGCCGCGTAAGCCCAAAGAGCGACGTGCCTAACCGGTCGCTTCCCTGACGATTCATAGCCCTTCCCTCTCTGTCTGTTGCGGCGTCTCAGGGGCGGCGCTTGCCGGAGGCCCGCCTTTGCACCGTCGCCGGATCGCGGCTTGCGCAAGCAGGCTCGCCGAGACCGGCGCCGTGAGGAAGACGAAGAGTGTGATGAGGAGTTCGGCAAAACCGGGACGCCCCTCTTGCCATGCAGCGATCATCGACGCGATCAGCAGCATCCCGATCCCCAGCGTCGATGCTTTGGTGGGCGCGTGCAGCCGTTGGAAGGTGTCCCGGAAGCGATTGAGGCCGATCGCGCCGACGAACGTGAAGAACGTACCGGCGAGCACGCATCCGGCGATCAGCCATTCCCACGCTTGCGAAACCATTCGACGCTCCTATTCGATCACGGCGTGGCGGGCCAGGTACCGCGCTGCAGCGGTGGTACCGACGAAGCCGAGCGCGGTGATCATCAACGCGGCTTCGAAAAGCAGCGGCGTATGGTGCCGCAGGTCCCAAACCAGAAGCAGGCTCGCGGCGTTGAGGTAGAGCGTGTCCAACGCCAACAGACGATCGACCGCGTCCGGTCCGCGCCACAGCCGCCAGGCGACCAAAACGAGGGTGAGCATCAGGACAAAGAGCGCACCGTCGAGCAGCGTGTTGAGCCAGGGCGAGAAAGCGGGCGTCATTGGGGCGTCTCCTCAATATCGAGCGAAAAGATCGCGATGAGCGGCAGTTGGTAGCGGGTATCGATTTCGTGGAGCGCTGCCGCTGGGTCTGCGCAGTCGAGTACATGGATGAGGAGCGAGCGCTCGGCAAACGCCACGGAAACCGTTCCGGGCGTGTTGGTGACGATCGTTGCCAACAGGGCGTTTGCGCGCGCGTGATCGGTGCGAAGCGGCAACACCAGCCACGCCGATCGCGGTTTGGCGGTGGGGCTGAGCGCCAGGCGCGCTACGCGGACGTTCGAGACCACGATATCCCAGAGGACGATCGCCGCCAACCGCAATGCAGGCAGCCAGCGGATGGTGGCACGGGTCCCCAAAAGCGGTCGAAGCCAAAACGGAATCCCCCACCCCAGAACGCACGCTGCAACGAGATGGGCCGGGCTCGCGCTGTGGTTGAGCAGCAACCACGCGCCAGCCAGGAGTAGCGAAAGGATCGGCGCAGGGAACCAGCGCGGCGGGATCGTCGCGGGGGTCATGGCACCTCCGGTGGTTCGGTCTGGGGAAGGACGCCGTCATAAGGCCGCGTCCACGGGGCCGAAAAGTGCACGCGCTCCAAGACGACGCGTGCGTATGCCGTCTGGTCGGCAGCCTGAACCGCTGCGGCGTAGGTGAAGCGGTAGAGCGGTTCTGCCCACAGCGTCATCGCGGCGACGACAACGACCAGCGCCACGACCGGCTGCATGAGCACGCGACTGTCACCGGCGGGCCAGACCGTGATGCGCTTCGGGTGGCTATGCCAAAAGATGGTCACCCCTGCACGGGCGAGCGCGATCAGTGTGAGTGCGCCCACTGCGATGAGCGTGAGCCACACGGCGCCTTGCCCCGGGCGGTCCAGGCTCGCTTCCAGCAGGTAGAGTTTGCCCAAAAAACCCGGAAGGGGCGGGATGCCGATCGCAGAAGCGGCAGCGAGCAGCATGAGGAGACCGAGCGCAACCGGATCGCGCAACGCAGGCGCAGGTTGGATCACGTCCCCGATTTCACCCCGTTGTGCGGCGACCAGCGCAACGACCAAAAAAAGGAGCGTGACGGTGACCGTGCTGTGGACGAGGTAAAAGAGTGCGGCAGCGATTCCCTTCGGGGTGGCCAACGCGACGCCGATGAGGATCGTGCCCACCGACGCGACGGTCAAGAACGCGATCTGCCGCGAAAGGGTGCGGGCCGCAAGCGCCCCGGCAACACCCAGCAATCCCGTGACGATCGCTACGGGAAGCAGCAACGCAAACGCCGCGCTACCCAAAACGCCCGACTCACCGCCCCAGACCGCCCAATGGACGCGAATGATCGCGTAGATGCCGACCTTGGTCATGATTGCAAAGAGCGCGGCAACGGGCGGTGACGCCGCACTGTACGCTGTGGGAAGCCACAGATAGAGTGGTGCGGCAGCGGCCTTGATCGCAAAGACGACGAGCAGCAGTGTGGCACCCGCGCGCGCCAAAAAGAGGGGTTGCGGGGCAAGCGCCACCGTGCGTTGCGCAAGATCGGCAAGGTTGAGGCTACCGTAAGCGCCGTAGATGAGCGCTAACCCCAAGAGAAAGAGTGACGATGCGGTGAGGTTTACGACCACATACCCAAACGCGACCCGCAAGCGTGCCTGTCCAAGACCGTGGGTGAGCAACGCGTACGAGGCGATCAACAGTACTTCGAAAAAGACGAAGAGGTTGAAAATGTCGCCCGTGAGGAACGCGCCGTTGAGTCCAGCCCATTGGATATGGAACAGGGGGTGGAAGGCCCGACCGCGGTGGTCCCAACTGCCGATCGCAAACGCCAAGGCACTACCCGCGACCACAGCGGTGAGCAGCAGAAAAAGAGCGGACAGGCGATCCGAGACCAACGCGATTCCAAATGGCGCGGGCCAGTCGCCCAACGAATAGACGCGAATCGCACCGTGCGCGGCATCCCAGGAAAGCAGCGACGCCCCCAGCAGGGTGATCGCCGCACCGCTCAAACTGAGCCAGCGCTCGCGGCGTAACGACGTTTCGGGGTGGTCGCTCCCCGGCGGATGGTCGCTGCTGCGCGCAGCGCCGAGGAGCAAAAGGATCCCCCACCCCAGCGGCCAAACGATCAGCAGGATCGGTAAATGGGTGAAGAGGGCGGTTGCAGCGTTGCTCACCGCGCGTCCTCCGTGTGCTTCGGGGTAAGGTGCGTGCGCTCGTCACCCGTGACCGCAAAACGGCGAACCGCCAACGCAAGCAGATAAGCGGTGGTGGCAAAGCCGATCACGATCGCGGTCAGGATCAGCGCTTGTGGTAGCGGGTCGGCACTAAGTCGGCGGCCCGCGTCGAGAACAGGGGGTGCGTCGATCCAGAGCCCACCCGCGACGAAAATGAACATATTGACCGCGTAACTGAGCAGTGTCAAGCCCAATGCCGTGGCAAACGCGCGCGGTTGCAAGAGCAGGTAGACGGCTACGGTGGTGACGATCCCAATCGCCGAAGCAACCAATCCTTCCAGCGTCATCGTTCGATCTCCTCGGTTTTGCGGTCATTGCGGCGACCCGCAGCCAAAGTGGCAAGGAGCAACAGCGTTGCCCCGACCACCGTGACATAGACGCCAAGGTCGAAGAGTGCTGCCGAGGCAAGCGGGAGTTCGCCTAAGAGCGGCAGGTGTGGGTGACCGTGTGCGCTGGTGAGGAAGGGGCGTCCAAACGCCCACGCAGCGGCGCCCGTGGCGGCTGCGATCGCGATCCCAGCGCCCACCGTGCGTGCGAACCGCCAACCGTCTTGGGCGCGCACGAATTGGTTTGCCGCGGCAAACCCGTGCGCGAGATAGACGAGCAGAAGCGCTGCAGCGGTGACCAACCCGGCGATGAACCCGCCGCCCGGTTGGTTATGGCCGCGCAAGAACAGATAGATGCTCAAAAGAAGCGCCGCGGGCAGCATCACGGTCGTTGCGACGCGCAGAAGGTGGGAATGGGGTTCGATCCACTGTGGTGTCCGTCGGGCGCGATCCTGTGCCCGTGACGCGCCGACAAAGAGCGCCCACGCGCCCAACGCGGCGACCCCGAGCACGGTGATCTCGCCAAAGGTATCGTAGCCGCGGAAATCGACGAGAATCACATTGACGACGTTGCGGCCGCCTCCGCCGGGAAGCGCCTCGGCCAAGAAGTACCAACTGATCGATTCGCGCGGCGTCACCAGCAGCCACCAAGCCAACACGCCGACGGTGACACCCGCAGCGACGGCGATCGCACCGCGCAGGAAGCGTCGCCGAAACGGGATCGCCGGGGTGCGTTTGGGTAGGAACGAGAGCGCAAGGAACAGCAACACGGTGCTCACCACTTCGACGGCGATCTGCGTCATCGCCAGATCGGGCGCGGACAGCAGGGCAAACGCCACGGCGCTCACCAGTCCGATCACGCCGGTCAGAAGCACCGCGACGGTTCGGCGCGCATGCCAGAAGAGCAGCGCACCCGCCGAAAGCGCGACGAGCAACCAGAGCGGGAACGCAACGAGCAGTGTCGCGAACGAAGGTTCCGGGACTGCTGGGGTGTTAACCGTTTTCGGCCATGGTACGGTGAAATAGAGGAGCGCGAGCGCGCTCATCCAGACGAGCGCAACGATCACGGTGAGCGAGCCGGTGTCGGTACGGCGAGTGATCCAAGCCGCGGCGCGCACCAATCGAGCGATTGCAGCGGCAAAGAGCCAGCGGCCAGCGCGGCGTCCGAAGAGACGGTCGATATCGAGTCGATGGAGGAAGCGGTTGGTCATCAAAAGGGCGTACGCGATGCCGCCCCCGACGAGCGCAAGTCCGCTCATTGCGACGTGAAGCCCGGGATGGTGCCACAACGCTAAGTGAAGTTCCGGCACGGCTGCCCCGGCCGCCGCCGTGGCAACCCGCGTGATCAGCGGCTCGGCGAGCCACGGCATCACCCCGAAGAGGACGCAAAGGAGCGCAAGGAGCACCACGGGCGCCCGCATGCCCCACGCCGGTTCGTGCGGGTGGGGGTTGGGTAGTGGCCCCGGTTCGCCGTTGAAAAAGGTATCGTGAATGAAACGGAACGAGTAGGCGACGCTTGCGGCTGCCGCAGCCGTTGCGAGGATCGGGACGAGCGGGTGGGGCGCGGTGAGTGTCGCGGTGAAGAAGAGCTCTTTGGACAGGAAACCGTTGAAAAAGGGGATTCCAGCCATCGCCGCTGCGGCGATGATCGCAAAGAGACCGGTCCACGGTAGATAGCGCATCATGCCGTTTACGTGGCGCAAATCACGTGACCCCGTTTCGTGGTCGACGATTCCGGCACTCATGAAGAGGGCTGCTTTGAACAACGCGTGGTTGAAGATGTGCAAGACCGCCACGACCACCCCTTCGACGGTACCCAGACCGATCATCGTCATGATCAACCCCAAGTGGCTGATCGTCGAATAGGCAAGGAGCCCCTTGAGGTCGTGTTTGAAAATTGCGATGACGGCGCCGAGCGTCAGGGTTGCCAAACCGACCGGTAATGCGATCATTTCGAATAGGCTCGAACCGGCAAAAAGTGGGTGCAGACGCAGCAGGAGGAAGAGCCCCGCTTTGACCATCGTCGCCGAATGGAGGTACGCCGAAACGGGCGTCGGGGCGGCCATGGCGTCGGGCAGCCAGAAGTGGAACGGAAACTGCGCGCTTTTGGTGACGGCCCCGATCAGCACCATGACGAGCGCCCACGAAAAGAGCGGATGATTCTGCAACGCGCCACCTTGCGCGAGCAACGCGCTGATCTGGTGGGTGCCGCCGATTTCGCCTAGGAGCAGCGCGCCAGCCGCCAGAACCACACCGCCTACACCGGTGACGATCAGCGCTTGTCTTGCGCCGCGCCGCGCTTGCGTCTGCTCGTTCCAGTAGCCGACCAAGAGAAACGACGAAAGGCTGGTGAGCTCCCAGAAGACGATGAGCAGCAGCAGGTTGTCCGCGAGCACGATCCCGAGCATCGCGGCCATGAAGAGCATCAACGTCGCGTAGAACTTCCCGGGCGGATCTGTGGGGCCGAGGTAGTAGCTGGCGTAGGTGATCACCAAAAGCCCGATTGCCAGGATCAACGTAGCAAAGAAGAGGCTCAACGCGTCGGCGCGCAGTTGCCAGTTGAGCCCCAGTGAGGGGACCCACTGCGCCGCTTCGGTCACGGCACCCCCCGCCCAGATGGGTGCCGCTAGGGTCAGCAACAGGCCCAGCGCCAGTATCGCGACTGCAGCGGCACTGACAGCCGCGGCCCGTTTCCCAAACCGCGCCCCCGCCCACGCGCACGCCGCGGTGCCGAAAAGCAGAGGGAGGACAATGACCAACGTCAGCATCGGTTAGCGCCCCGGAAATTGCCGCGCCAGGCGTTTGCGCCACGCAGCGGCACGCGCTTCGTCGCCAAGCGCTTGGTACACGGCGACGAGGTGATCGCCGATTTCCGGGTCTGGCGCGCGCCGCCACGCGGCTTCGATCAGCCGACGCGCAGACGAATAATCTCCTTGACGGAAGCGTAGCCACCCTTCGCTGTCCATGATGAACCCGTCGTTCGGCTTGAGGGCGCGCGCCATGCGCAGCAACCGTTCGGCTTCGTCGAGCGACCGGTTCGCGTCGGCAAGCAGGTAGCCGAGCGCGTTGATCGCATGGACGTCGAATGGCCGCATCGCCAAAAGCTTACGCAAATACCCTTCGGCGCTGTCGCGCGCGCCCATGCGTTCAAGCAGGATCGCATAGTCGTAGAGGAGTTGCGGCACATCGCCAAACGTCGCGAGCGCGTCGATGAGCACAGCGCGCGACGCTTCCCACTGCTTGGCCTCTTGCCACAGGCGTGCTTCACGCAGTGCCGCATCCACGCCTGAGAGGGGGGCGTGTGCTTCCAAGCGCGAGAGTGCCTCATCGACGCGTCCCAGCCGTGCCAGCGCTTGCGCGGTAAGCGCGGCCGCTGATTCGGCGAGTTCGTCAGGCAGCGCGCGTGGGTCGAGGAGGCGAAGGGCGCGCCGCGGTTGTTCGCGGGCAAGCCACAGTTGTGCCGCTTTGAGGCGCGCTTCCGGGCGCTCTTTGGCAAGGCGCAAAAGCCACCGAGCACACTGTTCGGGTTCGATCCCTTGCGCCCCAAAAGTTGCCAGCGCGTCGATCAGCCGGGGATCGGTCACACCGCGCTCGACCCACGGCGCAAGCAGCGCAACCGCTCGCTCCGGGTGATCGGTTTCGGCGAGCAATGCCGCGAGCGCCAAGGTAACGGTGAGCGCTTCGGGTTGGCGTTCCTGCGCTGGCGCGAGGATCGGAATCGCCAGTTCCGGAGCAAAACGGTCGAGCGCCACCTGCGCGAGTTGCGCGAGCGCCGGTGGCCAGTCGGGACGCAACGCCACCGCCGCTTGCGCGGCAGCCCACGCGCGGTCGAGGTCACCCGCTTGCCGTGCGGCCTCGCTGACGATCAGGTGTGCCGCCGGCTCGTCGCGGTAGGGCGCGACCGCTTTTTCGATCAAGCGCAGGATCTGCGTCGGGTTACCCAACTCGGCCAACGCAGCGGGAAGCCCCAGCAGATTGCGTTCGCGCTGCTCGGGGTCCTTTTTCAGGATCTCGGCGATCCGTTCGCTGATCTGCGCTTCGAAACGGGCGTTCAGCCGTTCGCGGTGCGCAGCGAGTTGCTGAAGCCGCGCGTCGTCCGGCGCAAGCCATTGCCAAAGCGTGAGGATGCGTTCGAACTGGACCGCGTCGCCCGCCAGGAGCGCGGTTTGCGCCCAGCGGTCGAGCACGGCGGGGATCGGTTGCGCTTCGGCCGCGCGCTCGTAGGCTTCGAGCGCTTGCCCCCACTGCCCGTTTCGGAGCGCCAATTCCCCGACGAGCCACGCGAAGACGAAATCGCCGTCGAGCGGGGTGCGCAACGGCTCGACACGAATCTCCGATGCAGCGTCGGGTGCGGCGGATGGCGCAGGTGCTGACACGGTGTCGCCTTGCGCTACAGCAAACGGGGCGTACGCCAAGGGCAGAGCAGTCGATAACAAAGTCAAGAGCGCGCGAAGCGTCATCGGGTTTCTCGATCGAATCGGGTTGCCGATAGGATAGCAAAAGATCGCCACGGTTCCCGCACCCCGGGCTCTGCGTTCGTGCGCGCGTCGCGAAAGGGTTCGCGCGCGCTCACTGAGTGCGCAGCGCGGCGGCGATCGTCGCCAGGTTGTGACGCATCAGATCGAGATAGGTCGCGGGCCCAGGAGAGGGCGCAAAGGTTTCGGCGTAGAGGGGACCCGCGACGGCAAGGCCCAGGCGCTGTGCGAAAGTTTGCGCCACCCGGCTCGTGCGATGGGCTTCGGTGAAGAGGATGCGAATTCCTTCGCGTGCTGCGCGTGCCTTGAGTTCGAGCAGGCGTTGCGCAGTGACCTCGCCGTGCGGCACCACGGTGTCGATACCGATCAGTTCGACACCGAACGCGGCGTTGAGGTAGCGGTAGGCGTCGTGCAGCACGAACGCCTTGCGGTGCGTGGCGGGCAGGTCGGCCAGACGGGTACGCCCGTCCGCGGCCAGCGCGCGCAGCGCCTCCAGGTAAGGGTGCGCGTGCGCGGTGATCGACTGCTGCGCGCTGGGGATGCGGGTGATGAGGTTTGGGAGTGCTTGCGCTAGGGCCTCGGCAACCCGTTCGGGATCGAGCCAAAAGTGGGGATCGTATTGGGTTGCGTGATCGTCGTGCTGGCCGTGCTCCAGCGTGTTGTCGGGATCGCGATCCTGTGTGTGGTCATGGCTATCGGCGTGATCGTGATCGTGATCGTGGTCGGGCGCGATGCCGGTGGGACGGAGCAAGCGCCGTTGCGGCGCAAGCAGATCGCCAAGCGCAAGGCGCGGGGTGTCGGGTACGAGTCGAGCGCAGTCGCGCACGAACGCGGTCTCGGTGCCCAGCCCCATCGTGACGATGGTCACCGCTTGCCGCAGAAGGGGAAGATGCGCAGGGTGCAGCGTGATGCTGTGCAGATCTTGTTGGGGTTGTGCGATCGCCTGCACCGCCGCGTGCGTGCCAAGCAGATTGCGTACCCAGTCGGCAACGATCGGGTGACTCGCGACGATGAGGGGTTGTGGCGTGCGCTGGGCTTGTGCGCGCGATGGGTTCGCAAGCGGCAGGGTTGCCAGCGCGCCCAACCACTGCGCACAATAGGCGAGAAAATGGCGGCGCGTGGGGGCGCCGCGGTCGTGTTCGTTTCTATACATTTTCTGTACTCCCGTTGAGTCGTGCGATTCGGGCGTCATGCCACGCGGTGTTTGGGCGACGGGTGGCGGCGTCGCCACAGACCGTACGGGGCAAAGAAGAGCGAAACGAGGTAACCCAGTGAAAGGGTCGCCGCAACCGCGGGGCCGGGTGGCCAATCGCCGGCAAGCGCCGCGCAGAGCCCGATGGTGCTGCCGGCGGCGCCGATCGAGGCGGCAGTGACGAAAGTCGGCAGTAAACGATTCGCCCACAAACGCGCGGTCAGCGCCGGCAGCATCAACAACGTAAGTCCCAAGAGCGCGCCGAGCGCTTGGAAGACCGCGACCATCATCGCGACGATCACCGCGAGGGTGAGGTAGTAGGTGCGGGCCGATGCGCGTGTGTCGAGACGGCGAAAGGTCTCGGAATCGAACCATTCGAACGCGATCGCACGCCGACAGACAACGAGCGTGAGCAGGGTCACCGCAGCGGTTGCGACGATGAAACCGAGCGTTGCGCGGTCGAGCGCCAGTACCGAACCGAAGAGAAGGTGCATCACGTCGGTGGGGTTGCCTTGTGCCGTGATCAAAAGGATCCCAAGCGCGAGCGCCGAGAGTTGAAACCCGGCAAGCGTCGCGTCTTCGAAAAGTGCCGTGTTGCGGCTCGCCCACCCGGCCGCCCACGCCACGGCTACTCCGGCGACGAGGCCGCCAACGGTGATCGCGGGCAGCGAAAACCCGGCAAGCAGGTAACCGGTAGCGACACCGGGCAGGATCGCGTGGCTCATCGCGTCGCCCATCAGACTCATGCGGCGGGTGACCAGCAGCACCCCGCACGGCGCCGCCGCGAGCGCGGCAACGGCCAGCGCCAGCCACGCCTGGCGCAACCACGGGTCCGTCAGCAGCAAAGTGATCGCTTCCCATGGTGCGGTGAAGGCCATCACACCCCCTCCGCGGCAGGTGCATCGGCGCACCACGGCGCATCGTCGCGCGGTGCGATCGGTTGCGCGGCGCGGCGTCGCCATGCGTCCCAGTCGATCGTCTGGGTTGGCGCGAACGCAACCAGCTCCCGCGCAAGCAGCATCGTCCATGGAAAGTCGCTGCGCGCGATCGTTTCGTCGTGTAGAACCGCCAAGACCGTCACGCCGCGTTCCCGCCACTGGGCCAGGATTTGGCGCACCCAGGCGGTCGTCTGCGCGTCCATCGCGGTGAAGGGTTCGTCCAGGAGGATCAGTTTCGCGTCGCGCACGAGCAGCTGCGCAAAGCGCACCCGCTGCTGCTGTCCGCCCGAGAGCGCCGCGACCGGACGTTTCGCAAGTGGTGTCAGTCCCATATCGGCGAGCGCGGCGTGGACGCGGTTGCGTTCGTCGCGTCGAAGCGGCCGCCAACAACCGACCTCGGGCCAGAGCGCAAGCGCAACCGCGTCGAAGACCGAAAGCGGAAAATCGACGCGCCACGTGGGGTGCTGCGGCAAGTAGGCGACGCGACCGCGCCACGTTTCCGGGAGGTGGACCGCGCCCGTGATCGGGGGCAACACTCCGGCGATCACCTTGAGCAGTGTCGATTTCCCCGCGCCGTTCGGGCCGAGCACCGCGACGTGGCTGCCCGCTGGTATCGTTGCGGTAAGGTGGTGGATCGCGGGGTGGCGGTCGTAGCCGGCGGTGAGATTGTCGAGGTGCAATGCTTCGCGCGCGGTATCGGGCGGGTTCATCGCGGAAAACCGATCAGTGACAGTGCGCGCATTGGCCGCGGATCACGAGCTCCGCTTCGCGCGGAACGAAACCGTCGGGCAGTGGCGGCCACGGCGTGGGATGGGGGGGCAGGCACCAGGTTCGGCCGCACGTGGTGCAGAGAAAGTGGGCGTGCGCCGGGTTGTTGCTCGCGACTTCGAAGCGGGCGGCGCGGTCGCTTGCGGCGATGCGCCGCACCAACCCTTTCGCGACGAGCCAGTCGAGCGCCCGATAGACCGTGACCCGGTCGGGCGCTTTGGGAGTCGCAGCAGTCGTTGCCGCGAAAAGCTCGTCTGGCGTCAGCGGTTGCTTGGCTTCGCGTAAGATAGCGAGTGCCCACCACCGTGCCGCGGTGACCCGGCCATAGCGGGCGAGTGTCTGCGCGATGGGGTCTTGTGGCATAGGATGAGGTGTCATTTTTGCAATTTTATTGCATGTGCAGGGTATGTCAAGAGTCAAGGAGTCGATCGATGACAAACGCTTGGGTGTTCGAACCGATGATTGCGCGCGTTCCCGTGACCGATGGACGGCTTTTTCCCGTTCGCCGTATCTTCTGTGTCGCCCGCAATTACGCGGATCATGCGCGCGAAATGGGCGCCGATCCGAACCGCGAAGCGCCGTTTTTCTTCCTGAAGCCCAACGACGCGGTTTTTCCAGTGACCGACGAGACGGCGTGCTGGCCTTATCCGCCGATGACGGAAGAGGTCCATCACGAGGTGGAACTGGTGGTTGCGTTGGGGCGTGGCGGCCGCAATCTCAGTGTAGTGGAGGCGGAGCAAGCGATCTGGGGCTACACCGTCGGACTCGACATGACTCGGCGTGACCTGCAAAGTGCGGCGAAGGCCAAAGGGCGGCCGTGGGATGTGGCGAAGGGGTTCGACGCGTCGCTGCCGCTTGCGCCGCTCGTGCCGCGCCCAGGTGTGGCGTTGACCCGCGGCGCGGTTCGCCTTTGGGTCAATGAGACGCTGCGCCAAGCGGGGGATATCGCGCAGATGATCTGGTCGATCCCTGAGTTGATCGCCACCCTTTCGCGCTATTGGCGGTTGGCTGCGGGGGACCTCATCCTTACCGGCACGCCGGCTGGGGTCGGGCCGGTGGTGGCGGGGGATCGCGTGACTGCTGAGGTCGAGGGGGTGGCGCGCTTCACGATGACGGTGGTTGCCGACGGTGACGCGCCCACGCGGTGAGCACGGCGCCTGCGAACACCATAGCCAAAGAGAGCCATTGCGCGGTGGTGAGAAGGCTGCCGAACGCGGAGAAGATGCCGGGGTCGGGGTTGCGGAAAAATTCGCAGAGGAAGCGAACGCTGCCGTAGCCGACGAGAAACGCGGCTGAAACCATTCCGGCGGGACGCGGTCGGCGTGCAAACCACCAGAGGAAGAGAAAGAGAACGATCCCTTCCCCGAAGGCTTGGTAGAGTTGCGAGGGGTGGCGGGGAATCGCATCGACGTGGGGGTAGATCATCGCCCAGGGCAGCCCTTCGGGTGCAGGGCGTCCCCAGAGTTCGCCGTTGATGAAGTTGCCGATGCGACCAAACCCCAGCCCAGGCGGAATGAGGGGGGCGACGAAGTCGGCAACCTGCCAAAAATTTTGACCGGTGCGGCGCGCGTACCAGAGCATCGCGGCGATCGCGCCGAGCAACCCACCGTGGAAGCTCATCCCCCCTTTCCAGATCGCGACGATCTCGAGGGGATGGGTAAAGTAGTAGGCGGGTTGGTAGAAGAGCACTTCGCCCAGTCTGCCGCCGACGATGATGCCGACTACGCCCGCGGTGAGGAGTTGTTCCAGGCGCTCTGGGGACCACACGTCGGTTACCCTGAGCCGTTTCGCATGGCGAAGCCCCAGCCAATAGAACGCCGCAAAACCAGCCAGGTACATGAGGCCGTACCAACGGACGGTGAGCGGACCCAGGTGGATCGCAACCGGGTCGATTTCGGGAAAGACGAGTGCCATCGCGCTTCCTGCCGCAAAAGCGTTAGAATACGCCAAAGTCAGACCCTTGAAGCAGGAGAGCACCATGCCGCAGTACCGTTCGCGCACGACGACCCATGGGCGCAACATGGCAGGCGCCCGCGCATTGTGGCGCGCTACCGGCGTCAAAGAGAGCGATTTCGGCAAACCGATCATCGCGATCGCCAACAGCTTCACCGAATTCGTCCCGGGGCACGTCCATCTGCGCGACCTGGGTCGGATCGTCGCCGAAGAGATCGTCAAAGCGGGCGGTATCGCCAAAGAGTTCAACACGATCGCGGTCGATGACGGGATTGCGATGGGGCACGGCGGGATGCTCTATTCGCTGCCGAGCCGGGAGCTCATCGCCGATTCGGTCGAATACATGGTCAACGCCCACTGCGCGGATGCGCTGGTGTGCATCTCCAACTGTGACAAAATCACCCCGGGCATGTTGATGGCGGCGCTGCGCCTCAACATCCCAACGATCTTCGTCTCCGGCGGTCCGATGGAGGCGGGGAAAGTGACGATCGGGGGCAAGACGGTGGCGCTCGACCTGGTCGATGCGATGGTCAAAGCGGCCGAAGACCAGGCAAGCGACGAAGAGGTGGCCGCGATCGAACGGAGCGCCTGCCCCACCTGCGGTTCGTGCTCGGGGATGTTCACCGCGAACTCGATGAACTGTTTGACCGAGGCGTTGGGGCTGGCGCTACCGGGTAACGGCACGCTCGTGGCCACGCACGCTGACCGCGAGCGGCTCTTCCGCGAGGCGGGGCGGCGGATCGTCGAGTTGACCAAACGCTATTACGAAGCGGACGACGAAACCGTGCTTCCGCGCTCGATCGCAACCTTTGCCGCGTTCGAAAACGCGATGGCGCTCGATGTTGCGATGGGCGGCAGCACCAACACGGTGCTGCACCTGCTGGCGGCGGCGTCTGAGGCGGGCGTCCCGTTTACGATGGCCGATATCGACCGCATCAGCCGCAAAGTTCCGTGTCTCTGTAAAGTGGCGCCCGCGGTGCCCGATGTCCATATCGAAGACGTGCATCGCGCCGGCGGCGTGATGGGCATTCTGGGCGAACTGCAGCGTGCGGGGCTTTTGGACGATTCGGTGCCAACGGTCCATAGCCCGACGCTCCAAGCGGCGCTTGCGCAGTGGGACGTCAAACAGACCGACGATCCTGAGGTGCACCGTTTCTACCGCGCGGCGCCGGGCGGGATCCCGACCACGAAAGCCTTTTCCCAGGCAAACCGTTACCCTGAGCTCGATCTCGACCGCGCGCGCGGCGTGATCCGCGATCGCGTCCATGCGTTCACCCAAGACGGTGGGCTTGCGGTGCTCTACGGGAACCTCGCGCCGAACGGGTGCATCGTCAAGACCGCGGGGGTCGACGAGTCGATCTGGGTCTTCAAAGGCCGGGCACGGGTCTTCGAAAGCCAAGAGGCGACGGTCGAGGCGATCCTTTCCGACCAGATCGTGCCGGGCGACGTCGTCGTCGTCCGCTACGAAGGGCCGAAAGGGGGGCCGGGCATGCAGGAGATGCTCTACCCCACGAGTTACCTCAAATCGAAAGGGTTGGGCAAGGTCTGTGCGCTCATCACCGATGGCCGCTTTTCGGGCGGAACCTCGGGGCTTTCGATCGGCCACGTCTCGCCCGAAGCGGCGTGCGGCGGCCCGATCGCGCTCGTCGAGGAAGGGGATACGATCGAGATCGATATTCCCAACCGGCGGATCCACCTTGCGGTGAGCGACGAGACGCTCGCAAAGCGCCGTGCCGCGATGGAAGCGCGCGGCGCGAACGCGTGGAAGCCGGTAGCACGCAATCGCCCGGTCTCGGCCGCGCTGCGTGCCTACGCCGCACTCACGACCAGCGCCGATACCGGTGCGGTTCGGGATGTCACGCAAGTGGAGCGTTGAGATGGAGCAATTGCTCGCCGGGCTCGAGCAGAGAATCGAGTTGCTGGCGCAACAACTGACCGCGTCGCGGCAGGAGAACGCGCAACTGCGGCTTCAGGTGGCTGCACTGCAACAAGAGAACCGCCGTCTCCAAGCGGCTGTGACCACGGCGCGCACCGAAGTGGCCAAGCAGCAAGAACGGGTCGCAGCGCTGCGTTCCGAGCTGGCGGCGTGGCTTGCGCGTAAGGAGCGTGACGATGGTTGAAGTTCGGGTCGAGGTGACACTGCGCGGCAAGACCTACCGATTGACGTGTGACGAAGCGGACGCGCCGCTCCTGCGGGACGCGGCGCGCCTCCTCGACGAGCGGCTCGCGCGTCTGAGCGGCGAGGGGTTGAGCGGAGAGAAGCTGCTTCTTTGGGCGGCGTTCGAGATCGCAACGGAACTCATTCGCACGCAACGGCAAGGGGGGTTTGACATCGCCGGGTTTCAGCGTAGAATCGAACGTATGGGTGCGCGGCTCGACAGGCTCTTGGCAGAGTGCCAGCCGTCGCTGCCGCGCTGAACCGGGTACTCCCTGCGGCGTTCGAGAAGGCTGTACGATCCTTGAACCAATAACGTGACGATTGGTCGCCGACCCAGACGTCGCCTGTGTGCGTGTGCCGTGGGTACGTGCCTGATGGTGACGGGAACGCGACCCTCCTGAACCGTAGGTTCAGGTCACTCAGCCGAACCGGCGCTGCGGGGGCTCTTTTTTTCTTGAGCATATGGACTTCTGGTGGCTTGCTTACCCGATTCTCGGGGTATTCGTGGGGCTTTTTGCCGGGTTGTTGGGTGTGGGGGGCGGCGCGATCATGGTGCCGGTGCTGACCACGCTCTTTGCCTATCAGGGCTTTTCTTCTGAGGTCGTTGTCCATTTGGCGCTCGGTTCGTCGATGGCTGGGATCGTCCTCACTTCGTTCGCGAGTGCTCGAACCCACTACCAACACCATGCGGTGCGCACCGACGCGCTCGTCCCCATGGCAAGTGGCGTGCTGTTCGGTACCTTCGTCGCCTCTTTCATAGCGTCCCTGATTCCCAGTCGCACCCTCGCGATTTTTTTTGCGTGCTTTATAGCATACGTTTCTTTGCAAATGTTCCTCAATTTGAAACCGAAGCCTACGCGTCAGCTTCCGGGCTGGCTGGGGCTCGGTTTCGCCGGGTTCGTGATCGGCGCCGTTTCCGCGCTGGTTGCGATCGGCGGGGGGACACTCACGGTGCCGTTCCTCACGTGGTGCAACGTCCCGGTGGCGCACGCGATCGGCACCTCGGCCGCGCTGGGGATCCCCATTTCGATCACCGGAACGATCGGTTATGTGGTGAACGGCTGGCATGACCCCAATTTGCCACCCTTCTCGTTGGGCTACGTCTATCTGCCTGCAGTGATCGGGGTGAGCGCAACGAGCATTCTGACCGCGCCGATCGGCGCCCGGTGGGCCCACCGGTTGCCCGTGCCGGTGCTGAAACGAATTTTGGCCGGGGTTCTGCTCTTGCTCTTGGCGAAGATGTTGTGGACCCTCTACGGGGGTGGGGCATGAGCGGGTTGCTGCTTGGCCAGTCGGTTGCTGTTCCGGACGGGTACGCGCCTGAGCTGCTGACGCCGATCGCGCGTGCCACCGCGCGTGCGACGTTGGGTGACCCACTGCCGCATTGGGTGGGTGAAGACCGCTGGTACGGATACGAAGGCTCGTGGCTCGACGCGCACGGAAAGCCGCAGGCGGCGGTGATCGAGATCGGGGTGCCTGCCCATTCCCCATACTTGATCGAATCGAAGTCGCTCAAACTCTATCTGAACGGTTTCAACCAAATTCGTTTCGCGGAGGGCGACGCGTTGGTTGCGCGCATCCAAGCGGATCTGGCGGCGGTAGCGCAGGCGCCGGTTCGCGTCGCGCTTCATCCCCTGACGCAATTTTGCCGCGCGGTTGCGTCCGATTTCGGCGACCCCGGCGCATGCCTTTTGGACACGGTTGCCGCGGACGATTTTCGTTACCAATACGATCCCACGCTGCTCCGTATCGACAGCCCCACTCTTTGCGAACAACGGTTCGTGATGGACGCGTTTCGCTCGCTCTGCCCGGTGACGGCGCAACCCGATTGGGCAAGCCTTTACCTGCGCTGTGTCGGGCCGCGCGTCGATCCTGCATCGCTTCTGCGTTACCTCGTTTCGTTTCGCTGTCATGCGGAATTTCATGAGCAGTGCATCGAGCGGATCTACACCGACCTGTGGCGCTTGGGTATGACGGAGCTGATGGTCTGGGGGCGGTTTTTGCGTCGTGGTGGGTTGGAGATCAATCCGTTGCGGGCGAGCAGCGAAGCGTGGCTGCCGCAACAATGGCTCGCCGATCCGCGGCAATGAGATATCACTGATGAAAAAAGGGTTGCTTTCTTTTGCCCTTTACGCGTACAATGCCTCGGGGATTTTCTTATTGACCGAAAAGAAGGAGCAGCGATGAAAAAAATCGCACAACTGTTGGTGGTGGCCGGGGTGATGACGGTTGGAGCCGCACCGGCGTTCGCCGATGAAGCGCTGGCAAAAGCGAAAGGGTGCATGGCGTGCCACGCGATCGACAAGAAACTGGTCGGCCCGTCCTATAAAGACGTCGCGAAGAAATATACCGAAGCCGACGTGCCCAAATTGGTCGAGAAAGTGAAGAAGGGCGGTGCCGGTGTCTGGGGTCCGGTTCCGATGCCGCCGCATCCCCAAGTGGCTGAAGCGGATATCGAAAAGATCGTCCGCTGGGTGCTCACCCTCAAGTGATCGGCTTGCGCGCGTTTCGGTGTCTTACCGAAGCGCACGCAGCGCAAGCAAAAGCCCGCAATGGCAAAGCCCGCAGAGGCGGGCTTTTTCATTGGTTGATCTGGTCGGCGAATTCCAGCGCTTCAAGAAGCGCCTGATTGTGCATGGCGCTCGCAACCCCTAGGCTTTCTGCCTGGGCGATGAGCCGCGCAGGGGAAGCGTTTTCGCTCGCTTCGGCGAGCGCCAAGAGGGGTGCGTAGGGCCCATCCCGCTGGATCAGCGCTGCCTTGACTGCTTCCGGTAAGGTGAGTGGTTCCAGCGACACTTCCGGCGGCTCACCCGTGAGCTGCGGCAAAATCGAGAACAGTCCGCAGAGAAAGAGCGCTTCGGCTTCGTCGGCGTCGAAGAACTCCGCAGCGAGACGCTCGAGATAGCGGGCGCGCGTCAATGCCGTCTGCGCGAGCGCGGGCATTTCGGGGTGGTCGTGGCTATGGACGAGCAAGACCGAGAGCCAGCGCAGCAACGGCCGATAACCAAGAATGCTCACCGCATGGCGAAACGAGGTGATCTCCATCCGTAGCCCCATCGCGGGCGAATTGAGGTAGCGCAGAAGCCGGTAGCCGAGCGCGACGTCCCGTTTCAGCACCTTTTCCAATTCTGCGATCTCAGCGTCTTGCTGCAAAAGCGCGATCAAATGGAGCACCGTGGTGCGTGCCGGTGCCGGTTCGCACTGCGTGTTGGGGAGCGCCTCTTTGAGAAAGAACCACCCGCACACCCCGGCGAAATGGTGCAATGCCGTTTGCGCCGCAGCCCGAGACGGCACCCCCCACGCCAACGCCACCCCAGGCGCCGCGTCGGGGCTTTGGCATTTGCGCCAATCGACGAGCGAAAAGCGCCACGGCGCGTCGGGGTAGGGACTGACCCCATCGTACCAGGCCAGACAAAGCGGCGTCTCTTGCTGGACGCAGTGCGCGATCAGCTGTTGCGTGGCCGGGATGGTGAGTGCCTGTTGGGGGATTTCGAGGAAGGTGTTTTCCGGCCACGCCCATGAAAGGAGTTTGATACTGGGCGGCAGACGCATCAGCGACAACAGCACGGCGTGTGACTGTGGCCAGTGCGGCGTGAGCGCCGTGAGCGTCTGGAGCGCCTGCTCCGTGGTGCTCGCGTGCAGGCAGAGGCGGTTCGCGGTGATCTGAAAGCGGCGATTGAGCGCCGGTTCGCGGGTCAGATAGGCGAAGGCGGTGTTCATTGCGGCGTCGATTGAAACGTGAACGCGTCGGCGAAAAAGGCTTCTTCCGGCAGGTTCGCGGCGCGAAAGCGGGCGCGTGCGGCTTCAACCATCGCGGGGGAGCCGCAGACGTAGGCGTCGTACGCCGTGAGGTCGCTGAGCTCAGCAACGACTGCGTCCGGTACCAATCCGGTTCGCCCCGTCCAATCGGGCGCCTGCTCCGGCTCTGAGATCACCGGGCGATAATCGAGCCAGGGGTGGGATTCGGCAAACGCCCGCAACCAGGCGTCGCGGTAGAGCCCAGCGGGGGTGCGGGCACCGAAATAGCAGAGCACCGGCACCTGAGGGGGTTCGCCGGCAGCCAGTTCCTGCAGGAGCGATTGGATCGGCGCAAAACCGGTTCCCCCGGCGACGAAAAGGAGCGGCCGTGCGCGCGATTTCAGGGTAAAGGTGCCGAATGGCCCTTCGAGGCGCCACACCGTTTTCGGTGCGGTTTCGGTGAACACCTTCGGGGTGAAACGGCCACCGGGCACCAACCGGATGTGGAGTTCGAGGAAACCGCCGTGGTTGGGTGCCGACGCGATCGAAAAACTGCGGCGGGCGCCATCGGGCAGCAGCACATCGACATATTGTCCAGCGCGGAAGCGAAAGTCGAGGCTATTCGGCAGCTTGAGCGTGACGATCGCGACGTCGTCGATCTTTTCGATCGTTTCGACCCGCGCGGGAAATTTGTGAATGGGCAGATCGTCGGCGCGGCGCAGCTCCCGCACCTCGATCGTCAGATCGGATCTGGGGTAAGCCCGGCAGAGCAGCGTCCAGCCAGCGGCGCGTTCGTCGTCGGACAAAACGCCCGGCGCGACCCCCTTCAATTCCACGGTGCCGTTCACGACGCGCGCACGGCAGGCGCCGCAGGCGCCGTCACGGCAGCCGTACGGCACAGTAAGGCCCGATCGCAGCGCAGCGTCGAGTACCGTTTCGTCGGGCGCGGCGGTAAAGGTGGCGTCGGGGTGATTCGCAATCTGAACCGTGTGGGTCATGGAACGTCGCGTGCGATAATCGGAAGCCTTTATTGTACGGGAAGAGGGGCGCGAGCGTGACGGTTCGAGTGTTGGTCGTGGGCGGCGGGGATGTCGCGTTACGTGCAGCGCGCGCCTTGGCGTCTCGCGTCCAGTTTTGGGTGGTGGTGCGCGATCCTGCCAAAAGCGCCGCGTGGCGCGCGTTGGGGGCACGCGTGATCGTCGCCGATCTCGACCTCTGGCGGTCGTTGGCGCGAATCGGCGCGGCAGTGGATCAGGTTTGGGTGACGGCACCACCTGCGGGGAACGGGGTGATCGACCCCCGCACCCGTCGTCTGCAGGCAGCGCTGCGGCGAAGCACCGCCCGAAGTAAGCCACGCGGCCCGGGGCGGCGTCACCATTTCGCTCTTCGGCCGCGTATGGTCTATCTGAGTACGAGCGGCGTCTATGGCGACCGAGGAGGGGCGTGGGTGCGCGAGAGCGACCCGGTTGCCCCTCAAACGGCGCGCGCAGCGCGGCGGGTCGCGGCGGAGCGGTTGTGGCGCGATTGGGCGAAACGGGGCGGCTGGGTGGTGCGGCTGCGCGTACCGGGGATCTATTCCGCCGAACGCCTCCCGGTGGCGCGGTTGCTGCGTGGTGATCCGGCGATTCACGAAGAGGAGGACAGTATCAGCAACCACATCCATGCCAACGATCTGGCGCAGATCCTCTGGGTGGCGGGGTGGCGCGGCAAGACGGGGCGCGCCTATCACGCTGCCGACGATCAACCGTTGCCGATGGGCGCGTGGTTCGATGCGGTGGCCGATGCACTGGGGCTGCCCCGCCCGCCGCGTCTGCCCAGACAAGCGGTGTTGGAACGTGTCGGGCCGATGATGGCTTCGTTCCTCACCGAAAGCCGACGGCTGCGTAACGACCGCCTCAAACGGGAACTTCGCTTTCGTTTGCGCTATCCCACGGTTTTTGCGTTGCTCGCGCAACCGATCTGGAAAGAAAGGAGGGAATCGTGCTCTATGGCGTCGTCAAGTCGCTGCATATCATCTTGATGACTTCGTGGTTCGCGGGGCTCTTTTATCTGCCGCGAATCTTTGTCAATCTGGCGATGGAAGAGAACGCAGCCGCACGCGACCGGCTGCTCCTCATGGCACGCAAACTTTTTCGCTTCATGACGCCGCTTGGGGTTTTGGCGGTGGGGTTCGGTCTCTGGCTCTGGTTCGGGTTCGGTTTTTCCGGCGGGTGGCTGCACGCGAAGACGACGCTCGTGGTATTGCTGATCGCCTACCACGCGTATTGTGGGGTGCTGCTGCGCCGTTTCGAGGCCGGCACCAACACCCGCTCCCACGTCTGGTTTCGGGTTTTCAACGAAATCCCGGTGGTGATCCTGACCGTCGTCGTCTTTCTTGTCGTGTTGAAGCCGTTCTAAGCCGGGAAGCATGTCGTGTCGAATCGGTTGCGCGCGTTCGCGCCGTGCCCGCGCGGGTTGGAGTCATGCCTCGGTGACGAATTGACCGCTGCGGGTGCCGCTGAAATCCGGGTGCGTCCCGGTGGTGTTGCCTTTACCGGTGACTGGCCGGTACTCATGCGGGTACACCTCACGAGCCGCATCGCGACGCGGGTGTTGGTCGCGGTGGGAGGCGGCGCGTTGCCGCACGGCAAGCGGCGTGGCGAAGAGGGGGCGGCGCTCTACCGCCTGGCGCGAACCGTCGCGTGGCCGAAATGGGTTTCGCCCGATGCGCGGCTGCGTGTCGATCTCACCGTGACGCGGGCGGCATGCACCGATGCGATCCCTTTTCTCACGCTGCGGGTGAAAGACGCGATCTGTGACGCGCTCCGCGCCCAGTGCGGTCGTCGTCCCAGCGTTGACAAACACGATCCAACCTTTCGGGCTGTCGTCTTCCTCGACGAACGGGGGGCGACCTTCTATTGGGATACGAGCGGGGCGCCGCTTGTGCAGCGCGGGTTCAAGTCAGCAACGACGCTGGCGCCGCTCAAAGAGAACCTGGCTGCTGGGATTTTGCAGGTGATCGGGTGGACACCCACGTTGCCGCTGATCGACCCGATGTGTGGCAGCGGGACGTTCTTATTGGAAGCGGCGATGCGCGCCTATGCGATTCCCCCGGGGCTTTTTCGCGTGTTCGCGTTCGAACAGTGGCACGGACTCGACCGCCAGACGTGGCAGCAGCTACGCAACACCCTACGGGCAGAGACCGCTCGGCACATCGCTGTGCTGCGCACAAAGCACAGGGAGCCGCTCCTTTTTGCCGCCGACGCCGATCCGCGGCAGATCGCCGCGGCGCAGCACAATTGGCAGAAGCTCGAAGCCGCATTGGAACAGCCGTTGCCGATCGTGTGGCAGGTCGCGGCCGCAGAGGCGCTCGATCCGCCAACCGAAGTGCCGCCCGGTTATTGGGTGACCAACCCCCCCTACGGGGTCCGCCTGGCCGAAGCCGAAGCGCTCGCCAAGTGGTACCCGGTGCTGGGCAACGCGCTCAAACGCCGCTGGCCAGGGTGGACCGCCCATTTCTTGACCGCCGATTCGCAATTCGCCAAGCGCATCGGCCTGCGGCCAGCGGCGAAGTGGCACCTCGACAACGGGCCACTGCGCTGCGTGTTGCTGCGTTACCCGATCGTAGCGGGTTCTTTGAAGCGTAACCGCGTCATGAGTGCAGAAGCAGAGGCGTGATCAACGGCAAACCGAGCCGTTACGCCTTCGTTACACGATATCGAGCCCTTCTGGGACTTCCACTTCGGGCTTGTCGGGCCGTTTGCTGTGGAGTTTGATCTGGATGCGCAGGTCATTGACCGAATCGGCGTAGCGCAGCGCATCTTCGTAACGGATCATCCCAGTTTCGTAGAGGTCGAAGAGCGCTTGATCGAAGGTCTGCATCCCCAGTTCGCGCGAGCGTTTCATCACCTCTTTGATTTCGGGGATCTCCCCTTTGAAGATCAGTTCCGCAACGAGCGGCGTGTTGAGGAGGATCTCAACCGCAGCGACGCGCCCTGGTCCCGAGGCGCGCGGCAAGAGCCGTTGTGAGACGATCGCTTTGAGGTTGAGCGACAGGTCCATCAGCAACTGTTGCCGTCGGTCTTCGGGGAAGAAGTTGATGATGCGATCGAGCGCCTGGTTGGTGCTGTTCGCGTGCAGCGTCGCCAGGCACAGATGCCCTGTTTCGGAGAAGGCGATCGCGTACTCCATCGTGTCGCGGTCGCGAATTTCGCCCATCATGATCACGTCGGGTGCTTGGCGCAGCGCGTTTTTGAGCGCGATTTCCCAACTGTCGGTGTCGATCCCGATCTCGCGCTGCGAGACCAGGCATTTCTTGTGGGGATGGAGGAATTCGATCGGATCTTCGATGGTGATGATGTGCCCGCGGCTGTGTTCGTTGCGCCAGTCGATGAGCGCCGCAAGCGAGGTCGATTTCCCGGTACCGGTGCCGCCGACGAAGATCACGAGCCCGCGTTTGACCAGCGCCACCTCTTTGAGGATGGCGGGGAGCCGAAGACTGTCGAGCGTCGGGATGGTGTCGGGGATCGTGCGAAAGACGAGCGAAACCCCCCCTTTGGCGCGGTAGGCGTTGACCCGGAAGCGGCCGATGTTGGCTGGCGAGATCGCGAAGTTGCACTCTTTGGTGGCTTCGAATTCGGCGGCTTGGCGGTCGTTCATCACCGCGCGGGCGATCGCAAGCGTGTGCGCGGCGGTGAGTGGCTGATTCGACTGCGGTTGCAGCGCCCCGTCGATCTTGATCGCTGGCGGGAAATCGGGGGCGATGAAGAGGTCGGAACCGTTGCGCTCCTTGACGCGGCGCAGGAGGTCGGTGGTGAATTTCAACGCTTGGTCACGTTGCATCGTGGCCTCCTTACCCGATTACCGGAACGCGTCTTTGTTTACGGCGTAGGCACGCGCCTCGTCGGGGGCAACGATATGACGCGCGACCAGTTGTTGCAGCGATTGGTCGAGCGTCTGCATCCCCAGCGCCTGGCTCGTCTGGATGATCGAGTACATCTGCGCGATCTTGTTTTCGCGAATGAGGTTGCGAATCGCGGGCGTGCCGATCATGATCTCGTGCGCGGCGACGCGCCCGCTGCCGTCGCGCCGCTTCAAGAGTACTTGCGAGATCACCGCGCGCAGCGATTCGGAGAGCATCGCGCGCACCATCTCTTTTTCGGCAGCAGGAAAGACGTCGACGATCCGGTCGATCGTCTTTGCCGCTGACGAGGTGTGTAGCGTCCCGAAGACCAGGTGGCCGGTTTCGGCAGCGGTGAGCGCAAGCCGAATCGTTTCGAGGTCACGCATCTCCCCCACCAGGATCACGTCGGGGTCTTCGCGCAATGCCGACCTCAGCGCGTTTTCGAATGAGAGGGTATCGCGATGGACCTCACGCTGGTTGATGAGCGATTTTTTCGCTTCGTGCACGAACTCGATCGGATCTTCGATGGTGAGGATATGAAGCGGCTGCGTGGTGTTGAGGTAGTCGATCATCGCCGCCAGCGTCGTTGATTTCCCAGAACCGGTGGGGCCGGTGACGAGCACGATGCCGCGCGGCTGGTCGCAGATCGTCTTGAAGACCGCCGGGGCGTCGAGCTCTTCGAGGGTGAGCACTTTGCTGGGAATGGTGCGAAAGACTGCGCCCATGCCGCGGCTTTGCATGAAGGCGTTGACCCGAAAGCGCGCCAGTTTCGGAATCTCAAACGAGAAGTCGGCTTCGAAATGGGCTTCGAACGCTTTGCGTTGCGCGTCGGTCATGATGTCATAGACGAGCGCCTTGACGTCGGCGTCGGTAAGCGCCGGCAGATTGACGCGCCGGATGTCGCCGTGGATGCGCAGCAACGGCGGTAGCCCCGCCGAAAGGTGAAGGTCTGATGCTTTGTTCTTGACCGCAAATGCAAGCAGTTCGGCGATGTCCATCGAGCAGTCTCCCGCATCTGATCCCGCTATGGTAGCCGATTTCGTCGATGCTATACTCGTTGCGGTCGCAAACGATCGACGAAACGGAGCAGCATGGAGGGCATGAGCGAGGTCGACGCGTGCGCGATCGCCGCGCGGGTTGCCGCGGTGCGGGCACAAATCTTCGAGGCGGCAGAGCGCTTGGGGCGCGATCCGGCGACGGTGACGCTGGTTGCGGTGAGTAAGACGCAACCCGCTGCGGTGATCCGTGCCGCGTTTGCCGCAGGCGTGCGCGTCTTCGGCGAAAACTATGTGCAGGAGGCGGTGGCGAAACAGGAGCAACTCACCGATCTACCCGTCGAATGGCATTTCATCGGGCCGATTCAACGCAACAAGACGCGGGCGATCGCCGCCGCGTTCGACTGGGTCCATTCGCTGGACCGCCTGGAAGTGGCGAAGCGCTTTGCCGAGCAGCGTGATCCCAAACGGGGGCCGCTCAACGTGATGGTGCAGGTGAATGTGAGTGGGGAGGCGAGCAAAGCCGGTGTCGCGCCTGAAACGGTGGTGGCGCTCGTGAAAGCGGTGGCGCGGTTGCCGCGGCTCCAAGTAGTGGGGTTGATGACGATCCCTGAGCCAAGCGCCGATCCCCCATTGCTCGCGCGCCGTTTTCGAACGGTGCGTGAGCTGCGCGACACGTTGCAGCGTGAAGGCTTGCCCGTTTGGGCGCTATCGATGGGGATGAGCAGCGATTGGCCGGTGGCGCTTGCCGAAGGGGCGACCCATCTGCGCATCGGTAGCGCCCTTTTCGGACCCAGACCGCCCAAAACATCGCGGCGCGAAGGTGGTGAAGACGCATCAGGAAAAGGAGCAAAAGCATGCGGTTGAGTTTTTTGGGTGGCGGCAATATGGCCGAAGCGATCCTGGGCGGGTTGGTCGATCGGCGCGTGACCGATGCGAAACGGATCCACGTCGTCGACCCTAACCCGGATCGCCGCACGGCGTTGGAAAGTCGGTATGGGGTGAAGGCGCTTCCCGTGGTCGATGACCCCTTTTTCGAAACCGATCTGATCGTGCTTGCGGTAAAGCCCCAAGTGGTTGCGACGGCGCTCGCGCCTCTTGCCGGTCGCGTCGGGCGAACGCCCGTGCTGTCGATCATGGCCGGGGTGCCGAGCGCGCGGATCGCCGCATTGCTGGGGGACACGGCGCCGATCATCCGCGCGATGCCCAACACCCCGGCTTTGGTTGGCGCGGGAATGAGCGGGCTCTACGCGCCGCCCGAGGTGGGCGTAACCGCACGGCAGTTGGCGCAAAAGGTGATGGAAGCGGTAGGTGAGGTGGTCTGGGTCGAGAACGAAGCGGCGATCGACGCAGTGACTGCGGTCTCCGGCAGCGGTCCAGCGTACGGTTTCCTCTTCATGGAAGCGCTCGCCCGCGCGGGTGTCGAGCTGGGGTTGCCCGCCGACGTGGCGCGCCGTTTGGCGGTCGGGACCCTGCTGGGCGCCGCGAAACTCGCCGACGCGAGCGCCGATCCCTTGGACGTGTTGCGCGCCCGTGTCACTTCGCCGGGGGGAACGACCGCTGCGGCATTGGAAGTACTGTTCGCGCATGCGTGGGACCGCATTCTGGAGACGGCGGTCGCGGCGGCGTACCAGCGCGCGCAAGAGCTGGCGAAAGGAGCGTAACGGATGGGGGGCGGGCAACTTTTCGATCTCGTTTTCGGTACCGTCTTCAACGGACTTTCGGCCCTTTTTTGGATCGCGTTTTTGATGCGCTGGCGACGGATTTCGTTCTTTCTGCCGGGGGGCGCGTTTGTGCTGACGCTCACCGAATGGGCGGCGCGGCCGGTGCGACGCCTTTTGCCGCGTACCCGGCTCGACTGGAGCTGCGTACTCTTGGCGTGGGTGAGCCAAATGGTGTTGATCGGCCTCAAGTTTGCGGTGCTGGGTCACCTGCCCAGCCTGCCGCTCTTCGGCGTTCTGGGGGTGATGGTGGTGGGCGGCGCGCTCGAAACCCTCTATGTCCTGGGGTACCTGGTCTTCTGGGTCGTGCTGGTTTCGGCGTTGCTCACCTGGTTACAGCCCAATGCCCCGCTCGCGCCGGTGATTCACGCGCTTGCCGATCCCTTCCTCGATCCGATCCGTCGTTTCGTGCCAATGATCGGTGGGATCGACCTCAGTCCGGTGATCCTGTTCCTTGCGCTCAACCTGCTGGCGATCGTCGGCGGCGAACTCCGATTCATGGTCGTGCGTGGCTTGTTGGCGGCGTCGGTGGGTGGGTGACGTGTCGGGCTGGCAGACGCATTCGGACGGGGTGTTGTTGTCCCTGCACGTGCAGCCCGGCGCGAAGCGCAGCGGTTGGGCAGGGCGCCACGGCGATGCGCTCAAAGTGCGGATCGCGGCCCCCCCGGTCGAGGGGAAGGCGAATGCGGCGCTGTGCGCCTTCTTGGCCGAAACCTTTGGCCTGCGTCAGAACGCGGTGACGGTGGTCGGGGGCGCAACGTCTCGGACCAAGCTGGTGTTGTTGCGTTGTGACGCACACGAGCGCACCGCGATTCTGACCCATTTGGGCGAAATGTTCCCACACTGACCGTGGTGTTGGGAGACGCGGCAATGGGGCACGCAGCGTGGCGCGGTTGGCAGCACCTGTTGCGCCCTGGGGATTGGGGGGCGCTTGCGATTGGCGTTGTAGCGGTTGCCGTGTCGCTGACATGGTTACTGCAGGCAGGAGCCCCCACCCACGCCGTGGTGCGTGTCGCGGGCCGTGTCGTCGGAACCTATGCGCTTGACCAGCCCCAAACCATTCAGGTAACCGGTGCGTTGGGCGTCACCGTGATCGAGATCGCGCCGGGGCGCGCGCGGGTGGTGCGCGACCCAGGCCCCCGGCAGATCTGCGTGCGGCAAGGGTGGTTGACGCGCGCTGGGAGCGCTGCGATCTGCGCGCCCAATGAGGTGACCGTGGAGCTCACTGGGCGCACGCGCCTCTACGACTCGCTCAATTTTTGACCGGTGCCGCTTCGCGTTCGAAGACGAAGGTGCCGCGCCGCATCAGGTGGGTGACGCGCCCCGTGAGCGGCAGACCCCACCACGGTGTGTTGTGCGCAGGCCCGACGAGCGAATGGGCGTCGACGATCCACGGTTCGTCGGGATCGAAGAGGATGAGGTCGGCCGGGGCGCCGACTGCAAGCCGCCCCCATTCGTCGTTATCGACAAGCGCAGCGGCGCGACTGCTCACTGGGGCAAGCGTCTGGGCAAGCGACAGCCCTTGCGATTCGCCCCAGCGCAGTACGAGCGGCAGGAGCGTTTCGAAGCCTGCGGCCCCGGGGGCGCTCTCCGAAAAGGGGTAGGCTTTCGCGTCACGCCCCACGGTCGTGTGGTTCGAGGTGATGACGTCGATCGTGCCGTCAGCGACTGCTGCGGCGAGCGCTTCCCGGTCGCGGCTGCTGCGCAAAGGCGGAATCACGTGGGCGTTGGTATCGAACGCCCCGATGTCGAGTTCGGTCATCGTCAAATGGAGCGCGGAGACGCTCGCCGAGACGGGTAGCCCTTCGTCTTTCGCGCGGCGGATCAACGCGACGCTGCGTTCGCTCGACAGATTGACCACATGGAGCCGAACGCCTGCTTCAGCCGCCAATTCGATGAGGCGCGTGAGCGCGACCGTCTCCGCCGCGACAGGGATTGGCGGTAGCCCCAGGCGTGCGGCGACCACGCCGTCGTGCGCGCCGCCCGGCAGGCTGAGGTCGGGGTCGGCAGCGGTGAGCCAGACGGGAAGGTCGAAGCTTGCCGCGTACTGCATCGCCCGCAGCAACGCCAGCGTGTCGCGCATCGGGCGATCGCCTTGCGAGAACGCGATGCAGCCGGCCGTGGTGAGACGCGCCATTTCCGCAAGTTGCTCGCCTTTGAGGCCGACGGTGAGCGCGCCGAGCGGCAGGATGTCGGCGGTTGCGGCGCGGCGCGCGCGCTCGAGCAGCATTTCGACCAACCCCGGTTCGTCAAGCGGCGGGGCTGTATCCGGCGCGACCACCAGATGACCGATCCCGCCGGCCGCTGCGCCGTGCAATTCGCGCTCCAAGCGGGTTTGCTGTTCCAAGACCGGGCCGGTGAGGCGCGCGTAGGTATCGACCAACGCCGGGGCAAGTACGCGCCGCTGCGCGTCCCAGGTTCGATCTGGTGTAAAGCCCGGAATCGCCGGTGCCGCAGGCGGGTCGGCCGGGTGTTCTTGAATCGCCACGATGCGGCCGTCGGCGATCGCAACCGCTCCGTACCCTTCACGCCCCGAAGCGGGGTCGACGAGGTAGGCGTTGGTGATCAACCACTTCATGCGAGACCTCCTGGGGCAACGCCCGCCAATAGGGTGAAGACGGCCATGCGGATCGCGATCCCAAAAGTGACTTGCGGCAGGATTACGGCTTGGGGGCCGTCGGCGACGCTCGATGCGATCTCCACCCCACGGTTCATCGGGCCTGGGTGCATCACGATCGCGTCGGGTTTGGCCCGTTTGAGCCGCTCGGGGGTGAGTCCCCAGCATTCGTGGTATTCGGCAGTGGTGGCGATGAAGGAGCCGTGCATCCGCTCGTTTTGCAGCCGCAGCATCATGATCACGTCGACGCCGTCGAGCGCTTCGTCGAGGTCGTGGGTGACCTGTACGCCCAATTCGCCGAGCGCTTTGGGCAGCAGCGTTTTCGGCCCGGCAACGCGCACTTCGGGAACCCCCAGGGTGGTGAGCGCCGCGATCTCCGAGCGCGCGACCCGTGAATGAAGGACGTCACCGACCACCGCGACGGTGAGACGGGTGAATTCTTTCTTGTAGTGGCGGATGGTGTACATGTCGAGCAACCCTTGGGTGGGGTGCGCATGGCGGCCGTCGCCAGCGTTGAGCACGCGCACGTGGTCGAGCCCACGTTCAGCGAGGTGTTGCGCGATGCGTACCGGCGCGCCGCTTGCGGCGTGACGGATCACGAACATGTCGGCCATCATCGCGCAAAGATTGTCGATGGTGTCGAGCAGCGACTCCCCTTTCGCCGTGCTGCTGGTGGCGATGTTGAGGTTGACGACGTCGGCAGAAAGCCGTGCGGCAGCGATCTCGAAGGTGGTGCGCGTACGGGTCGAGTTTTCGAAGAAGATGTTGAAGACGCTTTTGCCGCGCAGAAGCGGCACTTTTTTCACCGCGCGCTCAGAGACTTCGAGAAAAGAGTCTGCCAACGAAAAGATCTGCTGCAGGATCGGTTCGGGTAGCCCATCGAGCGTCAAGAGGTGACGCAGGCGCCCGTCGGGTGTGAGTTGGAGTGGCGTCATGCAACGAGCTCCCAACGAAAGGTCTGATCGGGGGTGACGATGAGTTCGAGCCGCACGTGGGGGGCAAGCGGGGTCGGGCTGCGCCAGGGGCAAAAGTCGGGACAGATCGGGAGTTCCCGCCCCCCGCGATCGGCAAGCGCCGCAAACCGCACGCACGCGGGGCGGCCGTAGTCGAAGAGTTCATTGATCGCAGCGCGCACCGTGCGTCCGGTGTAGAGCACGTCGTCGATCAGCAGGATCCGTGCGCCTTCGACCGAGAACGGAAGTTCGCTGGGCCGAACGTCGCGCCGCCCCAGACCCCGTTGTGCCAGATCGTCGCGGTAGAACGACACGTCGATCACCCCAAGCGGTAGCGTTGGCGCGAGCGCGGCGCGCAGCCGTTCGGCGATCCAGCTGCCGCCCGCGTGGATGCCGACGAAGGCGTCGAAGGTATCGCGGTACGGCGCAATCGCGCGCTCGAGTTCATGGTAGAGCGTTTCGGCGTCAGGGGGTGGCGATATCAATGGGTTTTCCGTGTGCATGCGTGATTGCTCCCGGAGGGTAGACGGTGGCGTGACCGTCGCAGAAGGTTTGCAGGATGAGCGCGGCAGCTACCGCGTCGAGGCGCGCTTTGCGCGCTTGCCAGCGCCGTTTGCCCGTTTCGCGCAAGAGCTGTTCGGCGTGCGCCGAGGTAAGCGACTCATCGACCCAGTAGATGGGTTTGGCGTGACGGGCAGTGAGGGTGTTGGCGAACGCGGTGATCGCGGGGTGCATTGGGTGGGGGTTCCCACTTGCGGGTGTGGGTGGCCACCCCAGGACGAATCCACAGGGGTGCCATTCCGCGACGAGGGCGTCGAAAGCGACCCAGAAACGCGTTTCGGGCTGCGCGGCCAGTGTGGTCAGGGGGGTCGCGATCGCGACGGGCAGCGTGGCGACCGCGACGCCGATCCGCGCGTTGCCGTAGTCGATCCCGAGCCAGACGCCGTCGCAGGGCGCGAGCGCGCATTCAGCCATGCCCGGCACCTCCGACCAGAAAACCGGGGCGCACGCCAAGCAGCGCGAGCGCCGCCTGATAGCGCGCTTCTGGCGGCGTGGAAAAGATGATCTCGGGGTCGGCGGGTACGGTTAGCCAGTCGTTGCGGGCGATTTCGCTTTCTAGCTGACCTTCGCCCCAACCGGCATGGCCCAGCAAGACCAGGAAGTCGCGGACCGCGTTCACGTCGCCCAAGCTCGGCAAGATGTCACGCGACGAGGTGAGCGCCATGTCTTCGGGTAGCGTCATCGATCCTGCCCATTCGCCACTGGGACGATGCAGGACGAAACCGCGTTCGGTCGCGACTGGCCCGCCGTAGAAGACGGGCGCGTCGGCAACGAGGGGGTTGACCGCGCCCGCTTCGACCCGCTCGAAGAGCTGCCCCAGGGTGATTTCGGTGGGACGGTTGATGATCAACCCCATTGCGCCTTGGGGGTGGTGTTCGACCAGATAGACCACCGTTTGGCGGAAATTGGGGTCGTTGAGCTCGGGCATCGCGACCAGGAAATGGTGTTTGTAGCTGACGAAACGTTGTCCCATGGCGGTATTGGATCCTTCTCAGTTGAGGAAAGAGCGCTCCAAGATCGGCGCATACGGCGTACGCTCACTGGGGGGCGTTTCGGGGGTGGGCAGCAAATTGGGGTTCCACCCCTCGCCGCCTTCCCAGATGGGTGTTGGCGGATAGGGATCTGGTGGCGGCAGTTCGGTGTAATAATACTCAGGTCTGCCGTCGAGGATCGTGGTCGCGATCCCCGATGGCATCGGCGAATGGGTTTCTGGGACGCCCGCGAGCGCCGTCTGCATGAAGTCGATCCAGATCGGCAGTGCCGCGCGGCCACCGGTCTCTCGTTTGCCGAGTGGTTTGGGCTGAGGGTAACCCACCCAGGTGACCGCAACGAGGCTCGGGTGGTAGCCGGCGAACCAGGCATCGACCGCGTCGTTGGTAGTGCCTGTTTTGCCCGCGAGGTCGTTGCGTTTGAGGGCGCGTCGCGCCGCCGCGCCGGTTCCCCGTTCGACCACGGTGTGGAGCATCGAGTCGATCAACCAGGCGTTGCGCGCGGGGATCGCGCGAATGCGCTCGTCTCCGGCAACGGTGGGGTGCGCCTTCCAGAGCAGTGTCCCTTGACCGTCGCGGATTTCGTCGATCAGATAGGGTTCGACAAGATAACCCCCGTTCGCGAAGACCGCGTAGGCGCGCGCCAACATCCACGGGCTGGTTTCGCCCGCGCCCAACACCATGGTGAGATAGGGGGGGTGCCGTTTCGGATCGAACCCGAAGCGGGTAATCCACTGTTGCGCGTATTGGGGGGTGATGTCGTGGAGGATGCGGATTGCTGGAAGGTTCTTCGAGTGGGCGAGCGCTTCTCGCACCCGCATCCACCCTTCGTATTTGTCGTCGTAATTTTTCGGCGCCCACTCCTTGCTTCCCGTGATCTCGGGGCCGAAGACGATCGGCTCGTCTTCGATCCAGCTGCCCGGCATCCACCCCTTCTCGAGCGCGGCCGAGTAGATGAAGGGTTTGAACGCCGAACCGGGTTGACGAAAACCCTGTGTGGCGTAGTTGAATTTGGCGAGTTCGAAATCGTAGCTTCCAGCGAGCGCCCGGACCGCACCAGTGGTGGGGTCGAGCGCCACGAGCGCTGCTTGCGCATCGGGCAGTTGCGTCGCTTCCCATTCTCCTTGCTCGTTTTGGCGAATACGGATCACGGCGCCGGGGCGAATCTGGAGCGCTGCTGGCGCACGCGGCGCGAGCGCGCGTTCGAGGAACGCGATCCCTTTGCCGGTCAAAGAGAGGGTTGTACCGTTGCGCCACACCGTGATCGCTTTAGGGGCGACGGTGAGCACGACTGCGGCGAGCCCGTCGGGCGCGTCGGGGTAGGCTTCGAGCGCTTCGGCGAGCGCACCGGGATCACGCGACTGCAGCACCGAAGCAGGGATCTCCCCTTCCGGGCCCCGAAAACCGTGACGTTGGTCGTACGCGATCAACCCCCGGCGAACCGCG
The DNA here is from genome assembly GCF_003574215.1 of Hydrogenophilus thermoluteolus. Taxonomy (NCBI): domain Bacteria; kingdom Pseudomonadati; phylum Pseudomonadota; class Hydrogenophilia; order Hydrogenophilales; family Hydrogenophilaceae; genus Hydrogenophilus; species Hydrogenophilus thermoluteolus. Next base: position 1,829,594 of record NZ_AP018558.1, on the reverse strand, counting down.
GCTTCGGCTTCCCGTTGCCATTTGGGGTCGATCGTCGTGTACACTTGAAGCCCCGCGGTCATCGCGGTGTCGACGCCGTAGCGCTCGACGATCAGTTGCCGGACCAGTTCGGCGACGTGCCCGCCCCAGGGAATGGCGCTTTTGACGACGGTATTTTCGCGCTTCTGGTCGCTGGCAAGTGTCAGAGGTTCGGCTTTGGCGGCTTCGTATTGCATCTCATCGATGAATCCGGCCTCCTTCATGCGCCGCAGTACATATTCGCGCCGCGCCAATGCTCCTTCCGGGTTGCGGTAGGGGTTGAGCTGTGACGGTGCTTTGGGAAGTCCCGCAAGGAGTGCGCTTTCAGCGAGCGTGAGCGCTTGGATCGGCTTGCCGAAATAGACCTGCGCTGCGGCCGCGAACCCGTAGGCGCGTTGCCCCAGGTAGATTTGGTTCATGTAGAGCGTCAAGATTTGGTCTTTGCTGAGTTCCCGCTCCAATTTGATCGCGAGCAGAATTTCGTAGAATTTTCGCCAGTAGCTCTTTTCGCGCGAGAGGTAGAAGTTGCGCGCCACCTGCATCGTGATCGTCGAACCCCCTTGCGCCTTGGCACCGGTGATGAGGTTCGCGATCGCGGCGCGTACGATGCCCAGCGGATCGACGCCAGGGTGTTCGTAGAAGTGCTCGTCTTCAGCGGCCAGAATCGCCGCTTTCAAGTGGTCCGGTACCGCGGTGATATCGACGACCACCCGCCGTTCTTCGCCAAATTCCGCGATTTTTTCGCCGTTTTTCGCGTAGATGCGCAACGGCATTTTGGGGCGGTAATCGGCCAGCTGCGAAACGTCGGGCAGTTCCTGCCACGCAAAAAGGATCACGGTGGCGATCACGGCAAGCGGCGAGACGAGGAGTGCGAACGAAACGGCCGTCCATTTGAGCAAACGCATAACGATTGTCTTGACAGCGGGCGGAGATTCGCCGATTATAGCTTTGCTGCCGCGAAAGCGCGTTTTTTATCGATCGAGGGGAGGCGTTGCATTCGATGCTGCGGTTGGGACGACAACAAAAAGCGGGGGAGGGCGTTGGCATCGACTTGGGGCCGTCCGCCGTCAAAGCGGTCAAGTTGCAGCGGCGGGGGCAGGCAGTTGCGCTAGCAAGCGTTGCAACCGTGCCGTGTGAAAGTGGGTGGTATTCGGCGTCTGGGGTAGGCAATCAAAAGGCAGTGGTGGGCGCGCTCATGAAGGCGGCTCAGATGCTGGGTGGCGTCCGAGCGGCGGTGATGGCATTGCCCGACAGTGCGGTGATGCAACGCAGCGTCGACTTTCCTGTCGGCCTTTCCGAACGGGAAAAGGAAGAGCTCGTCTTTGCCGAATTGGCGCGGATGTCTCCGTTTCCGGTCGAGGATCTGCGCGCCGATTGGCAGGTGGTCGGGCCTGGCGTCGAACCGGAAACCGAACGGGTGGTGATCGTCGCCACCCGCCACGAGCGGGTCGAAGCGATGCAGCTTATCGCTGAAGAAGCGGGATTGACCCTCTCACACTTGGACGTGGAAAGTCTGGCGTTGCGTCGCGCGGCGCTGCGTGCGGAACTGCTTTCTGGCGTCACGGCGCTCGTCGACGCTGGGGAAGACACGATCGAGCTCGTTGTCTGGGTCAATGGCGAGCGGCGATTCGACCGCAGCCAATCGTTCGAAGCGAGCCGTATCCGACGTGACCTGGCACGTTTTTTGCGTTCGAACGAAGCGGCTAACCAGATGGTCGCGTCGAATCAATGGAGCGAAGCGGCGAAGACAGACGTGTTGCAACCGTTTTTGGCGAAATTCGCGTTTGAAGTCGCGAATCTGTTGAAATTCTTCCTCACCGCATCCGAAGGGGTGACGCAGATCGACCGGCTTTTGCTCGCGGGTGGCGTCGCGACATTGCCTGGGGTTGTCGAAGCGGTGCAGGGTATGGTTTCGCCGCCGGTGGCACTGCTCAACCCTTGGGTGAAGCTCACTGTGGCAGCGCGTTGGCAGGAGTGGTTGCCGGTCGCACCGCGATTTGCGTTGGCAACTGGCTTGGCGTGGCGGGGGTAGCGTGAATTCGATCGATATCGATCTCTTGCCGTGGCGGGAAGCGCTGCGCGAAGAGCGACGACAGCGCTTCTATTTCGGTTTGGGCGGGGTGACCCTGTGCGCCGCGCTCGTGGTCGCCACAGGGTGGTGGTGGCTCGATTCTCTTTTGGCGCGGCAAACGGCGCGCAACCATTTCTTGGAACAAGAGATTGCGCAGCTCGACCGGCAAATCGCCGAGATCAAATCGCTGGAATCTCTGATTGCGGGGATTTTGGCGCGGAAAGAGGTGATCGAGTCGCTGCAACTGCGGCGGGTCGAACCGATCGCTGTCGTCGATGCGTTGCCGCGGTTGTTACCCGAGGGTGTGGCGCTCACCCAACTCGAGCGCCATGACGCCGAGGTCACCTTGCGCGGTCTGGCGCGCTCCAACGGCACGGTCTCAGAATTGATGCGCGCGCTGGAGTCTTCTCCCGATTTCCATCGCGTCCGCTTGATCGAAACGCAAGCAACCGAAGTCGACCGGCAAAGTGGCGTTCAATTCGCGCTGGTGGTGACGATCGACCGAGCCGCGATCGAGCAGCGTACGACGCAAAAGGAAGGAGCGGAGCGATGAAGGCGCAGTTCGCCCGGTTCGCTGCCCAGTTTCGCGATCTCGACCCGAACGATCCGGGATTGTGGCCGCTTGCGCCGCAGGTCACCGTTTGGGTCGTGGCTTTCGTACTGGCCCTCTTTTTGGGGTGGTATCTCTTGTGGAGCGATCAGATCGCGGCGATCGAAGCGGCGGTGGCCAAAGAACCGGAGCTCAAAGAGCGGTGGCTGGCGAAGAAACGGCTTGCAGTCAATTTGCCGCTGCTGCGCAACCAAGTGAAAGCAGCGGAAAAGCAGTTTGGGGACCTGTTGCAGCGCCTTCCCAGTCGCGCCGAAGTCGACGGGTTGTTGAAAGAGGCGCACCGCTATGGGTTGCAGCGCGGTTTGCGGTTCGAGCTCTTTCGGCCGGGGACTGAAAGTGTGAAAGAGTTCTATGCCGAATTGCCCGTGACGATCCGGTTGACGGGGGATTACCACCGCATCGCCGGGTTCCTCAGCGACGTCTCGTCGATGCCCCGCGTCGTCTCGTTCGCCGACGTCAAATTGGCTGTCGCGAATCGACAAGGCGACAATCCAACCCTGCAGATGGACGCAACGCTCTTTGCGTATCGTTATCTGGATGAGGAGGAGCGGGCGGCGCAGGTGCCTAAGCCGGCGCAACGCCAAGGAGGTCTGCGATGATGGCGCGGCGCTGTTTCCTGCGTACCCGGTTCGTCGCGGTGGTGGGGGCGCTGCTGACTGCGGGGTGTGGGCTGGTGGTGCCGCCCGAAGGAATGGAGGATTTGGTAGCGTGGCAGCAACAGTCTGCTGCGTCGCTCAAAGGGCGGGTCAAACCGTTACCGCAGGTGCGCACGATCGTTCCGCTGACCTATGCAGCCTATGATCTGCCCGATCCGTTTGCATTGTCGCGCTTCTTGCCGCCGCCGCCCAAAGCCGAAGCGGCAGCGGTCGACCCCGGGTTGCCTGCCCCCGATTTGACGCGCGCGCGTGAGCCGCTCGAAGCGTTCGCGTTGGACGATTTGGCGTTACGCGGAGTTCTGGAGCAGAAAGGGACGCGGTGGGGGCTGATCGCTGCGCCGGATGGCAAATTGTACCGGGTGACGGTCGGCAACTATTTGGGGAAAGATTTCGGCCAAATCGTCGCGATCGAACCAGCGGAAACGGATGCGGGACGGCAATGGCGGATCGTGCTGCGCGAACTGGTCCGTGACGACGACGGACGTTGGCGGGAACGGGAACGCGAATTGGTGAGCCAAGGGGGGTAAGGTGCGAAACGAGTGGCGACGTGTGGCAGTGCGGTGGTTGGCTGGCTTCTGTGGTATGTGGATGGCGCTCTCTGTCTGGGCAGCCCAACTCACTGGCGTGGAGCTGGTCGAGGGCGGCGATGGGCAAGCCAGTCTTCTGTTGCGTTTCGATGCCGCTGTGCCTGCGCCTGCCCACTTTCAGATGAGCGGGCCGGCGCGCGCGATCTTCGACTTCGTCGGGGCTAAAAATGGGTTGGGCCGCTCGGAAGAGCGCTTTGCGCGTGCAGGAGTCGATCGGGTCTATCTGGTGGAGTCGGGGCAGCGGCTGCGCGTCGTCTTGGTGCTCGACGAGCCGGTGCCCTATGCGCTTGCGGCTACCCCCGAAGGGTGGCGCATCGACTGGCGCCGCGCGGCGCAACCCGCTTCGGAGCCGGTAGCGAACGCGATTGCGGCAGTCGCGTCCGCGCGAAGCGCAGCGCCACCGGCAGCCGAGGCGGTGTTCGACACCCCTGAAATTCGCGACGTCGATTTCCGCCGCGGCGAACGCGGCGAAGGGCGTGTCGTCGTAACGCTCTCTTCGACGAAGGTCTCCCCCGACCTGATCCGCGCGGGGGACCACCTGGAAGTGCGTTTCCCCGACGTCCGGTTGCCCGATCTTTTGCACCGCCGATCCGACGTCCGCGATTTCGGCACACCGGTGACCGAATTGCGCTTTGCCCAAAAGGGGCGCGATGCAGTGCTTTCGGTTTGGGCGAAAGGGGATTGGCAACCCACCGCGTATCAGGCCGATACCACGTTCGTGTTGGAGGTCGCTGAGCCGCCCAAGGAGGAAGAGAATGCCGTTTCTGATCTCCTCAAACCGAAATACAACGGTGAGCGGTTGACGCTCGACTTCCAGAACGTCGAAGTGCGGGCGTTGTTGCAGGTGCTTGCCGATTTCAGCGGATTCAATATCGTCGCGTCCGACACGGTGCAAGGTACGATCACCTTGCGGCTCAAAGAGGTGCCGTGGGATCAGGCGCTCGATATCATTTTGCAGGCGAAAGGGCTCGACAAACGGCAAAACGGCAACATCATCTGGGTTGCACCCACCCAAGAGATCGCGCAACGTGAACAGGAGCGTTTGGCGGCGGTCAACCAGAAAGTGGAAAAAGGGGTGCTGCGCACCGAATCGTTCCAGATCAATTACCACTCGGCTGCTGAGATCCATCAGATGTTGGTGAGCGGCCGAAGCGGCGGTGGCAGCAACGGCGGAGCCCAGACGCAAGGCTTTCTCTCTGCGCGTGGTTCGGCGACCTTCGACGCGCGCACGAACAAACTCTTCGTCACCGACGTCGAGGATCGCCTGGCCGCGGTGCGTGCGCTCTTGAAAGAGATCGACGTGCCGCCGAAACAGGTGGTGATCGAAGCGCGCATCGTCGAAGCGACCACCAATTTCGGGCGCGAAATCGGCGCGCGTCTGGGGTTTGATGACGCGCGCATCCGGAGCCTGGGCGGTGGGGTGCTCTACACCATCGGCCCGTTCAATTGGCCCAATACCGCAGGCGCCACCGTGACCAACACCAATTACGGTTCGTTCGCGGTTTCGATCTTCAACAAGTCGCTCACGCGCTACCTCAACCTTGAACTCAACCTGGCCGAGGTCTCGGGGAACGGGCGCATCATTTCGAGTCCGAAGATCATGACCGCGAACAACGTCAAGGCGCGGATCAGCGTAGGCGACGAAATTCCGTACGTGACGCCGGGCACCACTACCCAAACGGCGACGGTCTCGTTCAAAGAGGCGGCGCTGATCCTGGAAGTGACGCCGCAATTCACCCCGGATGGGCGGGTACGTATGTCGGTGCTCGTCGAGAAAAACCGTGCCGATTTCACTCGGAGCGTCCAGGGCAACCCGCCGATTTTGAAGAAACAGGTCACAACCGACGTGATCGTCGAAAACGGTGGCACGGTCATCTTGGGTGGGCTTTTCGAGGAGAGCGATCAGCAAAACGAAAACAAAGTCCCCTTTTTGGGAGACCTTCCGATCATGGGTAACCTCTTCAAGAATACCAACCGGACCGCACAGCGCACCGAACTGATGATCTTCCTCACCCCCCGCATCGTCAGCGACGATCTGCGCCTGCGCTAAGGTACACTACGCCCATGTTCCCAGAAAACCGAGGAAGGTGTGGAACCGATCGTATTGGTGGGCATGATGGGCGCCGGGAAGACCACGATCGGCAAGGCGTTGGCAGCCCGCCACGGGTTGTCGTTCGTCGATGCCGACGAAGCATTGGAAGCGCGCACCGGCGTTCCGATCCCGCTCATTTTCGAGTTGGAGGGCGAAGCCGGGTTCCGCGATCGCGAAGCGCGGCTTTTGGATGAGTTGCTGGCCAAAGAGGATCTGGTGATCGCAACGGGGGGCGGCGCGGTGACCCGCGCGGAGAATCGCCTACGGTTCAAGCGCCGCGGCGTGGTCGTCTATCTGGAAGCACCGCTCGAGGTGTTGTGGGAACGCTTGCAATACGACCGCACGCGCCCGCTCCTGCAGGTGCCCGATCCGAAAGCGCGGCTGCAAGCGCTCCTTGCCGAGCGGGACCCCTGGTACCGCGAAGTGGCCGACCTGATCGTTCCCACCCGCGATGGGCGGTTGTCTGCGGTGGTGCAAACGCTCGAAGAAGCGCTGGTCGCTTATGGGGTGCCGTTGCCCGCAACGTCGGCGTGAGGGGCTGCACCAGAAACGGAAGAAAGGAGATGAGCCGTGCGCATCGTCAGCGTCGATTTGGGGGCGCGATCCTATCCCATCTGGATCGATGAGGGGATCTTGTCCCATGCGGAGCTGTTGCTGCCCCACCTGCCCCAACCCAACGGTGTGATCGTCACCAACACCACGGTGGCGCCGCTCTATTTGGAGACCTTTCGCGCTGCGCTCGAACGGCACGGCGTTGCGGTGTCGGCGGTGGTGTTGCCCGATGGCGAGCGCTATAAAAACTGGGAGACGCTCCAGAGGATTTTCGATGCGCTCGTCGACGTCCGCGCGGAGCGAGAAACGACCGTGATCGCGCTGGGGGGCGGCGTGATCGGGGACATGGCCGGTTTTGCTGCGGCGTGCTGGCAACGCGGTGCGCCGTTCCTTCAGGTGCCGACGACGCTCTTGGCGCAAGTCGACTCCTCCGTCGGTGGCAAAACCGCGATCAACCACCCCCGCGGCAAAAACCTGATCGGTGCGTTCTACCAGCCGCGTGCGGTGTTGATCGATACGGCGACTTTGCGCACGCTTCCGGCGCGCGAATTGCGTGCGGGGCTTGCCGAGGTGATCAAATACGGACTGATTCGCGACGCCGCGTTCTTCGAATGGCTGGAACACCGCATCGAGTCGCTCTTGGCGCTCGATGCCGAAAGCATCGCGATCGCGGTCGAGCGCAGCTGCCGGAACAAAGCAGAGGTGGTTGCAGCGGACGAAACGGAACGGGGCGTTCGCGCCACCCTCAACTTGGGTCACACCTTCGGGCACGCGATCGAGACCGCAACCGGTTACACGCAATGGTTGCACGGCGAGGCGGTTGCTGCAGGGATGATGATCGCCGCCGAAGTGTCGCTACGCCTGGGATGGCTCACGGAAAACGACTGTGCGCGGATCGAAGGGCTACTCATCCGTGCTGGCCTTCCGGTACGGGGGCCGGCACTCGATACCGACCAGGTCTGGCAACTGATGACGGGTGACAAGAAGGTTGTCGGCGGCAAAATCCGCTTCGTCCTGCTCAAGGGAATCGGGGAAGCGGTGGTGACCGCCGATGTCCCCAAAACCGTCGTCGATGCGGCTTTGGCCGCGCGGTTGGGCTGAGCGCATCCCGGCAAGAGGGTGCGTCAGACCATATCCCGTTGCTCGGTATTGCACACGGTGCCGTACTGAGGCAAGGTAGTTCGTTTCGTCAAACACTGAGGCACGGCGCCCCGGGCGAATGCTTGTCGCTCGGGGCGCTTTCTTGTAGAATCTTTCTGTCAAGTCCTCTAGTCTTATAAAAGACATAAGACATATTTTGTTTGTGCGAGACCATAGCGAGGTGATCGTCATGTTGGAAGCCTACCGTGCCCATGTGGCCGAGCGTGCGGCGCTCGGCATCCCCCCGTTGCCGCTTTCCAAGGAACAGACCGAAGCGCTCGTGGCGCTCCTGCGTAACCCGCCCGCAGGTGAAGAGGCGTTTCTGCTCGAACTGCTCACCTACCGGGTGCCGCCCGGGGTGGATGACGCCGCGAAGGTGAAAGCCGAATTCTTGACCCACATCGCGCGGGGTGACGAGACCAATCCCCTCATCAGCCGTGAGCGTGCCACAGAACTGCTTGGCACGATGCTGGGGGGCTACAACGTGGCGCCGCTTATCGAGCTCCTGAAAGACCCTGTGGTGGGCCAAATCGCTGCAGAAGGGCTCAAACACACCTTGTTGATGTTCGATTACTTCAACGACGTCAAAGCGCTTGCCGACGCGGGGAACGAGAACGCCAAAGCGGTATTGCAGTCGTGGGCAGAGGGGGAATGGTTCACCAGCCGCGAGCCGGTGCCCGAGCGCATGACGATCACCGTCTTCAAAGTTCCCGGCGAAACCAACACCGACGACCTCTCGCCTGCGCCGGACGCCTGGTCGCGCCCCGACATTCCGTTGCACGCGTTGGCGATGCTCAAAAACCCGCGCCCTGGGATCGAGCCCGATGAGCCCGGTGTTCGCGGGCCGATCAAACGGATCGAATCGCTCAAAGCAAAAGGGCATCCGGTTGCCTATGTCGGCGACGTGGTAGGGACGGGTTCGTCGCGCAAATCGGCCACCAACTCGGTGATTTGGTGGACCGGTAAAGACATTCCCTTTGTTCCCAACAAACGCTACGGCGGCGTGTGCTTGGGCGGCAAGATCGCGCCGATCTTCTTCAACACGCAAGAAGACGCTGGCGCGTTGCCGATCGAGATCGACGTCTCTCAGATGGAGATGGGGGACGAAATCGAGCTCGAGATCAACCACGAAACGGCCGAAGTCAAAGCCTACAAAAACGGGCAACTGATCGCGGAATCGAAACTGAAGAGCCCGGTCTTGCTCGACGAAGTGCGCGCGGGGGGGCGGATCAACCTGATCATTGGCCGGAACCTCACCGCGAAAGCGCGCGAGGCGTTGGGGTTGCCTGCTTCGACCCTCTTCCGGCTGCCGCAGCAACCCAAAGAGAGCGGCAAGGGGTACACGCTGGCGCAGAAGATCGTCGGCCGCGCTTGCGGTTTGCCAGAAGGGAAAGGGGTGCGCCCCGGGACCTACTGCGAACCGCGGATGACCACGGTTGGTTCGCAGGACACCACCGGCCCGATGACCCGCGACGAACTGAAAGACCTGGCTTGCTTGGGCTTTTCGGCCGACTTGGTGATGCAGTCTTTCTGCCATACCGCGGCCTACCCGAAGCCGGTCGACGTCAAGATGCACAAAGAGCTGCCCAAATTCATCACCGAACGGGGCGGGGTCAGTTTGCGTCCCGGTGACGGCGTGATCCACTCGTGGCTCAACCGGATGTTGTTGCCCGATACCGTCGGGACAGGCGGGGACTCGCACACCCGTTTCCCGATCGGGATCTCGTTCCCGGCTGGGTCGGGTCTTGTCGCGTTCGCTGCGGCAACGGGGTCGATGCCGCTCGATATGCCTGAATCGGTGCTGGTGAAATTCAAGGGCGAAATGCAGCCGGGCATCACACTGCGTGACCTGGTAAATGCCATCCCCTACTATGCGATCAAGCAAGGGCTCTTGACGGTCGAGAAGAAAGGGAAGAAAAACATCTTTAACGGCCGAATCTTGGAGATCGAGGGGCTACCGCACCTCAAGGTCGAGCAGGCGTTCGAACTCACCGACGCGTCCGCTGAGCGTTCGGCCGCGGCCTGTACCGTGAAGCTCGACAAAGAGCCGATCATCGAATACCTCAAGAGCAACATCACGCTCTTGAAGTGGATGATCGCCAACGGCTATGAAGACAAGCGAACCTTGGCGCGGCGCATCGAAAAGATGGAAGCGTGGCTCGAAAATCCGGTGTTGTTGGAGCGCGACGAAGACGCCGAATACGCTGCGGTGATCGAGATCGACCTCAACGAAATCACCGAACCGATCGTCGCATGCCCGAACGACCCGGACGACGTCAAGCTCCTCTCCGAAGTAGCTGGCGACAAGATCGACGAGGTCTTCATCGGCTCGTGCATGACCAACATCGGCCATTTCCGCGCCGCGGCGAAAGTGCTCGAGGGGAAAAACGACATCCCCACGCGCCTCTGGATCGCGCCGCCCACGAAGATGGACGAGATGATCCTGCGCGAAGAGGGGGTCTATGGGGTGCTTGGGCGCGTCGGCGCCCGGCTCGAAATGCCCGGCTGCTCGCTCTGCATGGGCAACCAGGCGCAGATCAAGCGCGGCAGCACCGCGATGTCCACGTCCACCCGCAACTTCCCGAACCGTCTGGGGCTCGATACTCGGGTCTATCTCGGGTCTGCGGAGCTCGCGGCGGCATGCGCGCTCTTGGGGCGTATCCCGACGGTCGAAGAGTATATGGCGCTGATGCAACCGGTAAGCGCGCAAGCGCCCAACATCTACCGCTACATGAACTTCGATCAGATTCCGGAATTTGCCGAAGTCGCCAAGCAAGTCGCGGCGTAAGGTTCGGTTCTTCGGGTTCTGATCCCAAGGAAGGGGGCTTTGGCCCCCTTTTTTGTGGAGTCGGCGCCAAGCATCGCATCTGTGCACGATACCGGGTGTTTCGCCTACAATGGACCCGATGGAACAGAGTTCTGAATCTTCCGCGCAATCGGTCCTTGCGTCGCTCTGGGAGCGGATGAACGCGCAGGGCGAATTTCCTGCGCTGGCGCGCAGCGTCGGGTTGGTGGTGCAATTGGCCGAATCGAACGACGCGCGTGTCGATCATCTGGCAAGCGTGATCCTACGCGACGTTTCGCTGGCGTCGCGGATCTTACGTTTGGCAAACAGCGCCACCTACCGCCGCAGCGGCATGCCGGAGATCACGACGGTGTCGCGGGCGCTCGTGCTCCTGGGGTTGGAGACGGTGCGCAACCTGGCGCTCACCTCAGTGGTCTTGCAGCGGCTTGGTAACGCGCAGGGGACGATCGCGGTCGAGTGGGCGCGCGCGTTGGTGAGCGCGCTCTTTGCCGAACAGCTCGCCCCCAGTTTCCGCATCAAAGGAGAACGTGCTTTTTTGTCAACGCTGTTTCGTCATTTGGGCCGCTTACTCATTCATCACTACTTTTCCGAAGAAGCGGCACAGATCCAGGCGCTCGTTGCCGCCGGGATGTCGGAGGCGAAAGCAGAGTACCAGGTGTTGGGGGTGCATTGTGCGACGTTCGGCCTCTTCGTCGCGAAGGCGTGGGGGTTGCCGCTTGCGGTACAGCAGGCGATCGCGCCTACGGTTGGTGCGCCGCCCGTTACCTTGACCCAGGAACAGGATGCCGTGCGCTGGCTCACCGCCGCAGCCGAGGCGGCTGGCGCGCAACTGGCGCAAGGAAAGACGCTCGCGGCGCTGTATGGTGAGCTGACGCACCGCTATCCGTTTCTCAAGTCGATCGATGCGTCACAGTGGCAGGCGAGCACCAAACGGTGCGAAGAGGCGGCCGCCCAATGGTGGCGTGCTCTCGAAGGAGCGGGGGATCCCTTTACGGTATTTGCCGATCCCGGGACGCAGCCGGACCACGGGCGCAAGGCGCCGCACCGTGCACACTCGCCAGAGGCGCCCGCGGATGCATCCGCCGGACCGACAGCGAAAACCGACCACGACAACGATGACTACGCACCCGACCCGCAAACGCCCGTCGATGAAGCACAGGCGATGCGGCGGATCCTGGTCGGAATCGAGGAGTATTCACAATCGCTGCTCGAAGGACAGCCGTGGGCCTCGGTTGCGGTAATGGCGTGCGAAATCGCTTGGCGGGCGCTGCGCTGTGAACGGATTCTTCTCTTTCTCTGCGAAGGCGATCGGCTCGTGCCCGCATTCGGGATCGCACCCGAATGGCGCGACCTGCGTGCGGCGCTTTGGCACATCCCGCTGTCCGGCCCCGGGCACGTGTTTCAGTTGGCGGTGGCGCGGGGGCTCGACATCGAAATCGAGATGCGCAGCGACCCCGCGATTGCCGCGAAGTTTCCCGACGCGATGCGCCGCCTGCCGCGCGGCGAAAGTGTCTTGCTGCTTCCCTTGCGCACGCGCGACGAGACGTTCGGGCTTGCCTATCTCGACAAGCCGCTGCCCCGGCAATTCCAGCTCTCACCCGAACTCAAACGGGTGATTCGACTGTGGCGCAACCAGGTGGCGCTGGGCTGGGCGCAAGCGCGGACGAAAGCGCAAGAAGCGGTTTAGCCGTCGGTTGCTGGGATCAGCAAAATTTCCACCCGCCGGTTCTGCGCCCGCCCTTCCGGCGTGGCGTTCGAGGCGATCGGGCGCGAACTACCGAACCCGACCGCGACGATGCGCCGCGGATCGACACCGCGTTGCATCAGGTAGCTCGCGACTGCCTGCGCGCGGTTTTCCGAGAGCGTCTGGTTGAACGCCGCGCTGCCGGTGGCGTCGGCGTGCCCCTCGATGCGGATGAGGGTGTTGGGGTATTGCTGCACGCTCTGCGCGAGTTGGTCGAGTACCGTGAGGAAACGCGGTTGTAATTGCGCGCTCCCGGTGGCGAAGGTGATCGCCTCCGGCGCTTGCAGCCGGATGGTGTCCCCTTGCCGTTGGATTTCGACGCCGGTATTGGCAAGCTGCTGCCGCAGTTGCGCCTCTTGCTGGTCCATTTGATGGCCGATCGCGCCGCCGACTACGGCACCCACCGCGGCACCGATCAACGCCCCTTTGGTCCGGTCTCCTTTCCCTGCGACGACGTTCCCGAGAACCGCACCGGCAACGGCGCCGGCGGTTGCTCCTTTCGCGGTATTCGCTCGTTCCCCGGTATAGGGGTTGGTCGTGACGCAACCGGCAAGCAACGCTGCCGACGCGAGCACGGCTGCTCCAGCACGCGCGGTACGGGTGGTCAAAAATCGGGTCATCGGTGCACCTCCTTCGGTCCTTTCAGTCATGGGTAGGGGTTGAACCACGGTAGCGGTGACAAAAACGCATCTCTTCCCCGTACGGGAAAAAATCTTCGACAATGCCTGCCCGAATCCGTTCTTGCGCATTTTGCCAGAATTGCGGGGTCAAGAGGTCGCGGTGGTGTTTGAGGAAGATCTGCCGGATCTTCGGGTCCCCCAGCAAGAAGGTCGCGAACTCTTCGGGGAAGACGTCGCGCGGCCCTGCGGAATACCACGGCTCGTCGCTCATCTCCATTTCAGGATAAGGCGCAGGCGGAATCGCGCGGAAGTTCATCTCGGTCATATATTCGATCTCGTCGTAGTCGTAGAAGACGACCCGGCCGTAGCGCGTCACGCCGAAGTTCTTCCACAGCATATCACCGGGGAAGATGTTCGCGATCGCGAGCTCGCGAATCGCATTGCCGTATTCGATGATCGCCGCTTCGGCTTCTTCTGGGGTGGCGGTTTCCAGATAGAGGTTGAGCGGCGTCATGCGGCGTTCGATGTAGAGGTGTTTGATCACCAATTGGTCGTCGATCTCTTCGATCAGACTGGGCGCCTCTTGCCGCAATTCGACGAGCAATTCGGGAGAGAAACGCGCAAGCGGCAGCGCCACTTGGGAAAATTCCAGCGTATCGGCCATTCGGCCGACGCGGTCGACTTGCTTCACCATGTGGTATTTGCGGCGCACGGTGGCGTGGTCGATGTTTTTCGAACTGCCGAAGCGGTCTTTGATCACTTTGAAGACGTACGGGAAAGAGGGTAGGGTGAAGACGAGCATCACCATCCCTTTGATCCCCGGCGCGATGATGAACTGGTCGTTGGAGTGGCGCAGGTGGGCGATGAGATCGCGGAAGAACATCGTTTTGCCCTGCTTGCCCAACCCAAGCATCGTATAGAGTTCGGAGCGCGGTTTGTTGGGCATGATCGAGCGTAAAAATTGCACGTAGCCCGACGGGACTTCCATATCGACCAGGAAGTAGGCACGCGACAGCGAAAAGAGCACGGAGATGCGCCACGCTTCGAAGAGCGCGGTGTCGATGATCAATTTGCCGCTGTCGCCGTGGCGAATCGCCAGACAGAAGGGGATTTCGTCGTGGCCGTTGATCCCTTTGCCGATCACGTACGCCGTTTTGTTGCGGTAAAACGGGGAATAGAGCACCTGAATCTGGGCGTTCACTTCCATTTTCGGCCACCGGCCACCCAGGTGCGTCTCCAGCGCGCGTAGGACAAAGCCGATGTCGCGGTCAAGGTCCTCGAAGGGGCGCTCCCAGTCGAAATCTTCGACGATGCGACGGATCGTTGCCCGTAGCCCCCCCTCTTTCGGGTAATAGCTCGTGTAGACGGGCGGGAACGACTCGATGTATTCGGTCGAGATCGCAGGGCGCGCGAAGATGTATTGGTTGTTGAAGTAGCTTCGGTCCAGGATTTTGGTGGTCACCGAATTGAAAAAGGTCTCTGCGAGCTCAGGCTGTTTGTGGTCGATCAGGTGGTCGATGTAGAAGAGTTTGACCGCACGCCAGGTGGCGTCGTCGAGCGTAGCGATGGGAAACTGCGTTTTGAGCCGTTCGACCGTTTCGGCAACGCGCTGATCGTAGAATTCGACGCGATCGCGCACCAATTCGAGCTGCTTTTGCCAGTCACCCGCTTCAAAGAGCTCTTTGGCCCGGGCGCTTACCGCGCGAAAGATACGGTAGTGCTTGTCGAACCCTTCGATCATCGTTCGTGCCATGCCTTGGGCGATGAGTTCGAGTTCATCGGGCATCGGCCGATCCATCTTCGTCTCCCTTGTCTGGTTGGAGTTTTCGCGAAGTATAGCGCGGCAAAGGCGTTTTGACGGATAATAAGGGTTCCTAACACAGGGAGTGAAAGCACCATGAGCTATCAAAAGATCCAAGTGCCAGAAGGGGGTCAAAAAATCGTAATGGGGCAGCCGATCCCCGACAACCCAATCGTACCCTTCATCGAAGGGGACGGGATTGGGGTCGATATCACGCCCGTGATGCGTGCCGTGGTCGACGCTGCTGTGGAGAAAGCCTACGGCGGGAAGCGTAAGATTCACTGGATGGAAGTCTATGCCGGTGAGAAGGCCACGCGCATCTACGGTCCCGATCAGTGGCTTCCTGAAGAGACCCTGGAGGCGCTCAAGGAATACGCGGTGTCGATCAAAGGGCCGATGACCACTCCGGTTGGTGGCGGAATCCGGTCGCTCAACGTGGCGTTGCGGCAAGAGATGGACCTCTACCAGTGCGTCCGCCCAGTGCGCTATTTCAACGGGGTGCCGTCGCCGCTCAAGCACCCGGAGCTCGTCGATATGGTGATCTTCCGCGAAAACACCGAAGATATCTACGCGGGGATCGAATGGCCAGCGAAGTCGGAAGGGGCGCAGAAGGTCATCAAGTTCCTTCAAGAAGAGATGGGGGTGAAGAAGATCCGCTTTCCCGAGACCTCTGGGATCGGCATCAAGCCGGTCTCGATCGAAGGGACGAGCCGTCTGGTGCGCGCCGCAATCCAATACGCGATCGACAACGACCGCAAATCGGTGACGCTGGTGCACAAGGGCAACATCATGAAGTTTACCGAAGGGCTCTTCCGCGACGTCGGCTATCAGGTGGCGAAGGAAGAGTTCGGCGCGCAACCGATCGACGGGGGGCCCTGGTGCCAATTCACCAACCCGAAGACTGGGCGCGAAATCGTCGTCAAGGATTCGATCGCCGATGCGTTCCTGCAGCAGATCCTTTTGCGCCCTGCCGAATACGACGTGATCGCAACGCTCAACCTCAACGGCGACTACATCTCCGACGCGCTCGCCGCGCAGGTTGGCGGAATCGGGATCGCGCCGGGCGCGAACATCGGTGACCAGTACGCGGTCTTCGAAGCCACCCACGGCACCGCGCCGAAGTATGCCGGGCTCGACAAGGTAAACCCGGGCTCGCTCATCCTCTCTGCCGAGATGATGTTGCGCTTCTTCGGCTGGAAAGAGGCGGCGGACCTCATCATCGCCGCGATGGAGCGCACCATCAACGACAAGATCGTCACTTATGATTTCGCCCGCTTGATGGACGGCGCCACCGAAGTCTCCTGTTCGGGCTTTGGGGCCGCGATGATCGAACGGATGTGATCGACTGACGAAAATTCGCTTGCTGTAAGTTTCGCGTAAGCATTCATCCGTACGCTTTATGCCATCGTCGAGGTCACCCTGGGCGATGGCTTTTTTCGTTAACCACAAAGGAGGTTGAGATGGACAAGTCACCCGACGCCTACTGGAAAGCGACACTGCGCCTCATTGGCACAGTGCTCGTGATCTGGTTTGCGGTCTCCTACCTCGCGGGGATCGTCTTTGCCCCGGCGCTCAATAGCATCCATTTGGGCGGATATCCGTTGGGCTTCTGGTTTGCCCAGCAGGGCTCGATCTATGTCTTCGTCGCGTTGATCTTCTGGTACGCGAAGAAGATGGATGACATCGACCGTGAATTCGATGTCCACGAAGACTGAGGGGAGGAAACAGTATGTCACTGAATGCCTGGATTTGGCTGATCGTCGGGCTCTCGTTCGCGCTCTATATCGGGATTGCGATCTGGGCCCGCGCTGGTAGCACTTCGGAGTTTTACGCAGCAGGGGGTGGGGTTCCGCCGGTGATGAACGGGATGGCGACTGCTGCCGACTGGATGAGTGCCGCATCGTTCATCTCGATGGCCGGTCTCATTTCGAACTTGGGTTACGGCGGTGGCGTCTTCCTGATGGGATGGACGGGGGGTTACGTCCTTCTGGCGATGACGCTCGCACCGTACCTGCGCAAATTCGGTAAATTCACCGTGCCGCAGTTCATCGGGGATCGGTATTACTCCAAAACCGCTGCGGTGGTCGCGGTGCTTTGCCTCTTGATCGCGTCGCTCACCTACATCATCGGGCAGATGACCGGTGTTGGCGTTGCTTTCTCCCGTTTCCTTGGGGTTTCACAGGAGGTGGGGATCTACGTCGGGATGGGTATCGTCTTCCTCTATGCGGTCTTTGGCGGCATGAAGGGGATTACCTACACGCAGGTGGCGCAATACATCGTGCTGATCGTGGCCTATACGATCCCGGCGATCTTCATCTCCGCGATGCTCACCGGCAATCCGATCCCGCAGCTTGGGCTGGGTTCGACCCTGAAGGGGAGTGACGTCTATCTCCTTGAGCGGCTCGATCAGATCGTCACCGAACTGGGCTTTGGGAAATATACGACGACCACGGCGGGGAGTACCCTCAACATGTTCGTCTATACCCTGAGCCTGATGATCGGCACCGCCGGTTTGCCGCACGTGATCATGCGCTTCTTCACCGTGCCGCGCGTCAAAGACGCCCGTTCGTCGGCCGGGTGGGCACTCGTCTTCATCGCGATCCTCTACACCACGGCGCCGGCGGTCGGGGCGATGGCGCGCTACAACCTTTTGGCCACGGTTTATCCCGCTGCGCTCGAGAACAAGCCGATGGTGACCGCTGACCAAGGGATCCGCTACGAAGAGCGCCCCGATTGGATGAAGCGTTGGGAAGTGACTGGCTTGCTGCAGTTCTCCGACAAGAACGGGGACGGCCGCATCCAGTACTACAACGACAAGACCAAAGACGAAGCCGCGAAGCAGAAGTTCGAACAGGCCGGTTGGAAAGGCAACGAATTGACGGTGAACGCCGATATCATCGTGTTGGCGAACCCGGAGATCGCGTTGCTCCCGAACTGGGTGATCGGCTTGATCGCGGCAGGGGGGCTGGCGGCAGCGCTCTCGACCGCCGCGGGGCTCTTGATGGCGATCTCGGCTGCGATTTCGCATGACCTGGTGAAAGGGGTGTTTGCGCCGAACATCAGTGAGAAAAGCGAGCTGATGGCGGGCCGAATTGCGATGGCGATCTCGATCGTCATTGCCGGCTACCTGGGGCTCAACCCGCCGGGATTCGCGGCTGGGACCGTCGCACTGGCGTTCGGTTTGGCCGCCTCTTCGCTCTTCCCGGCGATCATGATGGGGATCTTCTCGAAGAAGATGAACAAAGAGGGGGTGATTGCCGGGATGATCGCCGGTATTGTCGTGACCCTCTTCTACGTCTTCGCACACAAGGGGATCTTCTTCATCAAGGGCACCGAGTATCTCGACCTGATCGGCGGGCCGAACAGCTTCTTCGGGATCACGCCTGAGGCGTTCGGTGCGGTGGGGGCAGCGGTGAACTTCATCGTTGCATTCCTGGTCGACAAATTCACACCGGAACCCCGGCGCACATCCAGGCGTTGGTGGAAAGCGTCCGCGTGCCGCGCGGTGCCAAAGCGGTGGATGGTACCCACGTCCACTGATCAGCCGGTTTGGTCTCTGCCTCGATTGACCCGAGGCAGACAGGCCAGACCACTTGCCGGAACTCCGGTATAATGTGCAGGCCGCCAACTTCGGTTGGCGGCTTGTTTTCTGAGGATACGACCTATGGAAAGCATCCATTTGACCGTCTCACTTGCGATCAATTGGATCCTCTTTTTGGCACTTTTTCCAGTAACCTTCGTCTGGTTACGCCGCGCGTTTCGTATCATCGTCCAGCGCGACTACTCCGAAGTGGCATTGAAAGGGGGAGAGCCGCCGCCCGATCCGGAACGGTGGGCGCCGTACACCGCGGCAATCAATCTCGTTGCCGGTGCGGTCACCGCGTATGTGATCTATGGTGTGATCGTCTTGGCACTACCGTTCGATACCTGGACCGCGATTGCGGGAACGACGATCTGGTTGAAATTGATCCTGGATTTTGCGCTCAGTCGACACGCCCATTGGCGGGCGAAGCAAGCGCTGAAAGCTGAGCGCGCGCAGAACGCGCCCAACGATTGACCAGCACGGCGTAGCCGGTTGCCAATACGGTAAAAAGTACGAGTGAAAAAAACGAGAGATTGAGGAAGCTGAGTGGAATGCCCCAGAGGGTGATCCGGCTCATCGGCTCGGCCCACCAGACGATCGCAAAGTTGTAGAGCAGCCAGACGACAAGTTCGGCCCACGTCAAACGGCGCGTGCGTTGCCAAAACGCTTTGCGGATCGTTTCCGCCCGCGCGTTGCGTTCGTCGTGGGTCAGCATTGGCATCGTGACCGCGCCTCAGCCCGAGAGAAAGCAGCCAAAAGAAAAGGGCGCTTGGTTGCGCCCCTTTCGCGGCTACGGCATGGCTTCGTAGAGCGGCAACGTCAGGAATTCGGGGAATTCCGGATCCAATGCGATCTTCTCGAAGATTTGCGCCGCTTGTTCATACGTTTCCAGCGGTTCGCCTTGGGCGGCGACCACCGCTTTCACCTTGTCGAGCTCTTCCGGGATCAGGGAGCGGACGAGCTCTGCGGTGACCTTGCGTCCGTCGGTCAAGATCCCTTTCGGGCTATAGACCCATTGCCACACTTGCGAGCGCGCGATCTCTGCGGTTGCGGCATCTTCCATCAGGTTGTGGATCGCCACCGCACCGTTGCCGTTGAGCCATGCGCCCAGGTAGTGGATCGCCACGTTGATGTTGTTGCGCAGCCCCGCTTCGGTGATCGGCTGTTCCGGACGGAAATCGAGTAGCTCCTTCGCCGTGAAGGTTTCCGTACGCTGTTTTTCCCACTGGTTGGGTTTGTCGCCGAGCACCGCGACGAACTCTTCCATCGCGATCGGCACCAAACCGGGGTGGGCGACCCAGCCGCCGTCGAAGCCGTCGTTCGCGTCGCGCCGCTTGTCTTTGCGCACACCTTCGAGCGCACGCGCGTTCGCTTCCGGGTCGTTTTTGATCGGGATCAGCGCGCTCATGCCGCCGATCGCCGGGGCGCCGCGCTTATGGCACGCTTTGACGACCGAAAGGGCGTAGGCACGCATGAAGGGAACTTCCATGGTGATCAAATTGCGGTCGGCCAGGCAGAAGTCTTTGTTTTTCTTGAACTTTTTGATGCAGGAGAAGATGTAGTCCCAGCGCCCTGCGTTGAGACCTGCCGAGTGGTCACGCAGTTCATAGAGGATTTCTTCCATCTCGAACGCGGCCAGGATCGTTTCGATGAGAACAGTCGCTTTGATCGTGCCCCGCGGCAGTCCCAATTCGTCTTCGGCGAAATGGAAGACGTCGTTCCACAACCGCGCTTCGAGATGGTTTTCGAGCTTCGGCAGGTAGTAGAAGGGGCCGGCGCCGCGCGCGATCTGCTCTTTGGCGTTGTGGAAAAAGGCCAAGCCGAAATCGAAAAGCCCACCAGAGACGCGTTGCCCGTCGACAAGAACGTGTTTTTCGTCCAGGTGCCAGCCGCGCGGACGGATTTGCAGCACCGCGATTTTCTCATTCAGTTTGTATTCCTTGCCGTTTTCGGCAACGAAATCGATCTGACGGCGAATCGCGTCATAGACGTTGATCTGCCCTTGGATCTGGTTGAACCAGTTGGGACTGTTCGCGTCTTCGAAGTCGGTCATGTAGCTGTCCGCGCCGGAGTTGAACGCGTTGATCACCATCTTGCGATCCGACGCAGGGCCTGTGATTTCGACGCGGCGGCATTCCAACGCTTTGGGCACCGGTGCGATCTTCCAGTCGCCTTCGCGAATGTGCGCCGTTTCGGGAAGGAAATTGGGCATTTCCCCTGCGTCGATGCGCGCTTGCCGTTCGACGCGCGCGCGCAGGAGTTCTTGCCGCCGTGGTTCGAATTTCCGGTGCAGTTTGGCTACGAATGACAGCGCCTCTGGTGTCAGAATCTCGTCGAAGCGTGGGTGCATCGGGGCGTTGATCGTCACGCCGTCAGGTAGTGCAGACATCGTTTTTGTCTCCCTAAGTCACAATGAACGGATTTTTCCGCAACGAGTTGCGTTACGGGGCTCCATAGACGGAAACGAAATAATAGCAGGTGAGCGCGGTTCCGACGAAGAGGACGAAGGTGCGAAGCCACTTCGCGGGTAAGCGTCGCGCGACGCGACCAGCGAGATATCCCCCGACGCTGGCGCTCATCGCGGTGACCACGAGGTGGGGCCAGCTCACCGCACCGCCGATAACGAAGGTCGCCGCTGCTACCGTATAGATCGCCGCTGAGAGCAGGTTTTTGAGGGCCTGGATTTCATGGATGTCTTCGATGCGTTGCAGCGCAATCGCCGCGATCATCACAATTCCCATCCCTGCACCAAAGAAACCGCCGTAGATCGCGACGAAGAACTGGAACAGACGCGCACCCGGGTGGGCAATGCTGCTGCCGGGGGGCGCTATGACGGTATCGTTTCGTTTCTCGGCCAGGGGTTGGGGCGAAATGGCTGATGCAGCGGTTTGCCGCTGCTTCGTAAGCCAGCGGTTGATGCGTGGTGCCGCGGCAAAAAGCAGTGTTGCAATGAGCAAAAGCCAAGGAATGAGCGTTGCGAAGGTTCGGTTGGGGGTGAAAAGCAAAAGCACAGCACCCAGCGCGCCTCCGATCAACGCAATCACGACCATTACGACAAGGTGGTGGGCATAGCGGCGCAATTCGTGCCGGTACGCCCAGGCGGTGAAGAGGCTCGCTGGCCAGAGCGCCACCGAATTGGTGGCATTGGCGACAACCGGGGGCAAACCGGCTGCGAGCAGTGCCGGAAAGGAGAAGAAGGTGCCGCCGCCAGCGAGCGCATTCATCGCCCCCGCGGCGGCACCGCCCAGAATCACACCGAACCACGCGGTGAATGGGGTGTCGAGAAATTCCATGAGGCGCGTACGCGCGTCAGACCGCTGCGCCCAGGAGGTAGTCCCTCATTTTGAGATCTTCCTGGATCACATGGTGGATCAACCAGTCGCGCAACAGTTGTAACAGCGCTTCTTTATTTTCCTTGGGTAGACTATCGGCTGAGGTTTGTTGGGAGTGGGCCAGCAGGATCTTTTCGGTCAGGTCGTTGAGGCGCCGGACGAGCGTTTCGTGGGCTTGCGCGTGCTTGTGAAAGTGGGGGTAGTCAATTTTTCGCATGACCGACTCTTCACGCGCAAAGTGATCACGCGTGTAGTCGTGAAGCGCGTCGAGCGCAAGCGTAAGCACCCCCATCGAGGCATGCGTGACAAAGAGGGATTGCACCTCGTTGATGAGTTCGATCAACCGCTTGTGGTCTTTGTCGATCTTTTCATGACCCACCGCGAGTTGCGGACGCCACTCTAAGGGCGTAAAACCGGATTTGTCGTTGGCCATGGAACGCGCACGGTAGCAAAGATGGATATACAGAGATTATACTGATCACTGCGCGTTGTCAGCAGGTCGTTTGCGATGCCTCCACCTTGTCCCTTGTGTGCGTCAGAAGTGTTGCCCATCGTTTGGCAAAACCGAATGTGTCGCGTCGTATGGGTGCAAGATCCCGAGTATCCGGGATATCTCCGTGTGATCTGGCAGCGGCACGTCGAGGAGATGACCGATCTTTCCTGGGCTGAGGCGAACCATCTGTGGCGGATTTTATGGGGCGTCGAGCGTGCCCTCCGCGCGGAGGCGCAACCCGACAAGGTCAATCTGGCTGCGTTCGGGAACGTGGTGCCGCACCTGCATTGGCATGTGATCCCTCGCTACCGAGACGATCCCCATTTTCCTGAGCCCTACTGGGGTCGACGCGTCCGCAATCGCCCGTCCGTTCGGGCCGTTGCGACATGCGAAACGATGCGTGCCGCGCTGACTGCCGAATTGGGGCGCGGCGAAGATGTCGCGTTGGTGTGAGGTTTTACGGTACAATTGCGCCCGATCGGAGGCGTGGCCGAGTGGTTTAAGGCAGCGGTCTTGAAAACCGCCAGGGGTTTGCGCCCCTCGTGAGTTCGAATCTCACCGCCTCCGCCATCCCTTGCATACCGACGATCTGTTTTCGTGCCAAGGAACGCTGAAGGGGTTCAAAACTTCTCCGGTCGTAACACGCCCACTTCGAACGTATAAGCCACCACGGCATAATGGCGGAAGTAGTGGGTCAGGACGTGATCGAGAATCGCGTCGGCAACTTCCGGCGAACAGAGTACCTCGATGCGGACCGTTTTCGCGGCTTCCCATTCACCGCTGCGGGAACCGCGGGAGCCCTGACCGCGGACTTCGCAGACGCTGTAACCATGGGCACCCAGGCGCATCACGTCGGTAGTGAGCAGCCCTTCGATCGCTTCTTCGGCAATGATCACGACGAGTTGTCGGGTAGCGCGCGTTTTCATCTCGTTATCCAATGATCTGTTGGGATACGAAATAATACAGCGGGATGCCAACCAGAATGTTGAAGGGGAAGGTGACCACGAGCGATGCGCCGATCGAGAGCGCCGGGTTGGCTTCGGGCACGGCGATGCGCATCGCTGCGGGGGCCGCGATGTAGGAGGCGCTCGCGGCGAGCGTTGCCAACAGCATCGCGCCGCCTGCGGAAAGGCCGGCGATTGCCGCGGCGATGAATCCTAGGGTAGCAGAGATGAGCGGCATCACGACACCGAAAACCGTCAGAAATACCCCGGCACGCTTCAGCGCGTCGATCTGCCCGGCCGCGACGAGCCCCATTTCCAAGAGAAAGAGCGATAGCGCTCCTTTGAAGCCGACGAAATAGAACGGTTCGAGCGGGGCGATCTTTTCGGGGCCGGCGAGCCAACCCACGACGAGTCCCCCTGCCAAGAGCACGATACTTTTCCCTAAAAGGACCTCGTGCGCGAGTGGTCCCCAGCGGACGGTTTGGAGGTTACCCATCCGCGCCAGAAGAATCCCGACGATGATCCCGGGGATCTCAAGAAGGACGAGGAAAAGCGGCGCGTACGCTTCGAATGGGACGTTTTTGGCGCGGAGAAAGTCGAGCGCGACCGCAAACGTCACCGCGCTCACCGAACCGTAATGACCGGCGATCGACGCGGCGTCGGGCCGCGGCAGTCGACCCAAACGGGTGAGGATGGGAAACGCAACGAGCGGGATGAGCACGCCCAAGAGGATCGTTACCCCTGCTTTGGGTGCGACTTCGAAGAAAGGCTCTTTGGCAAGTTCCACACCGCCTTTGAGACCGATCGCCAGGAGCAGATAGATCGAAAGGGCTTCGTAGAGTTGTCCGGGGATTTTGAGGTCAGAACGCGCGAGTCGCGCCAGAAAACCCAGTACGAAGAAGAGCGGAACCGGATCGAATGCCATGATTGCTTCCGACGAAATGATCGTAATTCATAATTATAACGCCGTGCGCGCCGCATAGCTGTCACGCGAGTGCGCAATGCGCACCCCTACGGCGCGGGCGTTTGGGTAAAAATCTGGTTTGGCAAGCGTCACCTCGACCCAATCGATTTTCGGATCGTGGCGAAAGAGGTGGTCGACGAGTTCGGTGGCGAGCGTTTCCAGGAGGTCGACATGGGGCGCCGACTGCCAAGCGCTGACCCGGTCGACGGCGAGCGAATAGTCGATGCACGCGCTGAGGTCATGCGGACGGATCGGCAGCGCGCCGCGTGCGCGAACGGAGACGAGTAAGCGTTGCGGGGCCAGCCGTTCGTGCGGGCAGAGCCCCACCGGGACGACCACTTCCATCTCGTCGATGAACACTTCGTACATAGGCATTCGTCTTCAGGCGTATCGGCGCGATTGTAGCGGCATTGTTTGAGAAGGCAAAAAACGGGGCGGCGCAAATCGAGCGAGCCGCGGTCGGCAGAAATCGAAGCGGTCGATATGGGCTTTGTTGTGCGAAAATCCTAGGGTCACGGTGAGGGCGAGGGAAGATGACACCGCACACAGTCGATATCGTCGTTCTGGCTGCGGGAAAAGGGACGCGGATGCGTTCGGCGCGGCCAAAGGTGTTGCAGCCGCTTGCGGGGCGGCCACTCCTTTTTCACGTGCTCGATACCGCAGAAGCGCTCGCTCCCGCGCAAGGCGTGGTGGTGGTCGGTCATGAAGCGGCGCAGGTAACCGCTGCGCTCGCGGCGTGGTATTCGCGCCAGAGGGTGTCTGCAAGCAGTGGGAACGGGCCGACTGCGCCACAGAAGGCGCCCGAGCAAACCGGTTCAGACATCTGGCGCACGGTGGCGCAGACGCCGCAGCTTGGCACCGGTCATGCGCTGCAGGTAGCGCTACCGGCGCTCGCCGATTCGCCAGCACGATGGACTCTGGTCCTCTATGGTGACGTTCCGCTCATTCGGCCGTCGACGCTCGTGCGGCTCGTCGCCGCGGCAACCGCGTGCGACGGGGTCGCGCTGCTTACGGTGACCCTCGAAAATCCGAGCGGGTACGGGCGAATCGTGCGCGATGGCGCAGGTGGTGTTGCCGCAATCGTCGAAGAGAAAGATGCGGATGCAGCCACACGTGCGATTCGTGAAGTCAATACCGGTGTGATGGTCTTGCCGAAAGCCCGCTTGGCGGCGTGGCTTGCTGCGCTCACCCCCAACAATGCGCAAGGGGAGTATTACCTCACCGACGTGGTCGCACGTGCCGTGGCCGAGGGGGTTGCTGTGGTTGCGGTGCAGCCGGAGACGGTAGAAGAGACCCTCGGGGTCAATGACAAGCGGCAGCTTGCCGAGTTGGAACGGATTTTTCAACGGCAGACGGCGGAACGGCTCTTGGCCTCGGGCGTAACCTTGCTCGACCCGGCGCGGTTCGACTTGCGCGGGGAGCTTACCTGCGGGCGCGACGTGACGATCGACGTCGGTTGCCTCTTCCTGGGCGAGGTGGTATTGCACGACGACGTGGTGGTCGGCGCGCACTCTGTGCTGCAGGACTGTGTCGTTGGGCCAGGGACGCGCATCGAGCCCTTTTCGCATATCGTCGGTGCGCGGATCGGCGCGAACGCGGTGATCGGCCCCTACGCCCGCATACGGCCCAAGACGGTGCTCGCCGACGGGGTGCACATCGGCAACTTCGTCGAAGTGAAGAACAGCGAAATCGGGGAAGGAAGCAAAGCCAACCACCTGAGTTATCTGGGCGACGCGACGGTGGGATCTCGGGTCAATATCGGAGCGGGAACGATCACCTGCAACTACGACGGAGCGAACAAATACCGGACGGTGATCGAGGACGACGCGTTCATCGGCAGCGATACGCAACTGGTTGCGCCGGTGCGGGTCGGGCGCGGCGCAACGTTGGGAGCGGGCACGACGCTTACCAAAGACGCGCCGCCAGAGGCGCTGACGCTTTCGCGAGCACCGCAGCGCTCGATCACGGGCTGGAAGCGCCCCCAGAAGAAACGATGAGCGGTTGGCGTGCGCATGCAGGGTTGGGGGCAGGTAGGGTGGTGAAGCGCGGCCAACGGTAACGAACGACGAACTGAAGAGGGCAGAGCACGATGTGTGGGATCGTCGCGGCGGTAGCCGCTAATGGAAGCATGGTCGATTTCTTGCTCGACGGGTTGGCGCGACTCGAATATCGCGGGTACGACTCTGCAGGCATTGCGGTGGTCGATGACGCTGGGGTGCTGCAGCGCGCGCGGGGAACGGGCCGGGTTGCGGCGTTGGCAGAGGCGGTGCGTCGCCAGGGGCTCAGCGGGCGGGTGGGCATCGCCCATACCCGTTGGGCAACCCACGGGGCACCGACCGAAGCGAACGCGCACCCCCATGTGGTGGGTAGCGTTGCGCTCGTCCATAACGGGATCATCGAAAACGCCAACGCGTTGCGCGCCGAATTGTCTGCGCACGGGGCGGTTTTCGCGTCCGAGACCGATACCGAGGTGATCGTCCATCTGGTGGCGCAGGCACGTGCCGCAGGGGCATCGCTCCTTGCCGCGGTGCAGCAGGCCGTGGCGCGCCTTCAAGGGGCTTTTGCGATCGCGGTGCTCGACGCGAACGACCCACAGCGGTTGGTCGTGGCGCGTCGCGGTTCCCCGTTGGTGTTGGGCGTGGGCGAAGGGGCGAACTTCGCGGCGTCCGACGTCTCGGCGTTGGTTTCCCACACACGCCAGGTGATCTGGCTGGAAGAGGGGGACGTGGCCGAATTGACCCCCGCATCGGTGACGGTCGTTGCGGCCGACGGGTCGCCCGTGACGCGTCCCATCCGCACCACGGCGCTCACCGCAGACGCGGTGGCGTTGGGGGGGTACCGCCACTACATGCAGAAGGAGATCTTCGAGCAGCCGCAGGCGATCGCCAATACCGTCGGCGCGATCGGCGGTGGCGTCGCGTTGGGGTCCGCGCTCTTTGGGGCGGCCGAGCAGTGGCTAGACCAGATCGACCGGGTGCTGATTTTGGCGTGCGGCACCAGCTACCATGCCGGAATGGTCGCACGCTACTGGCTCGAAGCGGTGGCGGGGATTCCGACGGTGGTCGAAATCGCGAGCGAATACCGCTACCGCGACAGCGTTCCGCATCCAGCAACGCTTGTGGTGGCGATTTCGCAATCGGGCGAAACCGCCGATACCCTCGCGGCGCTCGAACATGCCCATCAACTGGGGATGACGAAGAGCCTGGCGATCTGTAACGTACCAGAGTCGGCTTTGACCCGCACGGCGGCGGCAACCTTTCTCACCCATGCCGGACCGGAGATCGGAGTCGCGTCGACGAAAGCCTTCACGACCCAATTGGTGGCGCTGGCGCTGCTCACCTTGACGTTGGCGAAGCTGCGCGGCCGGCTCACCCCCGAAGCGGAAGCAGCGGAATTGACGCGGTTACGCCATTTGCCGGTGGCGCTACAGGCGGTGTTGGCGAAGGAAGCGGAGATCGCTGCGTGGGCGCCCCATTTCGCCGACAAAGCGCACGCGCTCTTTTTGGGGCGCGGGGTCCATTGGCCGATCGCGATGGAAGGGGCGTTGAAACTGAAAGAGATCAGCTACATCCATGCGGAGGCCTATCCCGCGGGCGAACTGAAGCATGGGCCGCTTGCGCTCGTCGATGCCCTGATGCCGGTGGTTGCGGTGGCGCCGAACGATCAGTTGCTCGACAAGCTCATGTCCAACCTGGAAGAGGTGCGCGCCCGCGGCGGCGAACTCTACGTCTTCGCCGATCAGGGGGTGAGCATACCGCAGGTGCCGCACCTGCACGCGATCCAGTTGCCGGAACACTACGGGCTCTTTTCTCCGATCGTCCATGTAGTGCCGCTACAACTCCTGGCATATCACGTGGCGCTCGTGCGGGGAACCGATGTCGACAAGCCTCGGAACCTGGCAAAGAGTGTGACGGTGGAGTGACGCGCGTCCCCCGCCTTGCGTTTTCACCCGGTGCGGGGTGTTCCGCCCCGCCTGAAAAACGGAAGCGGGTGGATGGGGTTCAGGGGATCAAGAAGACGTGCACCCGCCGCGGCCCATGGGCGCCCAACTGGATCGTCTGCTCGACGTCTCCGGTGCGTGAGGGGCCAGCGACGAAGTTGATGGTGCGCGGCAGATGTTCGCGCCAATCGGTTGTGTCGTCACCCAGTTCGCGGCGCAGCAGCGCCCAGAACTCCTCGAAATGGGAAACGATGCGGGACTGCGATAGCAGCACGAGGTGGTTGTCTGGCACGAACCGGTGGGTGGTGGGATGCACGGGGGCGGAGAGGAAGACAAGACTTCCCACTTCGGCGATGCCAGCGTACGCTTCGCTCACCGCGGTTTCCGTGGTGACGGTTGCCGGTTCGCAGCGCAGTTGCCACGCAGCAGGCCAGGGGAGGTCGAGGAGGGTGCCGCTCGCGTGTGTGGGCGGTGTGGCACCCACTTCGGCACACCACGCCGCGACCGCTTCGGGAAGGGCGTCGCGGGAAGGGAGTTCGTGCACCGTTCCGGCACGTGCGGTCCAAAGTCGTTGCCATCGTGCCGCGACTGGTTCAGAGAACGCCAGCCGGGGGTGGGGTGCGCGCGGGGTGATCGCAGCGGCACGCGCAGCGGGATCGGCAGGCTCAACTGCGCCATTTTTGCCCAGCGCAGCGCGGATCGCAGCGAGCACCCGTTCACGACCGTCGGCGTGCCGGGTGGCGGTGCTGTCGTTTGTCGAAGCGGAGTCCAGCCGTTCGGGTCGTTGCGACGTGGGAAAGCCTGCGGTTGCGTTCATCGCTCGCCTCCGTTTGGGTTTTCGCGTTTGGCGTGCCACAGTTCGAGAAAGGTGCGTCCCGGGGGCGTGGGCAGGTCACGAACCCCAAACCAGCCGCGGGCGAAGGGAAACCAGTCAAGCGTCTTGCGCCCGCGCGCCCACGCGGCGAGCAGCCTGACTTTGACCCGTTCCGCGGCATGGTAGAGCGCAGGGCGGGTTGCGAGCCAGCGCCAGAGGGTGAGGGCCCGTCCTTCCAGCGCCGGACGAAGGCCCGCTTTGTGCTGTTCGTGGCGAAGACGGCGCAGCAGGTCCGGCAATGGGATTTTCACCGGGCACACTTCACCGCAACGACCGTTCAGCGTGCAGGCGTTGGGCAGATCGAGCGCGTTGTCGAGTCCGGTAAAGAGCGGAGTCAAGACCGATCCCATCGGCCCCGGGTAGACCCAACCGTACGCATGCCCGCCGATCGCGCCATAGACCGGGCAATGGTTCATGCACGCGCCGCAGCGGATGCAGCGCAACATTGGACGGAACGGTCCATCGAGCATCCGGCTGCGTCCGTTGTCGACGAGCACGACGTGAAACGCTTCCGGGCCGTCCTGGTCGCCTGCGCGGTGCGGGCCGACGGAGTAGGTGGTGTAGGTTTCGCTGTCTTGCCCCGTTGCGGAACGCGCGAGCAAACGCAGAAAGAGCGCAACGTCCTCGAGGGTGCCGACCACCCGCTCGATTCCGGCGGTGACGATATGGACCCGTGCGAGCGTCTGCGTGAGGTCACCGTTCCCTTCGTTGGTGACGATGAGGGTCTGTCCCGTCTCGGCTACGAGGAAGTTCGCGCCGGTGATGCCGACGTCTGCTTGGAAGTACTTTTGTCGCAGCTGCAACCGCGCCTCGGTGACCAGCCCTTCGACGGTCGTTTGCCGCGGCGTGCCATGCGCGGCTTCGAAGAGGTCGGAGATCTGCTCTTTGGTTTTGTGGACCGCGGGGGCGATGATGTGTGAAGGAGCTTCTCCCGCCAGCTGAATGATGTACTCCCCTAGGTCGGTTTCGACGATTTCGTACCCCGCTGCCTCCAGCGCCTCGTTGAGCCCGATCTCCTCGGAGACCATCGATTTGCCCTTGGTGATCACGCGGGCATTCGCTGCGGCGCAGATCTCCAGAATGATGCGGCGCGCCGCGTCGGCATCGGGTGCCCAATGGACGACACCGCCGTGGCGGGTGACCTCTGCTTCGAACGCGGCGAGGTAGGTGTCGAGGTTGGCCAGGATTTCATCTTTGCGCTGGGCGCCCGCTTCGCGCAACTGCTCGAATTCGGGGACGAGCGCAACCGCTTTCGCGCGTTTGCCGATGAAGCCATCCGCGGCACGGGAAAGCGCCGCCTGGAGATTGGGCTCGTGCAGCGCGAAGACCGCTTGTTCGCGAAAGCGGCGTGGAGTGCGGCTGGTCATCGGGTGACACAGCTGGGCTTTTGTCGATTGCTCGCTCATTGCATGCTCCCGCGGGATCGCGTCAGCCATTCAAACCGGGACCATTTGCCAGCCCCGCCAGCACTTCGAGGGTATGATAGACCCGGACCGGGGCATGGATGCGCGCAAGCCGCCCGGCAATGTTCATCAGACAACCCAGGTCGCCGCCTAAGAGCACTTGCGCGCCGCTCTTCAGGATGTTTTGGACCTTGCGTTCGACCATCGCCTCGGAGAGTTCGGGATATTTGACGCAGAAGGTGCCACCGAACCCGCAACACACCTCGGCCTCTGCCATCTCCACGAGCGTCAGCCCTTCGACACGGGCAAGGAGCTGGCGCGGTTGTCCCTTGATCCCCAGGCTGCGCAAGCCGGAACAGGAGTCGTGGTAGGTGACGCGATAGGGGAACCGGACCCGTGGGAGTTGTTCCAATGGAACCTGTTGGGCGAAGTAGCTCAGCGCTTCCCACGACTTGGCTGCGAGCCGTTGCGCGCGTTCCCGCCATTCGGGATCGTCTTTGAGCAGCTCCGGATAGTCGTGGCGAATCGTCGCAAGGCACGAGCCCGACGGCGCGATGAGATAATCGAAGGGTTCGAACGCGGCGATGGTCTGCTTCGCAAGCGCACGGGCGGCATCCCAGTCCCCCGCGTTGTAGCCGGGTTGCCCGCAGCAGGTTTGCGCGAACGGGACTTCGACGCGGTGCCCCGTGGCTTCCAAGAGTTGTGCAAGCGCCATCGCGATGTTGGGACGGATGGTATTGACCAGGCAGGTGACAAAGAGACCGACGCGGGGTTGGGTAGCCATAGTACGAAAACACGAGCGGGAAGACCCGCTCATTATACTGAGCAGGAGGCGCACTTGTCGATCGGGAACAGAAATTGGGTGCGACGCAAGCAATGGGGGATCGCGTGGCGCCTAGCGCTGCTCTGCGGTTGGCTGGGCATCGCGCAGACGCAACCGGTGGCGCAAGCCGAAACGGCACAAGCGTGCGCGCAGGCTGGTTCCGCCGAAGCGATTTGGCAGCCGTGGCCGACGGTAGTGGTGCCGTCTGCGCGCGAAGCCCCCGCGAAAGTGGTCGCACGCGAGTCGGCAACCGTCGCGCCGGAAGTCGCTGGCCGAATCGAAAAACTCCCCGTGCGCGTGGGGGACCAGGTGGCGGCAGGCGATGTGGTCGCGGAGCTCGACGCGTCGCTGTTGCGTTTGGCGCGCGACGAAGCGGCGGCGGCGTATGCCGCGGCGCAAACGCGGGTGGCGCAGGCGAAACGGTTACTTGCCCAAGCAGAGCGGTTGCTTGCCCAACGGGTGGGCAACCGCGACAACATGGCGGCTGCCGAAGAGCAGTTGCGGATCGCCGAGCAGGAGGCGGCTGCGCGGGCGGCGCAACGGGCGCAAGCCGAATGGCGCTTGGCGCACGCGGTGGTGCGCGCGCCGTTTGCCGGTGTGGTCACCGCACGCTTGGCGCAGGAAGGAAACTGGGTCGCTGCGGGACAAGGGATCGCGGTGGTGACCTCGGCCGAGCAGGAGGTGGTCGCGCAGGTGGTGGGCGATCAGGCAGCGGAGCTTGCCCATGCTGCCGCGTCACCTCGCTTCGTGCCGTTCGTAACCGGACATTCATCCGCGCTCATCTCCGATCCCTCTTCTGATCCGGCCGCGGAAATCGCGCTCACCTGGGTCGCAACCAACGCGGTGCGTGACGCGCCCGGACAGCGCACGACGGTGCGGTTTCGCTTCACGCACCCTCATCCATTGGCCGCAGGAACCGTGGGGCGGGTCCGGTGGCAATCGTCGGCACGCATCGCGCCGCCAGAAGCGGTCACGACCTTCGACGGTCGCGTCGGGGTTTGGGTGCGACGTAACCCCACTGCGCCGCCCCGTTTTCTGGCGCTACCAGACGCCCTTCCGGGGCGCAGCGCCGTGGTGGCGTTACCGTCTGGGTGGTTACCTGAGGAGGCGCAGATCGCGGTGGGTCGCCAGGGGGGGCTTGCGTGGGCATACGTGGGTGCGCGTACACCCCGATCCGAAACTCGCGCGGAGTGCGGGCAATGAGTGGGTTCGTGCGCCGCTTGTTGGAAAATGGGCCGCTGGCGAACCTTGCGTTTTTGCTGGTCGTTGCGCTCGGGGTCGCCAGTTATCTGACGATGCCCCGGGCGCGCGACCCCGAAATCAATTTCAACTGGGTCAATGTCTGGACGGTCTATCCTGGGGCGAGCGCCGAAGATGTCGCGCGAAAGATCACCGAGCCGCTCGAAGAGGCGCTGCGCACCGTTTCCGATATCCGCTATTTGGTGTCGACCTCGCGTGAGGGGCTGTCGTCGATCTTGGTCCGTTTCGAACGCCTGGACGACGCCACCTTTGCGCGCCGCGTCGAAGAGGTACGGCGTGAGGTACTCAACAAGGCGAACGACCTGCCGGAGACCGCGAAAACCCCACGCGTGATGGAGATCACGACCTCGAACGGTTTTCCAACCGCGATGCTCGCGTTGTACGGACCGGTGGGTGGGGAGACGCTGCGTGCGACTGCGGAGCGGATCAAACGGGACCTCGAGCGCCTTCCGGGGGTAGATCGCGCGTTGGTCTTCGGTTTTCGCGAACCGGAATTGCAGATACGTTTCGACCCGATCGCGTTGGCGGCGCTGGGCGTTGCCCCTGTGACGCTCGCGGATCAAGTGCGCGCCTGGTTCCGCGATCTGGCTGCTGGGCGGGTGCGGATCGCTGGCGAAGAGTGGCTCGCGCGGGTACAGGGCGAAACGGTTTCTGCCGAGGCGCTCGCCCAGTTACCGATCCAAGTGGCGCGTACCAACGACCCGGTACCGGCGCTGCTGCCACTTTCCCAGCTTGCCGAGGTTCAGGAAGGGGCGGAGCGCGCCCGTCAACTCGTCCGTTTCCACGGTCATCCGGCGCTCCTCGTTTCGATCACCAAAAAGGCGAAGGCGAACACCCTTCAGCTTTTGGACGCGCTCAACCGCTATATCGACGAGCACAATTCGGGGCTCGAAGCGCTGGGGCTGCGGCTTGCGCTCGTCGATGACCAAACCCCGGAGACGCGCGCAGCAATCGGTGTGATGGAACAGAACGCGCTGGTGGGCCTTGCGCTGGTTCTGGTCATGGTCGGGTTTTTCCTGGGGCGGCATTTGGCGCTGCTGGTGGCTGCGGGGATGGTTTTTGCGCTTGCGGGGGCAATGGCTGTATTGGCCGTGAGCGGCAGTACGCTCAATTTGACGGTGCTCTTGGGGGTGGTGATCGCGCTCGGGATGCTTGTCGACGATGCGGTGGTGATCGTTGAAGCGATCCACGACAAGATCGTGCAGGGGGTGCCGGCGCAGCAGGCGGTCTTTGCCGGGTTGCGCGAAGTGGCCGCGCCCGTGGCAAGCGCGGTGCTCACCACAGTGGCGGCGTTTCTGCCACTCATGCTCCTGCCCGGCATTCTGGGCGATTTTTTGCGGGTCGTTCCCGTCGTCGTCACTGTGGCGCTGGCGATGAGCCTCGTCGAAGCCTATTGGTTACTTCCGGCGCACATCTTGACGATGCATGCGGCGTTCGATCGGCCGCGTTCGCGCTGGGGGCTCTGGCGCGAGCGCTTTCAGCGCCGCTTGCGCAATCGCTATGGTCGGTGGCTGGTATGGGCGCTACGCCGACCGAAACGGGCGGCGGTGCTTGCGTTCCTGGCGTTCGCTGCTGCGGTGGCGTTGGTGGTGAGTGGCACCGTTCGGGTGCAGTTTTTCGCGTTCGAAACGATTCGGCTCTTCTATATCCATGCCGATCTGCCGGTCGGGACACCGCTTTCTGAGACGCTCGCGGTTGCCGACCGGATGCGGCAGGCGGTGGAAGCGACACTGCCTGCCGAGGAGCTGCGCGCGGCGGTGGCGATGGCGGGCGTGAAATTCACCGATACCGAACCGCTTTATGCCGACCACCATGCCCAGGTGATCGTTTCGCTCAACCCCCGCACACCGAACGGGCGAAGTACCGAAGCGGTGATCGATGCGCTGCGCGACGCGGTGACCGCCGCGGCGAAACCCTACACCGCGTCGTTCTTGATCGTCAAAGGGGGGCCGCCCGCGCAGCGCCCGGTGAGCGTCAAGGTGCGCTCCGACGACGACGCTGCGCGCGACGCCGTGGTGGCGCTCGTCAAAGAGTGGCTCCGCGACATCCCGGGGGTGAAGGACATTCAGGATGATCAGGCGGCCGGGCGCCCCACCATAGAATTGCGCTGGCGCCCGGAGGCGCTGGCCGACGCGAACCTCGACGTCGCCACTGCGACCCGAACCACGGCGCTTCTTGCCGACGGCGAGTACGTGGGGGAGACGCGGCGGGGCGGTGAGACCTGGCGGGTGATCGTCCAGGCAAAACCCGTTGCGTGGCCGAGCGTCCCGTCGTGGCTCGATTTGCCGATCGTGACGCCTGCGGGTGGTGCGGTGCCGTTATCGGTATTGGCCGACGTGACGGTGCGCGAAACGGCGGGCGTGGTGCGCCGTTACCAATACACCCGTTCGGTGACGGTGGAAGCGGAACTCGACCGCACGGTTGCCGAGACCCAAGCGGTGAACGCAGAGCTACTGCGGCGTTGGCAGGCGGTGGCGGCGCACTATCCCAACGTCACGCTCGACTTCACCGGCGAGCTCGACGACATCAAGGAAAGCCTTGCGGCATTGCAGAAAATCTTCCTAGTCGGGGTGGGGTTGATCTATCTCATTTTGGCCACTCAGTTTCGCAGCTACGTGCAGCCACTGGTGATCCTGGTGACGGTGCCGTTGGCGTTTACCGGCGTGGTTTTCGGGTTGGCCGCGTCCGGTTTGCCGCTCTCGCTTTACACGATGTACGGGGTGGTCGCGCTCACCGGAATCGCGGTCAATAGCGCGATCGTGCTCGTTGCTGCGGTGAACGACCGCCGCAGCGCCGGGATGAGCCCGATTCACGCCGTGGTGACCGCGGCACGGCGGCGGATCGTCCCGATCCTCATCACGTCGGGCACGACGATCGGTGGGCTCTTTTCTCTGGCGACGGGTCTGGCCGGTCACTCGCTCCTCTGGGGGCCGGTGGCGTCGAGTATCGTCTGGGGGCTGGGCGTTTCGACGATCCTCACCCTTTTCGTGGTGCCGCTCCTGTTGCTCGCGCTGTTGCGGGGTCAAGCGAAACGGGTTGCAATGGTCTGAATGGTGGGCAGTGGTTTTCTGACTCGAAAGTCGTTACAATCCTTCGCAAATAACGAGTCGATACGATGAACACACCCACGATCCTGCCCCAACTGGTCAATCCGAACCCAGCCCCGTTCCTGCCGATGAGTCGCGCCGAAATGGATGCGCTCGGGTGGGACGCCTGTGACGTCGTCTTGGTCACGGGCGACGCGTACGTCGACCACCCCAGTTTTGGCATGGCGCTCGTTGGGCGGCTGTTGGAAGCGCACGGTTTGCGCGTGGGGATCATCAGCCAGCCGGATTGGCGCAGTGCCGAACCGTTTCGCGCGCTGGGGCGGCCCCGCCTCTTTTTCGGGGTTACCGCCGGTAATATGGATTCGATGGTGAACCACTATACGTCGGATCGCCGCATCCGCAGTGACGATGCCTATACCCCGGGTGGTGTTGCGGGCAAACGTCCCGACCGGGCGGTGATCGTCTATACCCAGCGGTGCCGCGAAGCCTTTCCTGGCGTGCCGGTGGTCATCGGCGGGATCGAAGCGAGTTTGCGCCGCATCGCCCAGTATGACCACTGGAGCGAAAAGGTGCGGCGCTCGATCCTCTTGGACGCGAAAGCCGATTTGCTGCTCTATGGCAATGCCGAGCGCGCGCTCGTTGTGCTCATTACCCGGTTGCAAGCAGGCGAACCGCTCGCGTCGATCCGTGACCTGCGGGGGTCGGCGTTTGCGGTGAAGCCAGGTTGGCTGCCCGGTCCCGAATGGGTGGAGCTCGACGCCACCGACCCCGATCGCCCGGTCGAGCAGCCCAAAGGGGCGGCACGCGAACGCACGGTGGTGCGGTTGCCGGCGTTCGAAACGGTGGCGGCAAACCCGTTGGCCTATGCGCACGCCTCGCGCCTCCTGCATCTGGAATCGAACCCATTCAACGCGCGCGCGTTGGTGCAACGGCACGGGGTTGGGCCGGGCGCGCGCGATCTGTGGGTCAATCCGCCGCCGTTGCCGCTCACCACGGAAGAGATGGATTTCCTCTACGAGCGCCCCTATGCGCGCCGTCCTCATCCCAGTTACGGCAACGCGCGCATTCCCGCGTGGGAGATGATCCGTTTCTCGGTGAGCATCATGCGCGGTTGCTTTGGCGGGTGCACTTTCTGTTCGATCACCGAGCACGAAGGGCGGATCATCCAGAACCGCTCGCACGAATCGATTTTGCGGGAAATCGCTGCGATTCGCGACAAAACGCCCGGTTTTTCCGGCCACATCACCGATCTGGGCGGCCCCACGGCCAACATGTACCGGATGCGGTGCAAGGACCCTGCGATCGAATCGCGCTGTCGCCGCCTGTCGTGCGTCTATCCGGACGTCTGCGAAAACCTGGGCGGAACCGACCATCGGCCGCTCATCGAGCTTTATCGTGCGGCACGGGAAGTGCCCGGCGTGAAGTTGGTGACGATCGGTTCCGGCGTGCGCTACGACCTGGCGGTAAAAAGTCCCGAATATGTCAAAGAGCTGGTGCAGCACCATGTGAGCGGGCGGTTGAAGATCGCCCCGGAGCATACCGAACCGGAGCCGCTCGCGCACATGATGAAACCGGGGGTCGAAACGTACTACCGCTTCCGCGCGCTCTTCGAACGCTACTCGAAAGCGGCGGGTAAACGGCAACAACTGATCCCGTACTTCATCGCAGCGCACCCGGGGACTACCGACGAAGCGATGGTCAATCTAGCGGTCTGGTTAAAGCAAAACGGCTTCAAACCGGACCAAGTGCAGACCTTTTTGCCAACCCCGATGGCGTTGGCAACCGCGATGTACCATTCCGGACGCAACCCGTTGAAACGGTTGGCAAACGGGGGAAAGCCGGTTACCGTCGTGCGCAAAGGGCGGCAACGGCGGCTGCACAAAGCCCTCCTGCGCTGGCACGACCCCGCCAATTGGCCGCTCATTCGGGAAGCGTTGCGCGCGCTGGGGCGGCGTGACCTCATCGGGTATGGACCCAATGCGCTGGTGCCGCCGGTCGATCCCCCCATACAGCGTCAAACAACAAGCGCAGGGCAACCCCACAAGCGGTTACCCCAACGCGCATCGACACCACGAAAACAGGGAGTGAAGCGTCCGTGAGTACTCAGCCTCCAGGTGCTACGCCAGAGGAACCGGCGTGGCGCGAAGCGTTGCGTTTGATGATGCCGTTGTCGCTTGGCTTGATCCCGTGGTCGATCGCAACGGGGCTTACGATGCGCGCTTATGGATTGAGCGAAGGCGAAGCGGCGGCGATGAACCTCTTCGTCTTCGCGGCAACGGCGCAACTGGGCACGTTGCCGTTGATCGTTGCCGGGGCACCGATCGCAATCGTCTGGCTTACCGCCGCTGTGCTCAATTTGCGCTTCGTGATCTACAGTGCGGCGATCTCGCCAGCGTTTCACCACCAATCGTGGGCACGGCGTGCGTTGGGCAGTTACTGGCTGGTCGATGCGTTGTTCATCGTGTTGGGGCCGCGGCTCACAGCAGAACCTGACCCCGAGCGGCGCTGGCGCATGTTTTTCGCGGCTGGCCTCTGGTGTTGGTGGCTGTGGCAGCTTTTCGGACTGGTTGGGATTTTCGGCGCGGAATGGTTGCCGCGTGACTGGCCGCTCACCTTCATGGGCACGATCGCGCTGCTGGTGCTTTTGGTGCCGCTTGTCAAAGAGGCAGCGATGCGCGTCACCGCGCTCACTTCGGCAACGGTGGCGATCCTGGCGTACGACCTGCCGCTCAAAAGCGGCGTGGTCGTTGCGGTGCTCGCCGGGCTGGCTGCCGGTGGTGCTTGGACCTGGTGGCATGCGCGCCGCCAAGGAGCGTGAGTATGGCAGAAGCACACGGCGTCTGGGGTTGGGGCTATCTTCCCATTTTTTTGCTCCTCTTTTGGGCCACTTGGCTCACCCGCGGCGCGTTCTTGCTGTTCGGGGAAAAGGTACGGTTACCGCAATCGGTGCAGATGTGGTTGCGCTACGCCCCCGCGGCAGCGCTGGGCGCGCTGGTTGCACCAGACCTCTTTCTGGCCGGTGGGGAAGTCGCGTTCAAGCCGGAGCTGGTTGCGGCAGTGGTGGTGATGGTCTCCGCCGCGTTCTGGCGCAACCCGTGGGCCCCTTTCGCGTTGGGGATGCTGACGCTGGTGGCGCTACAAAACGCGTTCCCGGGGTAGCGGCATGCCAGAATTGCCTGAGGTCGAAACGGTCAAGCGAGGACTGATGCCACTCATCGGTCAGCAGTGGCGGCACACTACCGTTCGCCGGGCAGACCTACGCCGTCCACTCGATGCTTCGGCATTTTTGCCGTGGCGCGATGCTACGGTCTGCGCCGTCACCCGGCGCGCCAAAGTGGTGGCGTTGGAACTGGCGCGTGCAGACGGTGCGCGCGCCTATCTGCGCTTTCACCTGGGGATGAGTGGGCGGCTCTACTTCACGGATCCCGCGTCTGATTGGCTGCCTCACGAACATCTGGAGCTCGCTTTTTCTGCGTCGGTCCTGCGCTTTCGCGATCCGCGCCGCTTCGGTTGGTGCGACCTGTTGCCAGCCGACGACTATGCCCGTTGGTCGGCAACCCTCGCGCCCGAACCCTTTTCACCCGCATTGACCCCGGAATGGGCGATGCACCGCGCCGGACGTGCCAGCATCAAAGCGGTGCTGCTTTCTGGTCGTGTCGTGGTGGGCGTGGGCAACATCTATGCGTGTGAGGCGCTCTACCACGCCGGGATTGCGCCGCAGCGCCCAGCGGAAACGCTTTCCGCGGACGAATGGGCGCGACTCATCGCGGCAGTGCGTGCGGTGCTCGACGCCGCGATCGCCGCTGGTGGGACCAGCTTTCGGGACTACGTCACCGTCGATGGCGCGCAAGGGTGGTTTCAATTGCAGCTTGCGGTCTATGGGCAAGAGGGGAAGCCTTGCGGCCGGTGCGGGACGCCGATCGAACGGATCGTGCAGCAGAGGCGAAGCACCTGGTGGTGCCCGCGGTGTCAGGCGGATTGATCGTTCGATCGATCCTTTTTGTGCTACCCTTTTACTTCTTCACGACAGTCTTGAGCCGAAATGGCACTGGGTCAGTACCTGATCGATTTCGACGCGTGGCGGGGGTCGGTTCGCTCGGCGCTCCTAATCGTGCAGCAGGCGCTTAGCGATGCCGGAGTGGCTGGGCGTGAGCGCGTGCGCGCCCGGTTGCTCGAAGCGTTCGATGCCGTGGATACCCAACGGCTGCGGGTCGCGTTCCTGGCCGAATTCTCCCGTGGCAAGACCGAACTGATCAACGCGCTTTTTTTTGCCGACCATGGCGAACGGATATTGCCGTCGCGGACGGGGCGCACCACGATGTGCCCAACCGAGCTCGAATGGTTCGACGGTGCAACCCCCGAAGTGCTGCTCTTGCCGATCGCTGCCGCGCGCGACGTCACGTTACGCGACGCCCGCATGCAGCCGGAGCTCTGGACGCGGCGACCGTTCGACCCGCAGGACACGCAGAGCGTCTTAGCGGCAACGCAAGGGGTTTGCGAAGTCGAACAGGTGTCGGTCGATGAGGCGGAGTCGCTCGGATTTCGCATCGACCCCAGCGGCGAAAACGGGCTCGAACCGCAGCCCGACGGAACCGTTCTGGTTCCGGCCTGGCGCCACGCGATCATCCGCTATCCGCACCCGCTCCTCGCCGCGGGGCTGGTGATCGTCGATACCCCCGGACTCAACGCGATCGGTGCGGAGATCGACCTCACCCTGTCGCTGTTGCCCGAATGTCAAGCCATCGTCTTCGTGCTGGGTGTCGATACGGGTGTTACCCGCAGCGACCTCGCGGTTTGGCGCCGGTTCATCCAAAGCGGTGGTGACCGCTCCGCTGCGACCTTGGTGGTGCTTAACAAGATCGACGCGCTGGAGGATGGGCTGCGCAGCGAAGCCGAGATCGAAGCGGAGATCGACGCGCGGGTCGCCGACGTCGCGCACCATTTGGGCGTTTCGGTCTCGCACATTTTCCCGCTTTCGGCGCAACGGGCCCTGGTGGGGCGCATTCGACGCGACGACGCGTTGGTGACGCGGTCGCGGATCACGGAGTTCGAAGCGGCGCTTTCCGAAGCGCTGGTCGATCGTCGTCTGGAGATCAGCGAAATTCACCTCAAAGCCGCGTTGGAGGGGCTCCTTGCCGCAACTGGGATCGAAGCCAAATTGACGCAGCTCCACGGCCAGCTGGAAGAGCTCAACGGGCTGCGCCACAAGAACCGCGCTCGGATGCTCTACCTCCTCAAGAAGGTGCAGAGCGAAAAAGAGGAGCTCGACGCATTGGCCGAGCGCAGCAAAGCGGCGAAAGCGCTGTTCGCTCGTGAAGCGAAAGCGCTGCTCGAACTCATCGGTCGGCGGCGGATTCGCGCAGAAGTCGAGCAGGTGGTCGCGGCGCTCCAGCAGGCGACCTTTTCAGCGCAGATGCGCAGCGAAATCGAACGTTTTTTCGATCGCATCTCGGAGTGGCTTGAGGAAGGCAACCGCAAACTCGGCGAATTGAAAACGATGGTGGACAAGCTCTACCACCGCTTCGAAACGGAGTATGGGCTCAAATGCGATCCCCCTTCGGAGCCGCCGCAGTACGAGACCTTCATCGCGAGCATCCAGGACGTACGGGAAGCAGCGCTCGAACAGGTGGCCGGGTGGGGGTTTCTGCTCGCGCACGGCAAAAAACGGGTGATCGAGCAGTTTGCGTCGCTGGTTGGGCGGGAGATCGAAGCCCGTTGGGAACGCCACTACCGTCAGTTTCTGGCGTGGGTTCGGGTGGTGATGGTGCCGATGGACGAAGCATTGGCCGAACAAGCCGAAGCGCTGGAAAAGCGGATGCAAAGCCTGGCGCGCATCCGCGATTCCGTAGACACCCTGGAACCCCAGATCGCGGTGCTCGAAGCCGAGTACCAGGCGTGGCAAGACCACCGCGCCCGCATTGCCGCGGCAATCGACGGGGTTCGTTCCGCGGCGGGGCTTTGAGTGCGTCGGCACAGACCAAGGGCAGCGGTTGCCGCAACCCCTTCAAGCCCGATTCACGACTCCGGTCTCAACCAGGATTCCACTTGCGCGCGCGTGGGAACGCTGCCGGCATGAACCACTTTCCCGTCGATCACAACACCCGGTGTGCTCATCACCCCGTAGCGCATGATCTCGGGCAGTGATTCCACTTTTTCCAGTTGAACAGAGACGCCCAACGCATTGGCTACCGACTCGATCAGTTGTACCGTATTCTTACAATTCGCACAGCCGGTACCCAAAACTTTGATTTCCATTGCGGACTCCTTTCACGAAACAATCAGTTCAACAGCACGTTGAAGAGATAACCGACGAACAAAATCCCCATGGCCACGACGCCAGCGAACGTCGCGATCAGGGGCAATTTCAAAACGTTACGCAGAATGAGCATCTCCGGTAGCGAAAGTGCGATCACGCTCATCATGAACGCCAACGTCGTGCCCAGCGCGGCCCCTTTGGTGATGAGCGCTTCGACCACCGGGATGATCCCTGCCGCGTTGGTGTACATCGGTACCCCCATCGCTACCGCGGCAGGCAACGCCCACCACGGCGCATCTTTGCCCAAGAGCTTTGCCATCAACTCCTCTGGGACGTAGCCGTGGATTCCGGCGCCCACGGCGATCCCAATGAGGACATAGGGCCACACTTTGCCGACGATCTCCCGCACATGGCGCAGCCCCGCGGCAAAGCGGTCGTTCCAGGTCAGTGTGGTTCCCGTGGGCAATGCGGCGTCTCCCATGTGAATGTCGCGCACCCAATCTTGTAGGTAGCGCTCCATCTTGAGCTTGCCGATCACAAGCCCCGCGGCGATCGCAATCGACAACCCGGTGACCAGATAGAGCGCGGCCACTTTCCAGCCAAAGAGGCCGAAGAGCAGTGCCAGCGCCACCTCATTGATCATCGGCGCGGAGATGAGGAACGAAAAGGTGACCCCCAATGGGACGCCCGCGGAGAGGAAACCGATGAAGAGCGGTACTGCCGAGCAGGAGCAAAACGGGGTGACGATGCCCAGAAGCGCCGCGAGAAAATTGCCAATGCCCAGCCGCTTGCCCGAAAGGAGCGCCCGGGTGCGCTCGGGGGCAAAAAAGGTCTGCACGACGCCCATCACGAAAACGATACCCAAGAGCAACAGCAGCACTTTGGGCGCGTCATAAGCGAAAAAGTGCACCGCCTCACCCAGATGGGTCTCACGGCGCAAGCCTAGGGTGGCGACCACCCAATCGGCCCAATCGGTAAGGTGCGAATAGGCGAACCACCACACCACCGCAGCCGTCGGGATGCCTACGAACCAGCCAAGATGCGTCGGCGGTGCCGGGTTGGGGGCTGTTGTGTTCGAGGAAGCAGTCATCGTTTTCTCCTTTCTCTGCGGGGTGGGGGGTGTTTTCGGGCTCAAAGCGCAGCAGTTTCGCGGGCCGCTCGGCCTTCATACCACGCGCGGGTGCGGTTCACGATCGCCACCACTGCGAGCATCACCGGTACTTCGATCAAGACGCCCACCACCGTAGCCAGCGCCGCACCCGACTCGAAGCCGAAGAGGGCAATCGCTGCCGCAACGGCCAATTCGAAAAAGTTGGACGCGCCGATGAGCGCCGACGGGCCGGCGACCTCGTGTTTTTCCCCTACTGTGCGGTTGAGGAGATACGCCAAGGTCGAATTGAAAAAGACCTGAATGAGGATCGGCACCGCCAAAAGCGCGATGATGAGCGGCTGATCGAGGATGATCTCCCCTTGAAAGCCAAAGAGCAGCACCAGGGTGATGAGGAGCGCCGCAATCGACGCATGGCCCAACTTCACCAGCGCGGCTTCATAGACCGCTTCGCCTTGCGCAAGCAACCGACGGCGCCAGATCTGCGCAAGCACCACCGGGATCACGATATAGAGCACCACGGAAAGGAAGAGCGTCTCCCAGGGGACTTCGATTTTCGAAACGCCCAAGAGAAAACCGACGATCGGTGCGAACGCAAAAACCATGATGATGTCGTTCAGCGCCACTTGCGTCAAAGTGAAATAGGGATTGCCGTTGCACAGCCGACTCCAGACGAAGACCATCGCCGTGCACGGCGCAGCGGCAAGCAGGATCAACCCGGCAACGTAGGCGTCGTGCTGCTCGGTGGGGAGCCATTCCGCGAACAGATGCCGGACGAACAGCCACGCCAAGAGCGCCATCGAAAAGGGCTTGACCGCCCAGTTGACGAAGAGCGTCACCGCAATGCCGCGCCAATGCGCGGTGACGCCACCCAATGCGGAAAAGTCGATCTTGATGAGCATCGGGATGATCATCACCCAGATGAGGAGACCGACCGGCAAATTGACCTGAGCGACCTCCATACGGCCGATCGCTTGAAAGAAACCGGGGACCACTTTCCCCAGAACGATCCCGGCGACGATGCAAAGCGCCACCCAAAGGGTCAAGTAACGTTCGAAAAAACCGAGGGGCGCGCCTGCCGCGCGGCGCGCTGTGACGTCACATTGGGCGCTCATCACGCGTTCTCCTGGGCGAAAGGAACGGCCAACGCTTGGGCAACCGCAGGGACCAAATGGGCGCGGATCGCGTCCCGTACCGCTTCGAACGCGGCGAGCGGCTGCCCGTGCGGATCGGGAAAGGCCATGTGTAACGTGGGAATGGGGCGGGGAAAGACGGGGCACGCCTCACGGGCGTGGTCGCACACCGTGACCACAAGATCGAACGGTTCGTCGAGAAACTGTGCCACATCCTTCGGCGCGAGCCCTTCGGTGGGGAGTTCGGCGCGCCGTAGCGCTTCGAGCGCGTTCGGCGCCACTTCGGACTGCGGCGCAACGCCTGCCGAGAAAGCGCGAACGAACGGAGCGAGGTCGTGATTGAGGATCGCCTCGGCCATTTGCGATCGGCACGAGTTACCGGTGCAGAGTACCAAAACCCGTTTCATGCGGTGTATAGAACCGCTGAGCTGGGTGCCCGGCGCGATTGTATTGAAGACGGTACCGTATTTGCGTAGATTTTCGTGTAGGAGATCAAGCCGCCGGTCATTCTCCACGCTGTCTACCCCAATCGTGTAGCAGATCCGAGCAAGGGCAGGCGGGACATCGCGTCGCTCACCGTGCAGACGAATCGCTACATGGCGCAAGGAAAAATTGAGAATGGGAATGATGCGCTCCACGCCCTTAAGCATGCAGGCACTCAGCGCAGCGAGAAGCAGTTCGGCAGGGTTGAACGCATCGTGTCGCCCCGCCATATCGGTATCGAGAATTACGGTTGCGTTTTTGGTGCGAGCGATTCCGTAGGAGGTGCCCC
The DNA here is from genome assembly GCF_003574215.1 of Hydrogenophilus thermoluteolus. NCBI lineage: Bacteria > Pseudomonadati > Pseudomonadota > Hydrogenophilia > Hydrogenophilales > Hydrogenophilaceae > Hydrogenophilus > Hydrogenophilus thermoluteolus. The sequence continues at coordinate 1,784,965 of NZ_AP018558.1, read as the reverse complement.
GTTCTGCCCAAACGTCGAATACCATGGGTGGTTTCGACGGATCGTTCCGTTTTTCCGTCATCGGCATGGCTCCTCGGTTGATTGAAACCAGTGATCGTCAATGCCCGATTCGGCACGCATCGTCGCGCACACCTCCCGTTGCCCAGCGCAGCACTCCTCGGTGAGATAGGCGATGAGCGCATGCATTTGGGGAATTGCGGCGCGGTAGCGGACGAAACGCCCTTCGGGGTTGCTCATCACGAGCCCGGCGCGTTCGAGCGTCTTCGCGTGGAACGTGACCTGGCTGGGGCTCATCCCAAGACGTTCGGCGATTTCGCCGGCAACCAACCCCGTCGGCTCCTCGCGGACCAAGAGGCGGAAAAGGGCAAGCCGGGGTGCCGAGGCAAGGGCAGAGAGGGCGTCGATCGCTTCGTTGGCATTCATTTTGATTTTACGAAAATTGTTGAAATGTTGTATCCAAAAAAACCAACCACAGGGGTTGGTTGGATTGGTTGCGGGGGCAGGATTTGAACCTGCGACCTTCGGGTTATGAGCCCGACGAGCTACCGGACTGCTCCACCCCGCGTCACGTGAAGCGAATTATAGCGTGCTGCAGCGCAGCGTCAACCCATTTATGGGTAAGGTTATTGCGCGGGCCGTGGCAACCATGAGTCCGCTGGCCCATGAAGGGGCTGGACTGCGTGCCGCACCGAAATCTGGGATAATCGCATCGAAATCGTATCGGGACCGTGGCGTGTTTCCTCCCCGTTTTTATACCCCGGAAGCCCGTTCGTGGCACACCGCGCCGCAAACGCCCTGGGATTTGCCGCCGGAAACCGCGTACCACGCGCTGGTGCGGCGCGTTCTGCCGGGCAATCCCATTCGGCTATTCGACGGCGCAGGGCGGGAGTGGGAAGGGGTTGTCGTGGCGGTTGGTCGCCGCACCGTGACGGTAGATGCGTTGCAGCCGGTCACGCCGCTACCCGAACCCCCAACGCCGCGGGTACTCGCCACCGCACTTCTTCCCGCGGAGCGGCTCGACTGGGTGGTGCAAAAGGGAACGGAACTTGGGATGACCCATTGGGTGCCGCTTGTCACGGCGCGCAGCCAGGTGGGGTTCGATGCCGCGCGCGCGGAGAAGAAACGGCGGCACTGGCAACAGGTGGCGGCGAACGCCTGCGCGCAGTGCGGTCGGGCAACCGTACCGGAAATCCTCCCGGTGACACCCCTGACGGCATTCGCGGAACGCCTTGCCGAATGGGTCACGCCACCGATCACCTGGTTCTGGTTGCAGCCGGGAGCTACGTCGGTGGCAAAGCGCGCACCGCCCATGGGCGGTGTCGTGCTCCTCGTGGGGCCGGAAGGGGGGTGGCACCCCGAAGAGGAACGATACTTCGCCCAACATGAGGCGGTCGCGTTGGGGCTGGCGCCGTGGGTGTTGCGGGCCGAAACTGCAGCGGTCGCGGCGCTCGCGCAAACGGCGGTGTGGTGGTCACAATGAAAGGGATGCACAACGGATGAAAGCAAGCGGTGCGGCGCGCAAGCAAGGGACAGAAACGCCGGAGGCGATGGTGCCGATCGCGCTCGAAGACAGTAAAGCGGTCGCGCAGTTCGTTGCGTGGCTGCGCCATTCGGCACCCTACATCCACGCGTTCGGCGGCAAAACCTTCGTCGTGGCGTTCGACGGTGAAGTGGCGCAAGGCGAACGGATGCAGCGGCTGGCGTACGACTGCAACCTCCTTGCTGCGCTTGGAATCCGTCTGGTGTTGGTGCACGGGGCCAGACCCCAGATCGACGCGGAGATGGCGCGGCGTGGGCTGACGCCACAGTTTCACCGCGGCATGCGCGTCACCGACGCCGAAGCGCTGGAATGCGTGAAAGCGGCGCAGATGGTCACGCGGCTCGAGATCGAAGCCAAGCTCTCGCAGGGGTTGCCGAATACCCCGATGGCGGGAAGCTTCATGCGCATCACCGGTGGCAACTACCTGGTGGCGCGTCCGCTCGGAGTGATCGAAGGGGTCGATTACCTCTACACCGGCGCGGTGCGCAAGGTGATTGCAGACGAAATCGAAGCCGACCTGGAACAAGAGAACGTCGTGCTGATCTCCCCCATCGCCGCGTCGCCCTCGGGCGAAATCTTCAACCTGAGCATGGAAGAGGTGGCAGCCGAAGTCGCGGTGGCGCTACACGCGGAAAAGCTGATCTTTCTCTGCGACGCACCGGGAATCCCGACACCGGAAGGGGAAGGGGTGATGGCGTCGGTGACGGTCACCGAAGCGCAGCAGCGGCTGGACGAAGCTGGCGCGACCTTTTCCGAAGATCTGCGCGCCTACCTGCCGTACGCGATCGACGCGGTACGGCGCGGCGTACGCCGGGCGCACCTCATCGCGCGCGACCTCGACGGAGCGATCTTGCTCGAATGCTTCACCCACTCAGGGGTGGGCACGATGATCACCCGGAATCCCGTCTTTCGCTATCGCGACGCGACCAGCGAAGACGTCCCGGCGCTCATCGCGCTGATTGCGCCGATGGAAGCCGACGGCACCCTGGTGCGGCGCAACCGCGAGCTCCTGGAGCAAGAGATCACCCGCTTCATCCTGGTCGAACACGACGGCGTGGTGGTCGGCTCCGCGGCGCTTTACCCCTTTTCGGAAGAGCGGGCGGGCGAATTGGCGTGCCTTGCGGTCGCGCCGGAATACCGTCGCGCCGGGATCGGCGAGGAGCTGCTGCGTCGGATCGAAGCGCGGGCGCGCGCAGCGGGTTTGGAAAAACTCTACGTGCTGACAACCCGCACCGCCCACTGGTTCCTGGAGCGGGGGTTCGTGGAAGTGAGCGTCGATGCCCTTCCGAAACAGAAGCGAGAACTTTACAATTACCAACGGCGAAGCAAAGTGTTCGTCAAAACGCTCACTCAGTAGGATCAGTCCATGACACGAACCGTTTTTTGTGTGAAGTTACAGAAAGAAGCCGAAGGGCTGGAACGTCCGCCGCTGCCAGGGCCGCTGGGAAAGAAGGTCTATGAGCAGATCTCGAAAGAGGCGTGGCAAGCGTGGCAGCGCTACCAGACGATGCTCATCAACGAGTACCGCTTGAATCTGTTGGATCCGCAGGCGCGTAAATTCCTGCAGGAACAGATGGAGCAGTTCCTCTTCGGCACGGGCGCGGGTCCAGAAGCGATCCCCAACTACGTCCCGCCGCAAAACTGATCCTACCCGCAGATGATGCCCGTCAAACCCAAAGGGCTCTTTCGCTGGCTCAATGGCCGCGTCGTGCTGACACTGGGGGCAGTGTTTGGGGGGTGTGGGGTTGTCTTGAGTGCGATCGGCGCGCACGCGCTCACCCACCTTTCCCCAGCGTTGCAGGACGCCTACCAAACCGCGGCCTGGTACCACCTGATCCATGCGGTGGGGTTGTTGGCCGTGGGGGTCTGGTTGCGAACCGCGCCCCATCCCTTGTGGTTGCGCTGGGCGGCGCTTGCGTGGGTGGCGGGGATCGTCCTCTTTTCCGGCTCGATCTACCTCCACGCGCTCTTGGGCGAACGGTGGCTGCCGGGTTGGGTCACCCCGCTTGGCGGGTTGGCGCTGATCGCGGGCTGGGTGATGCTTGCCGCAGCGGCCTGGCGCGGCGCCGCCCCTTGAGCGGTTGAAGCTTACGCCTCGGCTTGCGGCGGCGAGCCGCGGTAGCGCACGTCCTTGCCCTCCACCACGTAGATCACGTGCTCGACGATGTTCTTCGCGTGGTCGCCCACGCGTTCGAGCGCCTTCGCGATGAAGACCAGTTCGATCGACTGCGAGATCGTGCGCGGATCTTCCATCATATAGGTGATCAGTTCGCGCAGGATCCCTTTGAACATCCGGTCCACCTCTTTGTCGCGCGCCAGGATTTCGCTGGCCTGGTCGTCTTCGAGCCGCGCGTAGAGGTCGAGCGCCGCATGGAGCATCTCCACGCCGGTACGGGTGATCAGATCGAGCTCGACGCTGGGCGTGAAAGAGGGTTGCCGATCCAGCAGGCGTAACCCCGCTTTCGCGATCTTTTTCGCCTCGTCGCCAACCCGTTCCAGGTCTGTCGCGATCTGCATCGTCGCAAGCGCAAGCCGCAGGTCACTCGCGGTGGGGGCGTTGCGCACGATAAGCTGAACGGTTTTTTCGAACACCTCGCGGTCTTCGGCGTTGATCTCTTTTTCTTTCGAACGAACCGCTTCCAACAAATCGGTATTGCCCGTACGCACCCCTTCGACCGCGCGCTGCACCTGCGCTTCCACCTCTCGCCCCATGGTGAGCACCAAGGTGCGCAATTCGTTGATCTCTCTGTCGAAAACGGAAAGGGTGTGCGGCTTCAGATTCATCAGCGGTTCTCCTCAGAACGTGCCGGTAATCTTAGCATGGGAATGTGACGGTTTGGTGACAGGGCGAAAGCCGCACGCCGTCATTGCCGCACGAACCGCTCGACCCCATTGGGTGTGCCCAGGAGCAGCACATGCGCGGCCTGCATCGCGAAGATGCCGTTCGTGACTACGCCGGGAATGTCGTTGAGCCGCCGCTCCCACGCCAGCGGATCGTCGATCGTAAGTCCGTGCACGTCCAGGATCTGGTTGCCGTTGTCGGTGGTGAACCCTGCGCGCAGTTTCGGGTCGCCCCCCAACGCGCGCAATTGCCGCGCCACGTATTCCCGCGCCATCGGGATCACCTCGACCGGCAGGGGAAAACGGCCCAGCACCGTGACGCGCTTCGTCGCGTCGCAAATGCAGACGAAGCGTTCGCTCATCGCCGCGACGATCTTTTCCCGCGTGAGCGCCCCGCCACCGCCTTTGATCATGCAGAAGTTGGGGTCGATCTCGTCCGCGCCGTCGATGTAGAGCGCGAGCGATTCGACCGTATTCGCGTCCAACACCGACACACCGATCGCTTCAAGGCGCGCGGTGGTGGCTTCCGAGCTCGAAACCGCGCCCGCAAGCTTCTTGCCGCTTCGGCCCAAGGCGTCGATGAAACAGTTCACCGTCGAGCCAGTACCCACGCCGATTACCGCGCCATCGGGGATCTCTTGCACCGCTGCTTCGCCGACGAGCTGTTTGAGGGTGTTTGGGTCCATCGGGGCTCCTTTGTGAAGTAGGGCGAAAACCAGTCGATCGATCGTTTCGATGGTGATATTAGCACGTACTGAAAAAGGAGTGGGGCTGCAAGGTTGTGGCGGGTGGGAACCCGCGCAAAATCAGGCATAATGGATCAAGTGGTGCGGACTGCTCGACAGGGTGGAGAAAGCCCGATGTGGCCGGCGGGAGCAGAAATAAAAAAACGAATCGATGAAGTGCAAGCGCTTTATTTTCAGCTCATCTTACTGGTTGGCGGGGCTCAAACTGGCAAAACAGCCGTGCTTCAAGGGCTTGCGGAGAGCCTTTCTGTGCCACTCATCAACGTCAATCTGGAACTCTCCCGCCGCATGTTGGACCTGACCGAACGTCAACGGGCTTTGTTGACGCAAAAACTCCTGAGCGAAATCGTCCGTGCAGCCCCAGGCGAACTGGTTTTGCTCGACAACATCGAGATCCTTTTCGATGTCCACTTGCAGCACGATCCTATGCGTCTACTTCAGGGGTTGTCTCGGAACAAGAGCGTTATCGCGGCATGGAATGGGTCGATAGCGGATGGGCATATCATCTATGCTGCTCCAGGCCATCCCGAATATCGACGCTACCCAATTCGCGATTTTCTGGTGATCACCCCAGATGCCAATACGGATAGACCTGAGAGGTAACCAATGAAATACCGTGACCTGATCCATTTCGAGCCCATCGAATCCGTAGTCCAGCTACGGGATGCCGATGAAGCCTCTGCTGCCCAGCAGCTGGTTCGCACCTTCGTCATCTCCGACGAGATGGCCGAAAAGCTGACCGGCCTTGTGATCCCCCAGCTTCAGTTCGACCAGCCCGTCGATAACAAGGGGCTGCTTGTCGTGGGCAACTACGGCACCGGTAAGTCACACCTGATGTCGGTGATCTCCAGCATCGCCGAGCACGCGGACCTGCGGACCTATCTGGGCAACGCACAGGTGGCACAAGCAGCAAGAGCGATTGCCGGCAAGTTCAAGGTGGTCCGCACCGAGATCGGGGCCACCACCATGTCGCTGCGGGACATCCTCGTCGGCGAGCTGGAGGAGTACCTGGCCGCCATGGGCGTGACCTATACCTTCCCGGATGCCAGCCAGGTCCCCAACAACAAGCGGGCCTTCGAGGAGATGATGGCCGCGTTCCATAAGGCCTATCCGGACCATGGCCTGCTCCTGGTCGTGGATGAGCTGCTGGACTATCTCCGCACCCGCAAGGACCAGGAATTGATCCTAGACCTCAATTTCCTCCGTGAGGTGGGTGAGGTCTGCAAGGACCTGCGTTTCCGCTTCATGGCGGGTGTGCAGGAGACCATCTTCGACAGCCCCCGTTTCGCCTTCGTCGCCGACAGCATCCGCCGGGTCAAGGACCGCTTCGAACAGATCCTCATCGCCCGCAAGGACGTGAAGTTCGTCGTCGCCGAGCGCCTGCTCAAGAAGACCGGTGAGCAGCAGGCCAAGATCCGCGAATACCTCACGCCGTTCGCCAAGTTCTACGGCCACATGAACGAGCGGATGGACGAGTTCGTCCGCCTCTTCCCGGTCCATCCCGACTACATCGACACCTTTGAGCGCGTCACGGCGGTGGAGAAGCGCGAGGTGCTCAAGACCATCTCTCTGGCCATGAAAAAACTCCTCGACCAAGAGGTGCCGCAAGACCGGCCCGGTCTCATCGCCTACGACAGCTATTGGACGAACCTGCGCGAGAATCCCTCCTTCCGCGCCGTCCCAGACATCAAGGCGGTGATCGATTGCAGCCAGGTGCTGGAGTCCCGGATCGAGCAGGCCTTCACCCGGCCGGCGTACAAGCCCATGGCGCTCCGCATCATCCACGCGCTCTCGGTCCACCGGCTGACGACCGGAGACATCTACGCACCCCTGGGCGCCACGGCCGAGGAGCTGCGCGACGCGCTCTGTCTCTACCAGCCCGGCATCGAAGAACTGGGTGGAGACCCGGCCGACGACCTCCTTTCCCAGGTGGAAACGGTTTTGCGCGAGATCCACAAGACCGTGAGCGGCCAGTTCATCTCCTTCAACCCAAATAACCGTCAGTACTACCTGGATCTCAAGAAGACAGACGACTTTGACGCGCTCATCGAGAAGCGCGCCGAAAGCCTCGATGCCTCCCAGCTCGACCGCTATTACTACGAGGCCCTGAAACGGGTCATGGAGTGCACCGACCAAACTTACGTCACCGGTTACCGGATTTGGCAGCACGAACTCACTTGGTTGGAACGCAAAGCAGCGCGTCAAGGCTATCTTTTCTTTGGCGCTCCCAATGAAAGGTCAACGGCTGTGCCGCCACGTGATTTCTATCTTTACTTCATCCAGCCGTTTGACCCACCGCCATTTAAAGACGAAAAAAGGAACGACGAACTCTTCTTCCGGCTCAAGACGCGCTCCGACGCGTTTGATCAGACGCTTCGCTGCTACGCCGCAGCGCTTGATCTCGCCTCCACCTCGAGTGGCCACGCAAAAGCCACCTATGAGTCGAAAGCCGCCGGGTTTCTGCGGGAATTGGTGGGGTGGTTACAAAAGCATGTCGCGGATGCTTTTGAAGTCACCTACCAGGCGCGCACCCGGCTTCTCATCGAATGGGCCAAGGGCAAACCCATCCGCGAACGCCTCGGCATCGCTGATCATGAGCGGATCAACTTTCGCGACCTGGTAAACACCGTCGCTGGAATGATCCTTGCGGCCCACTTTCAGGACCAAGCGCCTGAGTATCCCTACTTCTCGGTGCTCATCACGAGTCAAAACCGCGAGCAGGCGGCACAGGACGCTCTGCGTGCCATCGCCGGACAGAATCGCAGCAAGCAGGCGAACGCCGTGCTCGACGCCCTCGAGCTCCTCGATGGCGAGCGGCTCGACCCGTACCGCTCCAAATACGCGAAGCACATCCTGAACCTCCTCAATAACAAAGGGCAAGGCCAGGTGGTCAACCGCTCGGAGCTGATCCAGGAGGTCTTTGGCGTTGAGTACTTCGCACCAGAGAAAGGTTACCGCTTAGAGCCTCAATGGGTTGTTGTGGTCCTAGCTGCACTGGTCAACTCCGGGGATATCGTGCTTTCGATTCCCGGCAAAAAGTTCGATGCTACTGGTTTGCCGCAACTGGCCGCGACGCCGATTAACGATTTGGTCGACTTCAAGCACATCGAACGCCCCAAAGACTGGAACCTGCCCGCACTCAAGGCGCTCTTCGGTCTGCTTGGGCTTGCGTCGGGTATGGGGCAGCTTATCACCCAGGGCAAGGAAGAGCCGGTCCAACAGCTCCAGAAAGCCGTCTCCGCGGTGGTGGAGAAGCTGGTCTTGGCCCAACAGAGCCTACAAAGCGGCCTGTCGTTCTGGGGTAGGAATCTGCTCGCCGAGGAGGAAGCTGCTCAGCTGCGCGACCGACTCAACCAGACCAAAACTTTCTTGGAATCCCTCCAGGCCTACTCCTCGCCCGGTAAGTTTAGGAACTTTCGCTATGACGTCCAGGAGGTGACGCGTCACGAGGACGGTCTGAGGGTTCTCTCGGAGATCGAGTCCCTGCAGGAGCTGGTCCGCGACCTGGGCCCGGTGGCCTCCTATCTCTCCACCGCCGAGGCGGTGCTGCCCACGGACCACGAATGGGTAAAGCAGATGAAGGCGACGCGAGATGCGGTGCTCGCGCAGGTGTCGGACCCGGCCCAGCGCACGTCCAGCGCTTTCCGCCAGCAGACCCTGCGCAAGCTCACCGACCTCAAGAAGTCCTACGTGCAAGCCTATCTCACCATGCACGCCCGTTCCCGACTAGGCGTGAATGAGGACAAGCGCAAGCGTGCGCTTCTGCGTGACGAGCGGCTCAAGAAACTCCAGCAGCTCTCCACGATTGATCTGATGCCGCGCCAGCACCTGACCGATTTCCAGAACCGTCTGGCCGGCCTGAAGAGCTGCTTCGCGCTCACCGAGCAGGACCTCATTGCGGCGCCGGTCTGCCCGCATTGCTCCTTCCGGCCCGGCACGGAGGCGCCTGCCGCACCTGCCGCACCTGCCGCGACCGTGCTCGAGCACCTGGACACGGAACTGGACAAGCTCCTCGATGACTGGACCCAGACGCTGCTGGCCAACCTGGAGGACCCGACCACCCGCGGCAACCTCGACCTGCTCAAGCCCGAGCCCAGGAAGCTGGTGGATGCCTTCCTCAAGGAACGGAAGCTGCCCGATGAACTGGGCCAGGATTTCATCCATGCCCTGCAGGAGGTGCTCTCCGGGCTGGTCAAGGTTGCGGTGAAGACCGAGGATCTGCGCGCAGCCCTTCTCAAAGGCGGCTCACCGGCAACGCCCGCGGAGATGAAGAAACGCTTTGAGGAATACCTTGATGAACGCACCAAGGGCAACGAGCCCGGCAAGGTCCGAATTGTACTGGAGTGAGAATTACCAGTGTGCACAAATGAAAACAAAATGAGGCTGTAATGAAAGAGCTCGACGAGATCCGCTCTCTCCTTGATGAGCTAGAACATCAGCCGGCGGATGCCCTTGAAGGGCAGGATCTCGATTTCAAGGAATGGAACACCCGCAGCCTTCAGGATGCTGTAGCCCTGGTCGTGGAAATGGCGGTCTGCATGGCCAATGGTGGCGGGGGAACCGTCATTTTCGGTGTGAACGACAAGGCAGTCGGACGATCCAATGCCATCCTGGGCGTGCCACCAGAGATCGATATCAATCGGCTGAAAAAGGCGGTTTACGACTCCACAGATCCCAAATTGACCCCTGTATTCCAGGAGCTTCCGGTCCCGGAAGGAACTGGACGACTCATTGTCATGCAGATTTATCCTGGTCTGCCACCCTACACGGACACGCAGGGACGCGGCAAGATCCGAATTGGGAAGGATTGTCAGCCACTTACGGGCACCTTGCGCCGTCGGATCATGGTGGAGACCGGCGAAACCGATTTTACCGCCACCCCGGTTTCCGACATGCCTGAATCCCTGGTTTCTGCAGCGGCGATGGAACGTCTCCGCGAGGCCGCTCGTCGCGAGAATGCTCCCGACGATCTCCTACGTCGACCCGATCGGGAACTGCTTGCTACGCTCGGGCTCATCCGGGACGGACGCTTGCTGAGATCGGGGGTGCTGCTGAGCGGAACGGAGCGTGCCATTCGGAAACATTTCCCTGGCTACGTCTGGACGCATCTGCGCATGGTATCTGATACGGACTATTCCGATCGCGCAGATGGATACGATGCACTTCCCATTGCTTTGGATCGCATCCTCGACCGGATCATGGCTGACAACCCAATCACCACCGTTCCCCAGGGCTTGTTCCATTTCGAAATCCGGACCTATCCTGAAATCGCCTTGCGTGAGGCACTGCTCAATGCCTTCGTTCATGCCGATTACCGGATTTACGGCCCCATCCTGGTCAAGCAATTTCGCGACCGTCTTGAAATCAGCAATCCCGGCGGGCTACCGGGTGGCATCACGCCGCAGAACATCCTGCGCCATGAACCGGTTCCCCGAAATCCGGCCCTGGTGGATGCCCTGACACGCCTGCGACTTGTCAACCGCAGCAACCTGGGGGTACGCCGGATGTACCAGGCTTTGCTCATTGAGGGCAAGGAGCCTCCCGAGATCCTCGATGAAGGCGAAGCGGTCCGGGTTATCTTCCGCGCCAGCGATTTGTCTGTTCCCTTTCGGCTTTTCGTGGCACAAGAGGCCGACAAGGGTCGTATCCTGTCAGTCGAGGAGCTGCTGACCCTGCAGTATCTCTTGAGGCATCCCGAAATCGACACCATCACGGCAGCCCGTATTACCCAGCAGACGGAAAGCGACGCCAAGGAAACCCTGAGCCGCATGGAACTCGATCTGGGCTATCTGGAGCGTGGCGGCACGGGCCGGGGCACCTACTGGCGTCTGCGTGCCGACCTGCACCGGCGCCTCTCGGCGCCCGGTCATCCCGAGCGAGACCGCCGCATTGACTGGGAAGCCGCGAAGACTCGAGTGTTGAGCATTCTTAAGCAGCGCGCTGACCGGGGAGAGTCTGGATTGAGTAACGCGGAGATTCGCCAGATTACTCATTTGGACAGGAATCAAGTGGTCAGGTTGATGCGAGAGTTACGGCAAGAGAACCCGCAAATACAGGAACCGGGGCGAGGACGCTGGGCGCGTTATGAATGGGCAAAGCAATAATGCTGCTCATTGAATGTTGCATTGAAAGCCGTCTAATGCGCATTTTAATGAGCAGCGCGTATTGGGGAGCATTGCATGATGGCAATAAGACGGCTCCATTCCGCCTCATTCAGTCAAAAGGAGTAAAAGGAGTAAAAGGAGTAAAGTTCACATGAACCACCAAAACAACCTTTTTGAAAACCAGGATCTCAAAACCAGGAACCAGGAACCGGGCGAATGTCTTGGCCAGACATTCGCCTCCGACGAAGCGCGGCGGGAGCACTTCCTCCGCCTCTTGCGCGAAGGGCTGGAGGAACTCCACGCCAAACTTGGCGGTGTGCCCTTCACCACGGTGGAAGACGCCGTGGAACGGATGGGGTCGGTCGAGAAATGGCCGATGGGGGATGACGCGCATCTGCGTGAGCTCGCCGAGCGCATGCGCCATGCGGACTCAAACAAGGATCTGCTCCAGCGCTGGAAGGACGAGATCGGCTTCCCGCACGGTGAGATCAAAGACATCCTGAACCTCTCCGATCCACCGTATTACACGGCGTGTCCGAACCCCTTCATCGCGGACTTCATCAAGCACTACGGCAAGCCCTACGACCCGAACGTGCCGTACAGCAAGGAGCCGTTCGCGGCGGATGTGAGCGAGGGGAAGAACGATCCCATCTACAACGCGCACTCCTACCACACCAAAGTGCCGCACAAGGCAATCATGCGCTACATCCTGCACTATACCGAGCCGGGCGACGTGGTCTTCGACGGTTTCTGCGGCACGGGGATGACCGGCGTGGCGGCGCAACTCTGCGGCGACCGCGCAACCGTGGAGTCGCTGGGCTACAAGGTGGATGATGCAGGCACCATCTACCAGCCGGAACAGGACGAAAACGGCAAAACGGTCTGGAAGCCTTTTTCCAAGCTCGGCGCGCGGCGCGCTGTGCTGAACGACCTCTCGCCGGCGGCGACCTTTATCGCCTACAACTTCAACACACCGGTGGACGTGCGCGCCTTCGAGCGCGAAGCCAACCAGATACTGAAAGAGGTAGAAGCCGAATGCGGCTGGATGTACGCCACGCTCACCACCACCGCTGCGAACGAGGCGACGACGTGGGCCGAGAAACTGCGCGCATGCCGCACGGCCGACGAGGCGCGGGCGCTGATCGCGTCGATCCTATGCCGCGGCACGATCAACTACACCGTCTGGTCTGACGTGTTCGTCTGCCCGGACTGCACCGAGGAGGTGATCTTCTGGCACGCGGCGGTGGACAAGGAAGCGGGCAAGGTCAGAGACGAATTTCCCTGCCCGCACTGCGGGGCGAGCCTGACCAAGCGCAATATGGATCGCGCCTGGGTGACCAGATACGACAAAAGCATCGGCGAAACCATCCGTCAGGCCAAGCAGGTACCGGTTCTGATCAACTACAGCGTGGGCAAGAAGCGCTACGAAAAGACGCCCGATGCCTTTGATCTGGCGCTGATCGAAAAGATCGAAGAGCTGGACATTCCCTACTGGTTTCCGACCGACCGAATGCCGGAGGGCGAAGAATCTCGTCGCAACGATGACATCGGCCTCACCCACGTGCACCATTTCTATACCAAGCGGAATTTGTGGGTGTTGGGGGCGCTATCTAGTAAGTTTAAGAATCGAAATAGTCTTCATGGTTTGTTTGTTCTTACCGGATTGCTGCAGATCAGCAGTATACAATCCAGCTTTCGATTTGATAATCGTAACCCGAAAAATACGGCGGGGGGGATTTTAAAAGGCACATTGTATGTTCCATCACTTCCGCGCGAAGGCTCGATCTTTGAGAACTTCAAGCGTAGATTCCGAGCCATCCTTTCTTCAGATAATGGCCGCTGTATTCAAATACACAATATCTTGGAATCAAGAACACTGGGCTTCGCCCCAATAGATAATTCAATTGATTACATCTTCACCGATCCGCCCTTTGGCGGCAATCTGATGTACTCCGAACTTAACTTCCTCTGGGAATCCTGGCTCAAGGTTTTTACCAACAACGAGCCCGAAGCGATCGAGAACAAGGTCCAAGGCAAAGGTCTGCCGGAATACCAGCGGCTGATGACCGAATGCTTCAGGGAATACTATCGGGTGCTCAAGCCAGGCCGCTGGATGACGGTGGAGTTCCACAACTCCAAGAACAGCGTATGGAACAGCATTCAGGAAGCACTGCAAACCGCGGGCTTCGTCATCGCCGACGTGCGCACGCTGGATAAGAAGCAGGGCTCGTTCAAGCAGGTGACCAGCGCCAATGCCGTCAAACAGGACCTGGTCATTTCGTGCTACAAGCCAAACGGGGGGCTGGAAGAGCGCTTCAAGCGCGAAGCCGGCACCGAGGAAGGTGTCTGGGACTTCGTCCGCACGCACCTGAAACAACTTCCGGTGTTCGTCTCAAAGGACGGCAAGGCGGAGGTCATCGCCGAGCGGCAGAACTACCTGCTCTTCGACCGCATGGTGGCCTTCCACGTCCAGCGGGGCGTGACGGTACCGCTCTCCGCGGCGGAGTTCTACGCCGGTCTCGCCCAGCGCTTCCCGGAGCGCGACGGGATGTACTTCCTGCCCGAGCAGGTCGCGGAGTACGACAAGAAGCGCATGAAAGTGAAAGAGATCCTGCAGCTCCAGCTCTTCGTCACCGATGAGGCCTCCGCCATCCAGTGGCTCAAGCAGCAGCTCACCAGGAAGCCGCAGACTGCAGGCGATCTTAAACCGCAGTTCATGCAGGAGATTGGTGGCTGGAAGAAGAACGAAAAAATGCTCGAACTTGATGAACTGCTGGAGCAGAACTTCCTCCGCTACGACGGCAAGGGCCCGATTCCAGCCCAACTTGTCTCCTGGATGAAGCAAAGCGCCGACCTCCGCAAAATCATTCAGGAAGAGCTGGCTTCCGGCCGTGCGGCGGAGGAGAACGGCCAACTCAGCACTCAGTCCTCAGTCCTCATCACTCGCGCCAAAGACCGCTGGTACGTCCCGGACCCCAACAAGGCCAGCGACCTGGAGAAGCTCCGTGAGCGGGCCCTGCTGCGCGAGTTCGAGGAGTACCGCGAGTCCAAGCAGAGGCGCCTGAAGGTGTTCCGCCTCGAGGCCGTCCGCGCCGGCTTCAAGAAGGCATGGCAGGATCGGGACTACGCGACCATAATCGCCGTGGCGCGCAAGATCCCCGATAACGTCCTCCAGGAGGATCCCAAGCTTCTCATGTGGTACGACCAGGCGGTGACAAGGGTGGGAGGAGAATCATGATCGTAGGCATCTCTATAAAAAATTATAAAGGCATTCGGGAGTTATCAAATCTCCCACTGTCGCGTTTTCATGTTCTGGTCGGACCGAATGGCGTTGGAAAGACGACATTTCTTGATGCCATCGACTTTGTAAGAGATTGCCTGGCCCACGGTCCGGCTGTAGCCGTTGAATCTCGACATATTGCCGATTTCGATGATCTTACCTGGATGCGTCAAGGAGGAATTATTGAGGTTGAGCTATGGCTCGATCTTTCTGATCAACTGCCCGCCTTGGCAGAAAGCTTGATCAACTATCGTCTTGCAATCAAGCAGGATCCAAAACTAGGGGTTTGTGTCCATGATGAAATTCTTCGCCAGTATTCGAAAAGTTGGCTTCCTAGTGGCAGGACAATAGAATTCAGCCCCAAGGTAAAACCTAAACGACTATTGGGCAAAACCACGAAAGGGACCGACTTCTATTTACGAGAGAAGGGAACCTATCAGGATTCGTTCAATTTTGGATTGGATAAATTGACGCTTGCTCTCACACCGCCTGACGAAGAGCGTTATCCGACAGCCAATACTGTGCGACGATTCCTGATGCAAGGGGTTCGTTACATTCAGCTCAATAGCCCAGCCATGCGTTTACCCTGTCCTGCCACTCGACCCACAGATTTGGAGCTTGACGGTACGAATTTAGCTCGTGTCGTTGGTCGTCTTCTTGGCGCGGGTGGTGGTTTGGGGCCTTACTGGGCAGAGTCGGGTCCTGTATATAACTGGGTTGAACATTTGCGCTATGCATTGCCTGACTTGGTGAACATTGGATGGGCTAGAAGGCAGGCAGATAATGCCGAATATCTGGTGCTCCGATATGAAAACGGGCTTGAGGCTCCAAGCTGGGTACTGTCGGATGGCACACTGAGGATGCTTGCATTGACTTTGCCAGCGTTTTTACCTCCGGAGCCTGCTCTTTACATGGTTGAAGAGCCGGAAAACGGAGTTCATCCGAAGGCACTTGAAATTATTCTGCGCTCACTTTCAACAGTGCCGCGTTCTCAGATGTTAGTGGCGACTCATTCCCCATTTGTCGTACAGCAGTGTGGCATTGATCCTCTGCTTTGCTTTAGCCGTGATACGGACGGTGCACATATCACTGCAGGGCGTAATCATCCCGCGCTGAAGGACTGGGACGGCGCGCCAGATCTGGGGATTGTTTTTGCGGCGGGGGTGCTTGAATGAAGGACTTGCTCCTATATGTTGCCGACGCGGATGCACAAGCCTTTATGAATTCGCTTCTAAATAAACCTCTGGCGTTGGGCATTCGCCAGATTACTTTCGACATTGAGCGGCACCCTCAGCGTGATTCTGGGATGGTGCAAAGTGGTCCGGAACTGACGAGAATGAAGAAAGGGAAATACCAAAAAGCGCTTCTTACATGGGATCATCACGGTTCTGGTCGTGACCATAATCAATCGCCCGAGCAAGTGCGCGATGAAATTCAAAATAAGCTCGACTCCTACACCTGGAGCGGAAACAGTTCTATCACTATTTTTGTGCCCGAGCTGGAGCAATGGCTTTGGTATTGCGAAAACGCATTGATCTCCTATTGCGGCATATCAGCAGAGCAACTAAATACCTGGCTTGCAGATCGTTCAAGTAAGCTCGGCAAGCCTGTGGATGTACTCAAGGCTGAACAACCCAAGGAGCTTTTTGAATATGTGATGAGGGAGCGCCTCAAAAGGACCATTTCACCCAGAGACTTTGCCGAAATTGGTAAGCTTGCGGGCGTGAAGGGATTGATGGACTGCGAAACGTTCCGATCGGTTGTTGATGTGTTGCGAACCTGGTTTCCACAATGAATCACGAGTGGCACTACAGCACCGTTCATAAGAGCGCCTGCAAGGTCATCGAAAAACAAACTTTGTGGGATCAGACAGTGTGCCGCATCTGGTTGCCGAACCAGGACGCGGTGGTGCGCGTGCCCTGCTCTGCCTTGCGGCCGCTGAGTGCCGACCTGCGGCCAGAGATTGAAGCCGGATGCATAGCTTATGTGGCTGCCGCAGCCAAGGTGACCGGGGTGCTCGAAGGTTCCACTAGCGCCACCGAGGGTCATGTATTGCTGGTTCCCATGGTGTCCAACGTCATCCCGTTGCCCCATCAGATTCGAGCGCTCTCCAGGGCCATGTCGGGCGACCGCGTGCGCTATCTCCTGGCAGACGAGGTGGGCCTGGGCAAGACCATCGAGGCAGGTCTTATCATGCGGGAGCTCAAGCTCCGAGGGCAGGTAGAGAGAACGCTGGTGATCGCCCCGAAGGGCCTGGTGACCCAATGGGTGGCGGAAATGCGCACCCACTTCGGGGAGGAGTTCCGCCTGCTCATCCCGAGCGACTTCTCCGCCTACCGCCGCATTGCCCAAGAAGACAACCTCTGGCAGAGCCATCCACAGGTGGTCTGCCCCATGGACTCTGTGAAGCCCCTGGACAGCCGGCGCGGCTGGTCGAGGGATCAGGTGGCCGCGTACAACCGGGAACGCTTCGAGGACCTGATCTCCGCCGGCTGGGACCTGGTCATCGTGGACGAGGCCCATCGCTTGGGTGGGAGCACGGACCAGGTGGCCCGCTACAAGCTCGGCCAGGGGCTGGCCGAGGCGGCGCCCTACCTGCTCCTGCTCTCCGCTACGCCGCACCAGGGGAAGACGGATCATTTTAGGCGGCTCCTCTCTTTACTGGATCCAGAAGCGTTTCCCGATGAGGAAAGTATTTCCAAGGAGCGGGTACAGCCCTACGTCATCCGAACAGAAAAGCGCCGGGCCATCGACGCGCAGGGCAAGCCGCTTTTCAAACCTCGGCGCACGGAGCTTGCGCCGGTCTCCTGGGAGGATCGCCACCGGGATCAACGGCTGCTCTACGCGGCGGTGACCGAATACGTGCGCGAGGGCTACAACCAGGCCATGCTCGAGAAGCGCAGCGCCATCGGATTCCTTATGATTCTGATGCAGCGCCTGGTGGTCTCCAGCACCTGCGCCATCCGCACCACCCTGGAGCGGCGCCTCGAAGCGCTCGATGCTCCGCAGGAACAGCTCACACTCTTTTCGCAGCTCAGCGAGGAGGACTGGGCCGATCTGGACGGCCAGGAGCTGATGGAAACGCTGCTCAAGACCCGGCTCAAGGCCCTGAAGAATGAACGGGCCGAGGTGAAGCGGCTCCTGGAAGCGGCCAAGCGCTGCGAAGCCCAAGGCCCGGACGCTAAGGCCGAAGCGCTCCTGGAGTGGATCTACCGTCTTCAGGCCGAGGAAGGCGATCCGGATCTCAAGGTGCTGGTGTTCACCGAGTTCGTGCCGACCCAGGAGATGCTGTTCGAGTTCCTGAGCGAGCGTGGCTTTACGGTGGTGTGCCTCAACGGCTCCATGGACATGGAGGAGCGCAAACGCGTCCAGGACGCATTCGCCAAGGATGCCCGCATCCTCATCTCGACGGACGCCGGTGGTGAGGGTCTCAACCTCCAGTTCTGTCATGTGGTCATCAACTACGACATCCCCTGGAACCCGATGCGCCTGGAACAACGCATCGGCCGGGTGGACCGCATCGGCCAGAGCCACACGGTGCGCGCCATCAACTTCGTGTTCGAGGACTCGGTCGAGCACCGTGTCCGCGAGGTTCTGGAAGAGAAACTGGCGGTCATCTTCGAGGAGTTCGGCATCGACAAGACCGGTGACGTGCTCGACTCTGCTCAGGCGGGGCGCATTTTCGATGATCTGTATGTGGAGGCCATCCTCAATCCTGAGGAAGCGGAAACGAAAATCAATGAAGTGGTGCAGAGCATTGAGGAGCAGGCCCGCCAGTCTCGGCAAAGCGCCTCGGTGCTCGGTTCTGTTGAAGACCTAGATCCCGGTGAAGCGCAGCGGCTGCTGGCTCATCCGCTCCCACATTGGGTAGAGCGCATGACGGTAAGCTACCTGCAGGCGCACGGCGGCAAGGCGGAGAGGAAGCACGGCGCCTGGGAGCTCACTTGGCCGGGCGGCGAGCGACTGACCCATGTCGTCTTCACCAGCAAAGAGGCAGAAGCGAGCCCTTTGAGCTACGGACACGCTGAACAAATCAGCATTTGACTGGAAATGAGCGAGATTGACCGTATCCCTTCGACATTGACACCTCGGTGGGCAAGAAATGTCTTTTTTGCCGCCATTTTCGGCTGGCTTTCGCCTCGTTTCTCGGCGAATTTCCTCATTTCGCCCCTCTCAGGACGCACCTTGGGCGTTGAGCGCAAACAATTGCCGCTTGGCGATCAGCAGATTCGCCAACCCAAAGAGCGTGTAGAGCTGCGCAGTGTTCTTCGCCAATCCCTTGTAGCGTACCTTCTTCATGCCGAAGAGGTTCTTGACGATGTGAAACGGGTGCTCGACCTTGGCACGCACGCTTGCCTTGAGTTGCTCGATCTTGTCGATCAACCTGCCCATCGCCGTCTTCGGCAGCGCCTTGCGTTTGCCCGGACGCATCGCGACTTCCCATCGAACCTTGCCGTTGCGGTTCTCTTGCCGCTTCTCGACGCCCTGGTAGCCCGCATCGCCAAAGGCCACTTTCTCTTCTCCATGCAGCAGGGCATGGGCTTGGGTGACATCATTGGTGTTGGCCGGGGTGGTCACCAGCGTGTGGGTGATGCCGGTTTCGGCATCGACGCCAATGTGGGCTTTCATGCCAAAGTACCACTGATTGCCCTTCTTGGTTTGATGCATTTCCGGATCGCGCTTGCCGCTTCGGTTCTTGGTCGAGGACGGTGCGGCGATGATCGTGGCATCAACGACCGTGCCTTCCTTGAGGATCAAACCCTTCTGCGCCAGCACGGTATTGATGGCAGCAAAGATGCGCTCGGTCAGATGGTGCGTTTCCAGCAGGCGGCGAAACTTGAGCAGGGTGGTGGCATCGGGCGCAGACTCCCGCGACAGGTCGATGCCAACGAAGCGCCGGATGGCCTGGCTGTCGTAGATGGCGTCTTCGATCCCTTCATCGGACAATCCGAAGCACTGCTGGGCAATATACATGCGCAGCATGCGTTCCACGCCAATCGGCGGCCGGCCTCGTCCGGTTCCCTTCGGGTAGAACGGTTCGATCTCAGCCACCAGCGCCGACCAAGGCGTTACCGCATCGATTTCGGCAAGAAACCGGTCGCGCCGCGTCACTTTCTTCTTGCTCGCATATTCAAGTTCGGAAAAGCTCGCTTGCATCGTCAAGTGCCTATCAAATGTCAGTACTTCAATTCTCGCATGTCAGGGATGAGTTCGGCCCATCGATCTGCGAATAAATCAGTGTGTCCCTACCACTTGACGCTGGAAGATCCCAAGGTGCGTGGGCTGGCCATGCGCCTGCCTCCCTTTGCCCCGGGACAACCAATCCCGGTCATCACGCTACCTGGTCTTGCCCCAGAGATCAGGGGTTTTTGGTCGCTTTGGCAGATTTCAGTCACGTGTGGTGCGTTGCGGCGCACGAATCTTTCCGACACACAAGAGAGACTCGACCCGGAACCCGAGACGCGGCGAAGACGCATCATGCCTTTGTTCCTCGCCGACGACGGTCGGGTGTTTGCACCGACTGCCCGGCACATCTGGGATCAACTGGTGGTAACGAAGCCCACGATCCTCTGGCATTTGGACGTCGAGACCTCGCATCAAGCCTTCGAGCGACTTTGGGATACGGCGGAGCGCCAGGGGAAGACGATCTACGACGAGCTGGTAGCCGCTCACCAGGAGCGCCTTGCATGGGAGCGCGAAAAGGGCGAGTACGCCTTCGCTGCGCGACGCAGAGCCATCGAGCGCATCGGACTGCCCCAGGTCCGTAACCATCGCCTGAGTCTCTTGGAACAGGAGGAAGAACGCTTCAGGGAACAACTCGAGCGCAGGGCCCAGATCTTGCCGGAAATGGCGCCCCTGCTTCTCGTCCGCGTGGAGGGAGGCGTCCATGGGTAGTTGGCGTGACCAAATCCTGCGGGAGTTCACACCCCAAGTCGCCCGGCTTACCCTGGTCGCGGATCCGGATGGCCTTCTCCTTGAAGAAGGTGTTCTCGAAGGGATCCGGGAACGGGGCTTTGAGCTGATCCCGTTCGAGGATCATGTCGCCTTTCGCTATGCCTACGAATCCAAGTTCCGCTCCCGCTGGGACCGCGGCGAGGAAACCGATCTGGTGGTGGTGCTGAGATCGCCGTCGAGCGATCTTGATGCCTTACCCTACGACCTGCTGCAGGCTGGCCGCAAGCTCTCGTTCTCCTTGAGCGATCTCTTTCCGAATCTCAGCTACCCCGTTGTTGCGGCGCTCGATCGGGCTGATCTCGATGCGTTGTTCGATGCGCAATTGAGGCACGCGCCGGGGCAGCTCGGCGACAACGCTACGAAAGACTTCATCCTGCGTCATGTATTTGACATTGCGCCAGAACTGATCAAAGAGCCTCAGGGTCTGCTCCGAGTTTTGCTGCGCCGCCATTACCGTGGACAACGAATTCCGGCCATTCTCGATGAGCGCTTGATCCAAATGCTTCGTCAAAACGGCCGGTTCGAGGATTGGCCTCTGGAGGCCATCATTCCGGATGGGCAAGCATTCTTTGCGTTCTTGCAGGAGCGCTGGCCGGTGTTCCTCGACCAATTCGCAGCTCAAATGCTCGGTGAAAAGTGCAAGGTGCGCGAGGTGGAGGCGCACTATGCCCTAAGCACCCCGCACCTGCCGTTCGACCACCCCGATGTCCGCATTTACCTCGATAATCTTTTCTTTGAGGGCTTGCTCCAGCCGGTTCCGCACAAGCAATCGCAGATGCTTGCCAAGACCTGGGTGGCTTACGGGATCGAAGTCTCCTCCGAGGAGAACCGACGCCGCCGCATGGAGGGGCTGCTGGATGCCCTTGAAAAGACGATCCCCACGGTGGAGGTGCGTCATGGGGAGTGGCTGCAGTTTGCTTACCGTTGGGCGGAACTCGTCGCGTTGGAGCTGGAGCCGGACACCATCCTGCCGGAAGGATACCGGGCGCGCCTTCAGGCTCTGAGATCCCGGATCGATTCCGCGCTCACCGATTGGGTGATGAAGCGCTACGGGAGTCTGATCAACCTGCCGCCCACACCACCGGTAATGCTGCATCACATCCCGCGGTTCCTCGCCCGAAGCCTCGGAGACGACCGACGCTCGAAAATCGCTTTTCTGTTGGTAGATGGCCTCGCCCTAGACCAATGGATCGTCTTGCGTGAGGTACTCAGCGAGCAGGATTCGTCTCTGCGGTTCCGTGAGAACGCCGTTTTCGCTTGGATTCCCACTATCACCTCGGTTTCCCGGCAAGCCGCCTTTGCCGGCAAGCCACCGATCTTTTTCCCGGCGAGTATCCATACCACAGACAAAGAGCCAGCCCTTTGGACGCAGTTCTGGGTCGATCAGGGGCTTAACGCAAATGAGGTGGCTTACGCCAAGGGGCTGGGCGAAGGGGATTTGGACAAAGTTTCTGAGCTTATCTCTCGGCCCAAATTACGTGTCGTCGGGCTGGTCATCGATAAGGTCGACCAGATTCTGCACGGCATGGCGCTGGGTGCAGCGGGTATGCACAACCAGGTTCGTCTTTGGACTAAGCAGGGATTCCTGCGGGATCTTCTCGGTATCCTACATACCAAAGGTTTCCAGGCGTACCTGGCTTCGGACCACGGCAACGTTGAGGCGCAAGGGGTGGGGCGACCTGCCGAAGGGGCGGTTGCGGACGTGCGCGGCGAGCGCGTGCGTGTCTATTCGGATTACAGATTGCGGGCGCAAATTAAAGAGCGTTTCCCTCAGTCGTTGGAATGGCCGCCCATCGGTTTGCCAGAAGATTATTTGGCGCTAATCGCACCGTACCGAACCGCTTTTGTGCGCGAAGGCGAAACCATTGTGGGGCATGGCGGTATCAGCGTTGAAGAGCTGATCGTGCCTTTCGTCCAAATTGAGAGACAAAACCGATGAAATCATCGCGACAGAGCCAAATCGGCCTTGATCGGATTGTGCGTCTGAAATGGCTAGACTACGCTGCCGGTTTGGTTCTTGCTGGAATGCACACACCAGCGGTGAAAACGGCGCTCTGTTCTGAGCTTCAAAGCGCGTTTCAGTCCGCGAATACCGCTGCCCGCGGATCGTTAGATAAGACGGTGACGATCTTGATGAGAATCTGGGTTCGCCCCCCGCTTGAACTGCGCCCTCTGCAACAAGATGGGCTCAAATTCCTTGTCAAACTGCCGCGCGAGTGCCATGTTGCCGTGCACTGGGGCATGATTATGGCGGTTTATCCGTTCTGGGGCGCGGTAGCGGCCAACGTGGGGCGACTCCTCAGGCTTCAAGGTGCGGTGACGGTCAGTCAGGTACAACGCCGATTGCGCGAGCAATATGGAGAGCGTGAAACGGTTTCACGGGCAGCACAACGGCTTCTGCGCAGTTTCGTGGATTGGGGCGTGCTTGTGGAGACCGATGAGCAGGGCCTGTATCGCCCTGCTTCCTCGGTTGCGATCGATCAAGCAGCACTGATTGCTTGGTTGACCGAGGCCTATTTGCGCGCGCAAGCGACCACAGGACAGGCGTTGTCCGTCGTCATGGGGTCGCCAAGTTTTTTCCCGTTTTCATTCGCTTCCGTTTCTGCAGCCCATCTTGCCGACCGTTCCAGCCGGTTGCACTATTTCCGTCATGGACTGGACGAAGCGCTGATCATGTTGCAGGAATAGCCTGTTTCCCGTCCGTCAAAACACCACCGCAAACGGCAGGAACGCCACCGTTGCCCCTTCCGGTAGGTCACCGGCCTCTTCGGGAAGGATGATGAAGCCGGTGGCGCGGGTCATCGAGCTGAGGATGCCCGAACCCTGGGCGCCGGCAACGTGCGCCACCAGCGTGCCGTTTTCGCGCGCCAATGTGCCGCGCAGGTACTCTTGCCGCCCCGGTTTTTTGCGGATCGGGTGCGCCAGGGTGACCGGGATCGGTTCTGCGGGCGTCACCGGGTCTTCTCCTTGCAGGTAGCGCAGCGCGTCGCGGGCAAACGCGGCGAAGGCCACCAACGAGGCGACAGGGTTACCCGGCAGCCCAAAGAGCCAGGCGGTTTTGATGCGGCCGAACGCAAGCGGTCGCCCGGGTTTGATCGCCAGTTGCCAGAAGTGAACGGCGCCGAGTTCGCTCATGAGTTGGCGGATGAAGTCGGCTTCGCCCACCGAGACGCCGCCGGAGGTGAGGACCACGTCGGCGGTTTCCGCTGCGTCGGTGAAGCGAGCGCGCAGTAGTTCGGGGTCGTCGCGCACGATGCCGAAGTCGAGCACGTCGCACCCCAGGCGTGTGAGCGCGGCGGTGAGCGTATGGCGGTTGCTGTCGTAGATCTGTCCCGGGGCGAGCGGTTCGCCGATCGTGGCGATTTCGTCGCCGGTGGAGAGGACGACGCAGCGCAGCCGGCGATAAACGCGCACCGACCCGATGCCGAGCGACCCGATGAGCCCGAGTTCGGCAACGCCCAGGCGGCGGCCCACGGGTAGCGCGACGCTGCCGGCGGCAAGGTCTTCGCCCGCGCGGCGCAGGTGTTGCCCGGCTTTTTGCCCGGGGGGGATGGTGACGGTGGCGCTGTCGTGGGCGGTACAGAGTTCTTGCGGGACGATGGTGTCCGCCCCGTTGGGGATTTCGGCGCCGGTCATGATCCGTACTGCGGTGCCGGCGGTGAGCGCACCAGTGAAGGGGTGCCCGGCAAAGGCGCTCCCGATCACGGTGAGCGTGGTGGGTCGATCGGGGGCAAGGTCCGCGGCGCGTACCGCGTAACCGTCCATGGCGGCGTTGTCGTGGGCTGGGACGTTGAACGGCGCAAGGATCGGTTCGGCAAGGATGCGGTTCAGCGCTTGGGGCAGTGGGACGAGTTCCCACGCCATCACAGGTTGGAGTGCGGCACGGATCGCGGTTTGGGCGTCGGCAACCGAAAGCATCGGGGTTCTCCTCTCTTCGGATTGTGAAGGTGCGCGCTGTGGCGTGGTCTGCGGTACGCTGTTTTTGGGATTGTAACGCGGGCGGCGCGGGTTGTGCGGCATAATCGGGCCGTTGGGTTTGGGAGCGCCCATGAGGGAAACGATGCCAGTGAATGTGGCGCATTCTGCACAAGGGGAACAGTCGGAGCGTTCTGGGCGTTCGGTGCATGAGGCGGCGTTTCGGGTGCTGATGACCGCCGAACCGGCGGCGAAGTGCGCGGGCGCGCAGGAGTTGTGGCAGGGGTGGCAGTCAGGCGCGCTTCGCGTCGAACCAAAACGGCCGTTGCCGCCGCCACTGCTGCAGCCAGGGCGCCCTGAGCGGCCAGTCTTGTTGCCGCCCGCGGCGATGCCGAAGCGCAAGGTGGGTACGCGCGAAGGGCATGCGGCGCTGCTGCACGCGGTGGCGCACATCGAGTTCAACGCGATCGATCTGGCGCTCGATTGTGTGTGGCGTTTTGCCGCGATGCCGACGGCGTTTCACGCCGATTGGCTTCGGATCGCGGCGGAGGAGGCGTACCACTTCGGTTTGGTGTGCGCGCGGCTCGAAGCGTTGGGGTTTTTCTATGGCGATTTCCCTGCCCATAATGGGTTGTGGGAGATGGCGGTGAAGACGATGGACGATCCGCTGGCGCGTATGGCGTTGGTGCCGCGGGTATTGGAGGCGCGCGGGTTGGACGCGACACCGGTGATTCAGGAGAAGTTGCGGCAAATTGGCGACACGGCGTCGCTGGCGGTGCTCGATGTGATTTTGCGCGACGAAGTCGGCCACGTGGCGGCAGGGGGTCGCTGGTTTCGCTGGTTGTGTGCCGAACGGAGTTTGCCGCCGGAGGAGACCTATCAGGCGTTGGTCGAACGGTTTCGTGCGCCGTTACCCCATCCGCCGGTCAATTGGGCGGCGCGGGAACAGGCGGGGTTTTCTCGCGCGGAGGTCGAAAGGTTGCTTGCGCTCCGGGCAAAACGTGACAAGCAAAAGAGAAAAACTTCCCGGCCGAGCAGTTAGGCTCGACCGGGGGTAGATGGCCTGTTCACGCGACCGGTCAGACAGTTCTCAGCGCAAGCCGGCGATGTAGTCGGCAACAGCCGCCATTTCGCTGTCGGTCATGGCATTGACGGCCATGCGCATCATCGCTTCGGGGTCGTTGGCGCGTTGCTGTTCGCGGAACGCTTTGAGTTGCGCGACGGTGTATTGCGGGTGTTGACCTTTTAGCATCGGGTACTGAACCGGGATCCCGCTACCCGACGGGCCGTGGCACGCGGCGCACGCCGGGACCCCTTTGCTGGCGATTCCGGCGCGCCAGATCTTTTGCCCCAGCGCCAATGTGGCCGGGTTTTGCGCGGCGCTTTCTGCCGGTTTTTGTTGGCTGAAGTATTCCGCGACCGCTTTCATCTCTTCTTTGGTGAGGGTGGCGACCATGCCGTTCATGATCGCGTTTTCACGCTTGGGGGGTTCCCCGTTCCAACTCTTGAATTCCACCAACTGCTTGTAGAGGTATTCGGCGTGTTGTCCGGCCAGTTTCGGGTATTCGGCAACAGCGCTGTTGCCGTCGGTGCCATGGCACGCGGCGCAAATGGTGGTGACGATCTCCTGCACACGGGCCGGCTCGACAGCGTGCGCGGCGCCAGCGACGAGAAGCAGCGAGCTAGCGACTACGAGTGGTTTCATGACGGTTCCCCAAGACGAAGCAACTCAAAACTGCTATTCTAACGGAAGTGACAATTTTCGTGGAAGTGCAAGCGTTTGATGCATCTCAACAATGACGGTTTTTTTCGTGGTACGGCATTCGTGACCTCGATCGCGAAACCGACGGGGTTGCCGCCTGCGGCGGGACCGGAGGTGGCGTTCGTCGGGCGCTCGAATGCGGGGAAATCGAGCGCAATCAACACATTGACGGGCCACAAACGGCTGGCGTATGTCTCGCGGACGCCTGGGCGGACGCAATTGCTCAACATTTTTCGCACGCCTGCGGGGTGTTATCTGGTCGATCTGCCCGGTTTTGGTTACGCCAAGGTGCCGGAAGCGGTGCGTCGGCAGTGGGTGGGGTTGATCGAACACTATCTGATGAACCGGGACGCGCTGATTGGCCTCGTGCACGTGATGGATGCCCGCCATCCGCTGACGCCGCTCGACTGGCAGCTTCTTGAATGGTTCGCACCGCGCGGGTTGCCGGTTCATGTTTTGCTCAGTAAAGCGGACAAGCTTTCGCGCGGCAAAGCGGCAGCCACGCTTGCCGAGGTTCGGCGCGCGCTGGCACCCCGCGGGTGGCAGGTTTCCGCGCAGCTCTTTTCGGCGTTGCAGCGCACGGGGGTTGCGGAAGTGGAAACAGTGGTCGGTAATTGGTTCGCAGCGGCGCAGCAGCATACTCTGGCTGTGGTGGCGTCTACCGAAAACGGGGGATGCTAACGCGAACGCACGGCGATAAAAAAAGACGCCCAGACGGGTTCGTCCGGGCGTTCAATCCCGCTCAGGGAGGAGGGCGGGAGGAGGAGGGAGGATGAAAACCATGGCTGCTGTTGCCACGCTGTGATCCTTCAGACAAGCCGGTCAGCAGAAAGTTCCCGACTATTTTACTCGAAAATTTTCCCTGGGTTGAGAATCCCGAGCGGGTCGAGCGCTTGCTTGACTGCGCGCATGGCTGCAACGGCGGTTTCGCCCGCTTCTTGGCGGAGAAACGCCTTCTTACCCAACCCGATCCCGTGTTCGCCGGTGCACGTGCCCTCGAGCGCGAGCGCGGCAGTGACGATCGCTTCGTTGAGTGCTTCGGCACGGGCGATTTCGTCGGGGTCGTCGGGGTTGACGAGGATCAGGGTGTGGAAGTTTCCATCGCCCACGTGCCCCAGGATCGGGGCGATGAAGCCAGAGGCGTCGATGAGGCGGCGCGCCGCTTCCACCGCTTCGGCTAGGCGGGCGATGGGGACGCAGACGTCGGTGGTGGTGCCGCGGCAGCCGGGGCGCAACGCCAGGCAGGCGAAGTAGGCTTTGTGCCGCGCGGCCCACAGCCGTGTTCGCTCTTCCGGGCGGTTTGCCCAGAGGAACGGTCCGCCGTTTGCTTCTTCTGCAAGCGTTTTGACGAGTTCGATCTGTTCGGCCACGGCGCTTTCCGAACCGTGGAATTCGAAGAAGAGGGTGGGCGTTTCGGGGTATTCGGTATGACTGTAGCGGTTGATTGCGGCTACTGCGCGTTCGTCGAGGAATTCGACGCGCGCCAGGGGAACGCCCATTTGGATCGCGGCGATCACGGTATGTACTGCAGCGCCGATCGTCGGGAAAGGGCAGACCGCGGCGGCGACTGCCTCCGGTAACGGGTGGAGGCGCACGGTGATCGCGGTAAAGAGAGCAAGCGTCCCTTCGGAGCCGACCAACAGCCGGGTGAGATCGTAACCCGCGCTCGATTTGCGCGCTTTGGTGCCGGTGTGGATCGGTTCGCCGTTGGCCAGTACCGCGTCGATCGCCAGGACGTTCTCCCGCATGGTGCCGTAGCGCACTGCGTTGGTGCCGGAAGCGCGGGTGGCGGTCATGCCCCCGATCGTCGCGTCGGCGCCGGGGTCGATCGGGAAGAAGAGCCCGGTCTCTTTGAGCGCGGCGTTGAGTTGGGTGCGGGTGACACCCGGTTCGACAGTGGCGAGCATGTTTTCCGGTTCGATCGCCAGGATGCGGTTCATCTGGGTGAAGTCCACCGCAACGCCCCCCAACGGAGCCAAGACGTGCCCTTCGAGCGAGCTGCCGGCGGCGAAGGGGATGAGGGGGACGCGATGCTGGGCGGCCGCGCGCACGAGCGCTTGCACTTCGGCTGCCGAAGTGACGAATGCGACCGCTTGCGGCGGGGCGTCGGGAAAGTGCGATTCGTCGTGGCCGTGTTGTGCGCAAACCGCCGGGTTTTGCGTGAACCGTTCGCCCAAGCGCGCGCGGAGTTCGGCGACGAACGGTTCCGGGAGTGGTGCGGGCGGCGTCTCCTTCCGGGCGGCCAGGGGCGTGCGGGGTGCGTGAGCTGCTTCCTCAGGCATGGTCAGGGCTCCTCGGTATTCGACCTACCCGATGATAGCGCGGTGGGCAGGCGTACGAAAGGAAGCAGCGCATGGGGGTCTATAATCGGAATATCGAGGACCATTACAAGGAGCCGTGCGATGGTTGTTCCCATGGGGGCGTTTCCCGCGGTGCGGATGCGGCGGATGCGGCGCGACGATTTTTCACGCCGCTTGATGCGTGAGCACACGCTCACCGTCGATGATCTGATCTGGCCCGTTTTCGTGTTGGAAGGGAAGGATCGTAGCGAAGCGGTGGCGTCGATGCCGGGGGTGGAGCGGGTGACGCTCGACCGTTTGTTGCCGTTGGCGGAGAAAGCGGCGAAGCTGGGTATTCCCGCGATCGCGCTCTTTCCAGTGGTGCCGCCTGAGAAGAAGAGTTGGGGGGCGGAAGAGGCGTGGAACCCCGACGGGTTGGTGCCCCGGGTGGTCGCGGCGCTTAAGCGCGCAGCGCCGGAGCTTGGGGTGATCACCGACGTAGCGCTCGACCCCTACACCGCGCACGGGCAAGATGGTTTGATTGCGCGCAATGACCCCACCGGCTACGTGTTGAACGACGAGACGGTTGCGGCGCTCACCAAACAGGCGCTTTGCCATGCCGCAGCTGGGGCCGACGTGGTGGCGCCTTCGGACATGATGGACGGGCGTATCGGTGCGATCCGGCAAGCGCTCGACGCTGCTGGGCATAGCCAGGTGCGGATCCTTTCCTACGCGGCGAAATACGCGTCCAGCTTCTACGGCCCATTCCGTGACGCGGTGGGTTCGGCGGCGAATCTGGGCAAAGGAAACAAATATACCTACCAAATGGACCCCGCCAATTCCGACGAAGCGCTGCGCGAAGTGGCGCTCGACCTCGAAGAGGGGGCGGACATGGTGATGGTCAAGCCCGGGATGCCCTACCTCGATATCGTGCGACGCGTGAAAGAGACCTTTGGCGTACCAACGTTCGCCTACCAGGTGAGCGGCGAGTACGCGATGCTGGTTGCTGCGGCGCAGAACGGGTGGTTGGAGCGCCGCGCGTGTGTGCTTGAAGCGCTCTTGGGGTTCAAGCGGGCCGGCGCTGACGCGGTACTCACCTACTTTGCGCTGGAAGTGGCCGAGTGGCTGCGGGAAGGGGCTTGAGCGGGCGCTGCGGCTGACTGTGCTCGTCGCATTGCCAGGGGCGAGCCCGGCGACGAGGGAACAGTCAGCGAAGGAACAATCGGGGGTGCGATGACCGAGCGCCCCACCGCCCCAGCACTTTCGGAAGGTCGGTGACGGTAGCGATCTTCCAGTCGACGTAGGGCGGTAAGCCGCGCGCGCGGGTGACCCAAACGGTGGTCATGCCCAGTTGCTTCGCCGGTGCGAGATTTTCGGCGCTGTCTTCGATGAGGATGCAGCGCGAAGGCGCGACTTTCATCGCATGGAGTACCGTAGCATAGGCGCGGCGGCGCGGTTTGGGGTTGTAATCGAGATCTTCGATCGCGAAGAGGCGAACGAAGTGGCGGTGAATCCCCAGGTGTTCGACAATGGCGCGCGCGTATTCGCGGGGTCCGTTGGTGAAAAGGACTTTGGCGCCGGGCAATTTCGCCAGCGTCGCCGCCAGCCGCTTCGGGGCGTGAATGTGCGCGGCCAGATTGTCGAAGCGGTGGGTTTCGCGCAGGAAATGGCGCGGGTTGATGCGGTGGTGGCGAATCAGCCCGACGAGCGTCGCGCCGTAGGCGCGCCAATAGCGCACCCGAAGCGCGTTCGCTTCCGTTTCGTCGAGCGCCAGGTGGCGCATCAAATAGGCGGTCATCTGGCGGTTGAGGTGGGGAAAGATCGCGGCGCTGGCGTGGTGCAGCGTGTTGTCGAGGTCGAAAATCCAGATCGGCGTGGTCATTGCGGTGTCGTAGGTTCCTGAGGTTTTCCGGGGCGAGGTTGCCAGACGATGGGGCGCGGCGCCCGGGGGTCTTGCTGCGGTTGCGCTAGACGGGTGACGCGCCATGCGTGCCCGAAGACGAGCTCCACGGTCAAGGTAAACGGAAAAGGGATCGCGTTGATGCGCTCAGCTGCGTCAAGCCCCAGCCACGGGCCCCAATCGGTGCGGAGCGTTTCGGGACGTTCGTAACGCACCGTGAGCATTTGCATGTCCATCACCGGTTCGGCGTAGCGCAACCGTACCAGGATGTCCCCCAGGTCGTGCATGTCCAAAAACGGTGGCCATGGCGGAGCTGAGTCGCAAGCCAATGCCGCTTTGAGTTCTTTCAGGGTGTCGGGACCCAACGTCGCGAAAAAAAGCGGTGCATCCTCGGCGAGTAGGGGTTGCCATGCGGCCAGAAGTTGTGTGGGGTCAGCGGCGCGGTAGAGCAACAAGTTGCTGAAAAAAAGGTCGATCCCGCCCGGTTCTTCGGGCAGGTGCAACGGGTCGGCAGTGCGAAAAGAGACGGTGGCGCTTTTCCGCTTGTCTTTTGCGAACCGTTTTTTCAGTCGTGCAAGGAACGAGTCATCGCAAGCCGCGTCTGAGGGGGAAAGCGGGGCGCTACCGGCGGGGGTTTCGTCGGGCCGATAGCCACAGCACGCGGCGTTGGGGTAGCGCGTGGCGAGCGAATCGGCCCATGCGGTGCCTTCTCCTACCCAGACGATGCGCGCGGGCGTATGGCGTAGATACTCCAGCCGCTCGACGAGGCGTTCGCCCGCCTCTGCGCCAAGCCATGCCGGGGGGCGAAGGGCGGAGAGCGCGGGATGGGTCGTTGCGTTGTTAGAATGAGCAGTCATGGAAAAATGATAGCACCCTTGTGGGGGCAATGTCGGCAAAGGGGAATTGCGCAGTGAGTCAAGAGAACACGAACATCGAGCGTTGGAATCTGGCCGAGCGCCATCTGTGGGCGCCACTGGGGTGGGACGCGCACGCCGTTTCGCGGGTATTGCAGGAGATCGCCAGCCACGCGGTCGATGATGCCGACCTCTATTTTCAATATCGCCATGCGGAGTCGTGGTCACTGGAAGAGGGGATCGTCAAAGCGGGAAGCTTTTCGATCGACGCAGGGGTCGGCGCCCGGGCGATCCATGGCGAAAAACAGGCGCTCGCCTACACCGATGTCCTTGAGCCGGACGCAGTGCGTGACGCGGCGCGAACCGTCCGGGCGATTGCCGCGCAGGGGCAGGCGGGTGTCACTGCGGTGCCGCTTGCGCGGGTAGCGGCCGTTACGCCGCAATACCCGGCGGTCGATCCGGTTCACACCTTGGCCGCTACCGACAAAGTGGCGCTGTTGCAGCGCTTGGAAGCCAAAGCACGGGCGTTGGAATCGAGACTCGATCAGGTGATGGCGCATCTCGTTGCGGTGTGGGAAGCGGTGATCGTTGCGCGGCTCGATGGGACGCTTGCGTACGACATTCGGCCGCTCGTGCGCTTGTCGCTCACCGTGATCGCGCACGACAACGGACGGCGCGAAGTGGGGTCCGCCGGGATCGGCGGGCGCTATGGGCTCGAACGTTTCGACGACGCGGTGCTCGACCGCTTGGCCGAACAGGCGGTGCGCCAGGCGCAGGTCAATCTCGAAGCGCGTCCCGCACCGGCGGGCGAGATGACGGTGGTGCTGGGATCGGGTTGGCCGGGGGTGCTGCTGCACGAAGCGGTGGGTCACGGGCTCGAAGGCGATTTCAACCGCAAAGGGGTCTCTGCATACAGCGGACAGCTTGGTGAAACTGTCGCGGCGAAAGGGGTGACGGTGGTGGACAACGGGGCGATGCCCGAACGGCGCGGCTCGCTCACCGTCGATGACGAAGGCACTCCCACCGGCGAGACGGTGTTGATCGAAGATGGGGTGCTCGTCGGGTACCTCCACGACCGGCTGAACGCGCGCTTGATGGGGATGCGTCCTACTGGTAACGGACGGCGCGAATCCTACGCCCATTTGACGCTACCGCGCATGACCAATACCTACCTGCGCCCCGGCCCATACGCGCCGGAAGAGGTGGTGGCAAGCCTCGATCGCGGCATTTACGCGGTGCAGTTCGGCGGCGGGCAGGTCGATATCACCTCCGGTAAGTTCGTCTTCGAGATGAGCGAAGCCTACTGGGTGGAGAACGGCAAGATCCAATATCCGGTGAAGGGAGCGACGCTGATCGGCGATGGGCCGGAAGTGATGCGGCAGGTGACGATGATCGCGAACGACTGGGCGTTGGACCCGGGAATTGGCACCTGCGGTAAAGAGGGGCAGAGCGTCCCCGTAGGGGTGGGGCAGCCGACGCTTCGGATCGAGCGGATCACCGTGGGTGGGACCGGAGGTGCGTAAAGGCGAAGCACGAAGGAGCATGCGATGAACCAGTACGACATTGCGGTGGTGGGCGCTGGTCCAGCAGGATTGGCGTTTGCGTTGGCGGCGGCACCATTGGGATTGCGCGTTGCGCTTTTCGATCAGCAACCGGAAGCGCAGCTCGCTGATCCCGCACCGGATGGCCGAGAGATCGCGCTCACCTACGCGTCGCGCGCCACGCTCGAACGCTTGGGGGTCTGGTCGCATATTCCGGAAGCGGAGGTGTCGCCGCTCAAAGATGCGCAGGTCTTCGACGGCCCGTCGCTCCTGGCGTTGCGTTTTCGCGCAGCCGACGCGGGAACCGATGCAATCGGTCTGTTGGTTCCTAACCACTGGATCCGTCGCGCGTTGTACGAGACGGTGACCGAGCGCGGTGCTGCGACGCTGATCACTGGGGCGCGGGTCGCGTCGGTGGTGCGGGGTGACCGCGAGGTGTCGCTCACGCTGGAAGACGGCAGGACGTTCCGAGCGTCGTTGCTCGTTGCCGCCGATACCCGTTTTTCGCGGGTGCGGGCGCAGGTGGGGATCGGTGCCAGCCGACTCGACTTCCAGCGGACGATGATGCTCGTGCGCATGACGCACGACGCGCCGCACGGGCACGTGGCATGGGAGTGGTTCGGCTACGGTGGCCAGACATTGGCGCTGTTGCCGCTCAACCACAACGTGAGCGGGATCGTGGTCACGATGGCGCACGCGGAGATCGCGCGGCTCATGGCGCTTTCGGATGCCGCGTTGGCAGATGAGCTCACGCGTCGCTTCGACGGACGGTTGGGGCGGATGACGGTGGTGAGCGAACGCTTCGCTTACCCGCTCGTTGCGGTCTATGCGCACGATTTCGTGGCGCGGCGGGTGGCGTTGATCGGCGACGCCGCGGTGGGAATGCACCCGGTCACGGCCCACGGATTCAATTTCGGGCTGGCGAGCGCGGTGCGGCTCACCGAAGCGCTCGCCTCTGCGCTGGCCGCGGGCGCGCCGCTGCATGCGCAGCGCCATCTCTTGACCTATGAGCGAACGCACCGCCGCGCCACCTGGCCGCTCTACCAAGCGACCAATCTGGTGGCTACGCTCTATACCCGCGATGCGTTTCCCGCACGTGTGGCGCGGCGCGCGGCACTCACCGCAGCGGCGTGGTTCCGTCCTTTCCAGCAGGCGGTGTTGAAACAGGTGGTGGCGCAATGACGAAGCGAAATTCTCTGCGCAATGCCACGGGCAGCGTGCTCCTAGCGGCGTCGCTGCTGTTTGCGCAACCCATCTTTGCCGAAACGGAACGGCTGCATCGGGTGGCGTTTGCCGAAGCAGTTTCGGCCGAGGTAGCGCACGATCGCACGGTGGCGCTTTTGCGCGCGCAGGCAGAAGGGCAAGACCCCGCCGAGCTCGCCGATCGGGTGAATCGCCAGATCGATGCGGCGTTGAAGCGGGCAAACCGGGTTCCGGGCATCGAAGCGTACACGACCGGCTACCATACCGAAGCGCTGCGGGACCGGGAAGGCGCCTTTCGGAGGTGGGTGGTGCAGCAGCAGCTTCGGTTGGTGAGCGACGACAATTCAGCGCTGGGGCGTTTGGTGGGGGCGCTTCAACAAGAGGGATTGCTGTTGGTAGCGCTTACCGGAACCGTTTCGGAAGCGCAACGGCGAAAAACGCTCGATACGTTGGTGGCACAAGCATTGCATGCGTTCCGGCATCGAGCCGAGCAGGTGACGCAAACGTTGGGTTTTTCGGGCTATCGGCTCGTTCGCATCGACCTCGATTATCCGACCGCGCAGCCGGGCGTGCCGCGAGGCGTTGCGTTTCTGGCCGCACGCGAAGCCGCGCCGGTTCCGATCACGGGCGAGTTGGAAACCGTGACGGTGCGGGTTCGCGGGGAGGTGGAACTGCTGCCGCAATCGCAGTAGTCGGCTTTTGGCGTCTCGTCAACGGTTTTGCCACGCTCGGCTCGCGATCAGGCCGATCGCGGCAATGGTTGCGAAGGCTGCCCCACTGAGAAACGTTGCCTTGGGGCCGATTCCAGACCAAAGCCCTCCGGCGAGTGTACTGGCACCGAGGAGGGCCACGCCGCTGATCAGGTTGAACAGACCAAAAGCGGTGCCGCGCAGGTGGTGCGGCGCGTTTTCGGCAACCCAGGCGGAGAGGAGGCCTTGCGTGGCGCCCATGTGTAAGCCCCAGAACATCGCGCCAACGTAGACGAACCAAAAGTGGTCGGCGAGCGCAAGGAGAAGATCGGCGACAATCAAGAAGCCAATGCCCCAGAGCAGAAGGGCCCGACGCTGCCCGCTATCGAATCCTTTGCCGAAAGGATAAGCGCTCACGGCATAGACGAGGTTCATCGCGATCAGCACCAACGGTGTCCAGGTGGCAGCCAGACCCAAGTTTTCGGCGCGCAGAAGGAGAAACGCCTCGGAAAAGCGGGCGAGCGCAAGGATCGCCGCTAAAGCCAAAATCGACCAGAAACGGAGCGGGAGTTCGCGAGCTGCCGCAAGGGTGATCGGCGTGCGGCTTGGGTGAGTCTGCGTGCTGCGTGGCGGTTCGGTTACGGCAAAGAGGATAAAGGCGACGGCCAAGAGCGCGGGCAGGCTTGCGACCCAAAAGACCAGGTGAAAGTTGTCGTCCGTGGTTGCC
The DNA here is from genome assembly GCF_003574215.1 of Hydrogenophilus thermoluteolus. Classification (NCBI taxonomy): domain Bacteria; kingdom Pseudomonadati; phylum Pseudomonadota; class Hydrogenophilia; order Hydrogenophilales; family Hydrogenophilaceae; genus Hydrogenophilus; species Hydrogenophilus thermoluteolus. The sequence goes on along the minus strand of NZ_AP018558.1, from coordinate 1,749,629 downwards.
ATGAGGAGCGCCGCTGTGAGTGGGCCAAGGAAGGCGCCCATGGTGTCCATCGCTTGACGCAGGCCGTACGCCGCACCCCGTTGGGTTTCGGGGGTGACGTCGGCGATGAGAGCGTCACGCGGGGCGCCGCGTATCCCTTTACCGATGCGATCGAGAAAGCGGGCAGTCAGCACCGTTTCGACGCTGTTGGCGAGTGGAAAGAGCGGTTTGCTCACGGCAGCGAGGCCGTATCCGAGCAAAATCAGCGGTTTGCGACGCTGGAAACGGTCGGAGAGCGTCCCCGAGAAAATTTTGACCATGGCGGCGGTCGCTTCCGCTATGCCTTCGATGATCCCGATCGCAACCGGCGAGGCGCCAAGGATAGTAACTAGGAAGAGCGGTAAAAGGCTATGGATCATCTCGGAAGAGAGATCCATGAGCAGCGAGACGAACCCCAACGCGACGACGCTGCGGGGAAGCGAAGCGATGGTCATCGTTGCGCCTTTCGGTTAGCGATAGTGGTTCAGCGCGGCAAAGACCAAATTGGGGTAGGTTGGGTCCCCCAGGCTCCCGTTGTAGCGGCCCAACGCACGCACCAGATCGCCCTGTTCGATATCAAGGTAGTGGCGCAGGATTACGGTTCCGTACCGGAGGTTGGTGCGCAGGTGAAAAAGGTTGTGTTCCGGGGTGCCGATGAGATCGACCCAAAAAGGCATCACTTGCATGTAGCCGCGCGCTCCAGCCGTGGAGACGGCATATTTACGAAAGCGGCTTTCGACGTGGATCACTGCGAGCACCAGATCGGGGGGAAGCCCCGCGCGCGCCGCTTCGTACCAGACGGTGTAGAGGAGTTCGTCACGTTCAATGGGGTCCGGAAGATAGCGTGCAACCCGCGATTGCTGCTTCGCAACCCATTGGGCGCTTTCGGGAAAAGTCGCCGCAAGGGTGGCGATGGGCGGTGGCGCGTCGGCTTGGGTCGCGGTAGCGAGCGCGGCGCGCACCGCGTCGGCAAGCGGTTCGTAGCGCTGTGCGCCCGCCTGGAGGGTAGGGGGCGCACTAAGGAGCGCAAAGAGGAGCAGGAACGTGCCGGTGCGCTTCGCGCCGCGGATCATGTTGCGTGCGTATCCCCCGTCTTCGCATTGCGGATCGCGGCGATCACCTGAGCGAGCGCCTCGGCTTCCGGAAGCACCATATTGTCCGCGGCCCGGCGGTGGCGGATTTCCACGGTCCCCGCGCTCAGACCGCGTTCGCTCACGACCAGTCGCCACGGCACACCAATCAATTCCCAGTCGGCGAACATCGCCCCCGGGCGTTCGTTGCGGTCGTCCAGGATCACGTCGATGCCCGCGTCGCTGAGCGCGCGGTAGATCCGCTCTGCTGCTTCGGCGACTGCAGGCGATTTGGTCGCACCGATCGGACAGACCACGGCTTCGAACGGTGCGATCGGCTCTGGCCAGATGATGCCCCGCGCGTCGTGGTTCTGTTCGATCGCGGCACCCAGGATGCGGGTCACGCCAATGCCGTAACAGCCCATCTCCATCGGGCGTTCCGCACCGGTTTCGTCGAGAAACGTACACTGCATCGCTTCGGAGTATTTGGTGCGCAGCTGGAAGATATGGCCCACCTCGATCCCTTTGCACAGCGCGAGTACCCCTTTGCCATCCGGGGAGGGGTCGCCGGCGACGACGTTCCGCAAATCGGCCACTTCGGGTTCGGGAAAGTCGCGACCGATATTGACGCCGGTGTAGTGGTAGCCGTCACGGTTCGCGCCGGTGACGAAATCGGCCATTTTGGCGACGGTTCGGTCCGCGATGATCCGCCCGTTGAATCCGACGGGGCCGAGTGAGCCGGGGCCAGCGCCGAATGCGGCGCGAATCGCGGCTTCACTGGCGAAGGTGAGCGGATTCTTGATTCCCGGCAGTTTTTGCGCTTTGATTTCGTTGAGTTCGTGGTCGCCGCGCAACAGGAGCAGCACGGGTTCGCCGCCTTCGCTTTCCACGACCACCGCTTTGACCGTCTGTTCGATGGGGATCTCAAGAAACGCGACCAGATCGGCGATCGTTTTCACCCCCGGCGTGGCCACTTCGGTCAAGGGGGCGGTGGGCTCAGGACGGTCACCTTGCGGAGCAAGCGCTTCGGCCAGTTCGACGTTTGCGGCGTAATCGGAGGTGGGGCAGTACGCGATCGTGTCTTCCCCGGTTTCGGCGATCACGTGGAATTCGTGCGAACCGGTGCCGCCGATCGAGCCGGTGTCTGCGGCGACGGCGCGGAATTCCAGTCCCAGCCGGGTGAAGATTCGGGTGTACGTATCGTACATATTGCGGTATTCCCGCTCCAGGTCCGCAAACGAGGCGTGGAACGAATAACCGTCTTTCATGATGAATTCGCGGGCGCGCATCACGCCGAAACGGGGGCGGATTTCGTCGCGGAATTTGGTCTGGATCTGATAGAAGTGTTTGGGGAGCTGCTTGTAGCTTTTGATTTCGCGGCGGGCGAAATCGGCGATCACCTCTTCATGTGTGGGGCCGATCACGAAATCGCGCTCATGCCGGTCTTTGAAGCGCAGCAACTCCGGACCGTAGAAGGTCCATCGTCCCGACTCTTGCCACAGCTCCGCGGGTTGCACTGCGGGCATGAGGAGTTCGAGCGCCCCGGCGCGGTTCATCTCTTCGCGCACGATCGCTTCGACTTTGCGCAGGCTCCTGAGTCCCAACGGGGTCCAAGTGTAGATACCCGCTGCGACCTTTTTGATGAAACCGGCGCGGATCATCAGCTTTTGGCTGACGATTTCGGCATCCGACGGATCTTCCTTGAGCGTTGCGATAAAGAATTGACGCGCTTTCATAGAGCAACACACCGTAGCCATGGTTTGTCATCATGGGCGAGTTTAGCACGCCAGTTTGCCGCTTCGGTTGCAAGAAAGCGGGAAAAAGGGTACATTGATGCGGTGCAGCAAAAAGGAACCGATCATGATGAACGCGCACCCGGTGGTGTGGATCGAGAACAAGACCTTCGAAGAGATCACCGTGGGTGAGGGGGCAGAGATCACCCGGACGCTGCGCCCTGAGGACATCCACCTTTTCGCGGTGCTTTCGGGAGACCTCAACCCGACGCACGTCGACCCGGAGTTCGCCCGATCGGGTCAGTTTCGCGAAATCGTCGGCCATTCGATGTGGGGTGGGGCGCTCTTTTCCGCGATTTTGGGGACGGAATACCCTGGGCCCGGCACCGTCTATGTGCGGCAAGACTTGCGTTTCCACCGCCCGATCGCGATCGGGGATACGCTCACCGCGCGGGTCACGGTTCGGGAAAAGTTCGCCCACAACCACCACGTGCTTTTCGATTGCACGGCGACCAACCAGGAGGGGTTGCTGGTGATCGATGGCACCGCGGAGGTGGTCGCGCCCACGGAGAAGATCCGGCGGCCGCGGGTCGCTCTGCCGGAAGTGACGATCTCTGATAAGGAACTCCGCTACCAGCACCTGATGAGCCTGATGCGCGGGTTGCCGCCGGTGCGGATGGCGGTGGCGCACCCGTGCAGCGAATATGCGCTTTTGGGGGCGTTGGAGGCGAAGGAGGCGGGGGTGATCAACCCGGTGCTCGTGGGTCCGCGGGCGCGCATCACCGCGTTGGCCGAGCAACTGGAGGTGTCGCTCGACGGCATCACGCTCGTCGATACGCCCCATTCGCACGCGTCTGCCGAAGTGGCGGTGGCGCTTTGCCGCAAAGGGGAGTGCGCGGCGTTGATGAAGGGGTCGCTGCACACCGACGAATTGATGAGTGAAGTGGTGAACAAAGAGCGGGGGTTGCGGACCGACCGCCGCATTTCCCATGTGTTCCTTGCCGACGTTCCCACCTACCCGCATCCGCTGATGATCACCGACGCGGCGATCAACATCGAACCGACGCTCGAAGAGAAGCGCGACATCGTGCAGAATGCGATCGATCTGGCGCATGCGATCGGGATCACCGAACCGAAAGTGGCGATCCTCTCCGCAGTCGAAACGGTCAATCCGAAGATCCGCTCGACGGTCGAGGCGGCGGCGCTCTGCAAGATGGCCGACCGCGGACAGATCACCGGAGGGTTGCTGGATGGCCCCTTGGCGTTCGATAACGCGGTTTCGCTCGTCGCGGCAAAGGTCAAAGGGATCCGCTCTGCGGTTGCGGGCAATGCCGACATTCTGGTCGTGCCCGACTTGGAAGCAGGCAATATGCTGGCGAAGCAGCTCGAATATCTGGCGAATGCGCTGATGGCGGGAATCGTTTTGGGGGCGAAGGTGCCGATCGTGCTCACCAGCCGCGCCGACACCCCGGAAACGCGGGTGGCGAGCTGTGCGCTTGCGCAGATTCTGGTTGCGGCGAAAGCGCAAGGGATGGCGTTGCCGTCGTGACCGATCTGGCGATGAGGGCCGCCGCGAGTGGTTCCGTGACGCGCTGGAGACGGCGCAGCGGGTTTCTCGGACGAAACGACCCAGGAACGAAAAAATGATGATCGAACCGCAACCGCACACCCAGGCGATCCTCTGTTTGAACGCGGGCTCTTCCAGCCTCAAATTCGCCCTGTTTCCGTGTGACGAAAACGGGGTGGCATCTACCGCGCAGTGGTGGGGAAAGATCGACGGGATTGGTCTAGGGGCGGCGCAGTTGCAGTGGCAGTGCGCTAACGAAGCAGGCGCGCAAGAAGCCAACGCGGCCCCCCTGGGCAACAAGCCAACTGCCACTGCCGCGGTGCGCGCCCAAGCGGGTAGTCAAGCCGCCGAGGGACGGATCGCGTTACCGCTCGACGGCGACCTGGAGGCACAGCATGACGCGGCGCTCACGGCGCTGTTGGCGTGGATCGAAGCACATTTGGCCGGGGTGACGGTGGCGGCCGTTGCGCATCGCGTGGTGCATGGCGGGCACGAGTTCGCTGCGCCGGTGGCGATCGACGATGGGGTCTTGACGCAACTCCAAGCGTTGATTCCGCTGGCGCCGCTTCATCAGCCACACAATCTGCGGCCGATCCGGTTGTTGCGCGCCCGCCACCCTGATTGGCTCCAGGTGGCCTGTTTCGACACCGCGTTTCATCGCTCGCAGCCGTGGCAGGCGCAGATGATGCCCTTGCCGCGCCGTTACTGGGAGGCGGGGGTGCGACGCTACGGATTCCATGGTCTCTCTTACGCCTATGTGGCCGGGCGCTTGCCGGAAGTTCTGGGACCGGAGCGCGCGGCGGGGCGTGTGGTGGTGGCCCACCTGGGCAACGGTGCGTCGATGTGCGCGCTTTACAGGGGCAAGAGCGTCGCTTCGACGATGGGGTTCACCGCGCTCGATGGTTTGATGATGGGTACCCGCTGCGGGACGATCGATGCGGGGGTTGTGCTTTATTTGTTGCAACACGAAAAACGTGACGCGAGCGCGATCGAACACATCCTCTACAGCGAATCCGGGTTGCTCGGCGTTTCCGAACTCAGTTCCGACATGCGCACGCTCCTGGCAAGCGACGACCCGAAAGCGCGTGAAGCGGTCGAGCTCTTCTGTTACCGGGCCGCGCGAGAGTTGGGGTCGCTGGCTGCGGCGCTGCAAGGGTTGGATGCGCTGGTGTTCACCGGCGGGATCGGCGAACACGCAGCGCCCGTGCGTGCCCGCATCGCCCAATACGCCGCGTGGCTTGGCGTGGTGATCGACGACGCAGCGAATGCAGCGGCGGTGGGAAGGCTACCTGATGGCTATCGACGCATCGAAGCGGCAGCAAGCCGCGTCGCGGTGGCGGTGGTGGCGACCAACGAAGAGGCGGTGATGGCCAATGCGGCGTGGGAAGTAGCGAAGTGTTGATGAGAGATGCATGGCGATCAGTCATGGGATCGTAACGTTTGACCGGGGAAAAGAAAGGCCTTGTTGGCAGAGCAAGCGGAACTGAGGGCTGTTTTTCGGTATTTTGACCCGACCAGAGGCGACCCAACGGTAAGGGTTGTTCGCATTTTTGGTCAGTTGCCGAAGGTCTTTATTGCGCGCTAGGAATTGTTTGAGCCACTGGAGTTTGTCGATGACCTCCTTCACTTTGGAAGTGTCCGCCGGATGCACTTCAATCCAGTAGGCTGCTTCTTGGCAGCGTTGATCGTAACCGACCCCATAATCCCAACGGGGGCTGTTTGGATAATTTACTGCAAGTGCTGAATCCAAATCGATGCTGCCGGTGAGCTTGCGGGTGTCATCAACTTGGATTTTGTGTGCGTTGGAACCCAAAGCCTGAAGTCCGGGGTGGCAATGGCTGGCATTCAGACCCTGTGCTTTTGCCACCCCTTCACAGAACTGACTCATGCGGCATGTTCCTCCCAGCGCCGGGCAACGCGAGCGACAATTTCCCCCACGTGGCCCGAAAAGCCGGTTAGCCCTCCCCAGCCGGAAATTTCTGGCTTTTCAGCGCCGGGATCCAGGCTGGAAATGTCAATAACGGGTTGGTGGTGGGAAAAGAAGTAGGTCCGATAGTTCTTTTGCAACGCGGCATTGGCAATTTTATCTGCTCCACTGCCTTTGAGACCGAGCATATCTTTGACATCCTCTCTCCTGCCGCCATGTTCTATGAGAAAGCGCAATGCCCAGATCACGTCGAGCACATGGGGAGAGTGAGTGGAGATGCAGACTCGATAACCTCGCGCCAGCAGTTCCAACACGATTGCCAGGGTGGCTGAAATGGCATTGGGATGGAGGCCCATTTCCGGTTCTTCGACGATGGCCCATCGTAAGGCCTGGCGGCGAGGCGTTTTGGATGGTGGCAACAACCAATAGAAACCCAAAAGCAACGGAGTGAATTCTCGTTGTCCTGCTGACCAGACCAAGTAGGGTAAGCGGGCTTTCTCTCGAGTTTCCAGGACGATACGTTTCTGATAGCCAGAAGAGTCCTTGATGAGAGATAGGTTGCCGTAAATCTGACCTTCCACCAGATTGCGGAGACACTTTTTAAGGCGGTTGGTCTGGGGGAAAAATTTGCCCGTAACGAATTCCCCCTGGACCAGAACGTGCAGCTTTTCGCTGAATTCCCTTAGGCAGAAAGGATCACCCGCCCGGTAATCAGTGAAAGGATGGGTCACGCCATCCCGCATGCTGAGTACCCGTTGCGCTGGAATGTAGAATATGCGTTCGGATGATGCGGATGATAATTGCGGTTTGGCTAATCCTTCCAATGGCAAGGGCTTATCGTCCACGAAAACCTGGCTTTCCTTGCTGAAAATTCTGGACATGCCTTCGCCAAAGTAGATTTCGAATAGATCGTTCAGATTGTTGCGCCAATCGATTTCGTGGCGGGCGAACTCTTGATGGATGATTGCGGTATCCACCAGCAGTTTCAGCAGTTGTAGGAATACGCTCTTCCCGGTTGCCTGTGGTCCCACCAGCACCGTCAAATCACCGAATTCAACATCGGCCTCGACGATAGGCCCAAAGTTTTTCACTGTTAGGCGTTGGAGATCATCCACAGCGGCTGTCATGGTCATTCCCCCAATTTGATGATCTTCAGCGATTCAATCTCCCTTCGCTACCCTTCGAACCGCAGCACAGCGAACAGGGCGCCGAGATCGAGTGCCCCTAGGCGTTTACCGTGATACTTTTCAGGCAGGCGGAGGTTCGCTTCCACCAGCGCCGGTGCCCGAACGCCATGGGCGAGCGATTGCGCCGCTTCGGTGAGCGCGGCGAGTTCGTCCATCGCTTTGATGAGCGGGCCGTCGATCGGGTCGCAGGCATCACGGTCGAGCGCTTCCGGTACCGTTTCGTCCGCGAGGATACGCCATTCCCCGTGTTCGCGCACCCGGCAGGCGAATTCCGTTTCCGTATAGGCGCGCAGTTGTGCATGCCAATTGTCGGGGAGAAGCGGCAAAAGCACTTCGGCCATCAACCGCCGTTCTTCCGCTTTGAGAAGTGCTTCCACGCCTGGCGCTTCGCGTTTGATCGGCGAAATCACATCGCGGGTGAGCACTTCCGGCAGGTCGTGAAAGAGCGCGCCGTAAAAGGCATTGCAGCGGCGTCGCACACTCTTCGCACCCAGCTCCCGTGCGCCGCAGTAGCTCAAAATCGCGACGAACAGCAGATGCCCGAGCACTGAGGTTTTCGGTAGCCGCGGCGTCTGCGCCCAGCGCTGTTGGAAACGCAACTGCCCGACCAGGTCGACGAAACCGAAGAGGCGTTTTCCCAGCGCGATTTTTTGTACGCCGATGAGGTCGTAGTGCGCTTCGATCTCCCCTTCGATCGCGGCTTTCGTCTGTTCGATGCCGTAGAGGAAGGGGGCGGTGTGGTAGATCAGGCGAAACTCCCACTGCGTAGCTAAGTAGTGCGCCGCTTTGAGAATACGGCGCTCGAGGGTGGGCGCTGGTGCGGTGAGGTGGGTGCGAATCGCCGTAAAGAGCGCGCCGTCAGCGACCGGGGTGACGGCGGGCGCCAGCCGTTCGAGCGCCCATTCGGTAAGCGCTTGCCCCTTTTCCGCCATCAAACGGTGAAAGATCGGCGGTTTCAAGTCGGTGAGGACGATGCGGTGGAGGCACTCGGCGATGGTGCCGCCGATGAGCGCTTCCCAGTCGATCGATTTGCCCGCATCTTCCTCGGCGCGCGCCAGAACCCACGCGATGATCGCTTTGTGCGCTTGCTTGTCGAGCTCCGTGAAAGGCATCGGGCGTGGATGGTCGTTCCAGCGCTCGATGCTGGCTGCGGAAAAGAGCAGCGTGACGAACTCGGCCGGGATCATCGTCCGTTTTGTGGTTTGTGGAGGATGGTGTCCCGTTTCAACGCTTCGCGTGCGCGCAAGTCGGCGAGGTCGTCTTCGCGGCTCGAAGGCACCTCGATGCCATCGGCAACATAGCCGTGCCCTTTCATGATGATTACCACCAAGCAGCCGAACCCCACCGTGAAGACGATGATGACGTGGAGCACCAGTGCTGCGAGCGTGAGGATATCCACTGTGTTGAGGTATTTTTCCGCGGCCGGTCCCAGATCGGCATACCACCACCGCGCGATGAGTGGTGGCAATGCACACGCCAGCAATCCTCCAGCAAACCAGCGCGGCAGGCGTTTGAATAGCTTCCATTCCAAACCGGCGGGGGCTTTGCGGCTGCCGGGCAAGCGGCGAAGCCAGGGGGAGGTTGGGGGCGTCATCGCGTGGATTCCATTGTCGTTTCTTGTTATTCTACTGCGCGTCTTTCTTGGTTGCCAAAAAAATCGTGCCGATTTTGATTGCGGTCAACAAACCGTACGGGGTGCTTAGCCAATTTTCCGGGGAACCGCCGGAAGCGACATTGCGGGCGTACGTGCCCGTTCCCAACGTCTATCCAGCCGGGCGGCTCGACAAAGAGAGCGAGGGGCTTTTGCTGCTCACCGATTACGGCCCGTGGCAGGCGCGGATCAGCGACCCCCGCTTCAAATGGCCGAAGACCTATTGGGTCCAGGTCGAAGGGGAGGTGAGTGACGCGGCGCTCGCGCAACTGCGTCACGGCGTTCGCCTCAAGGATGGGGTGACCCTGCCCGCGCACGCGGTGCGAATCGTGCCGCCGGATCTGTGGCCGCGTGTGCCGCCGGTGCGGTTTCGCAAAAGCGTGCCGACGAGTTGGATCGCACTGACGCTCCGCGAGGGGCGTAACCGCCAGGTGCGGCGGATGACCGCAGCGGTGGGGTTTCCGACGCTCAGGCTCGTCCGCATTGCAATCGGCCCTTACGATCTGCGCAACTTGCGGCTTCAGCCGGGCGAATGGCGCATTGTGAAGCGGGGTGCGGTCGGCTCACGGTTGTGAGTCATTGCGGTGGCGAAACCTCTTGCTGCGGTGTGCGCCCAGTAAGGGGTTTGCCACAGTGCGGGCACGAGCGTGTTTCTTTGCATTCGCTTTTGAGTACTTTCAAGGATGCGGTACCACCGAGCCCGAAGGCGGTTTCGGGGTGATGAGACGGTGGGGTTCATGCCGTGCAGTATAAACTTGGAATGAAACGGTGCGCAGGTTGGCGCGAGGAGGTGCGATGGTTTTCGGTTGGGGGTTTGCAGCGCGTGCGCGCCGCGCGGGATGGGTAGTCTGTTTCGCTGTGTTGGGTTGGTTGAGCGGCTGGAGCGGTACGGTGATCGCCGATCCCCCGTTGCCTCGGGTGACACTGCGCGCTGGGCTCTATCAGATCACTGCGGAATTGGCAGCGACGCAACGCGCACGGGAACAGGGGTTGATGTTTCGCACAGTACTGCCGCCCAATCACGGGATGCTCTTTCGCTTTCCGTTTCCTGACCGCCACTGCATGTGGATGAAAAACACCCCGTTGCCGCTCGCGGTGGCGTTTCTCGACGATGCTGGCCGCATCGTCAATATCGCCGAGATGGCACCCCATACGCTGACGCCCCACTGCGCCGCACAACCGGTACGCTGGGCGCTCGAAATGCCCGGCGGCTGGTTTCGGGAACGGGGTATCGTCGTCGGTATGCGCATCCACGGGCTCGACGCAATCGACAAATAGCCGCTTTTTTGCCTCGTTTTCTCCGTGATGCGACACGCGCGGCGCCGTGATAATGGAGCCTGTCGAAGCAGGTGAGCGGCGCGATGGCCGAAGAGAGCGACCTCGAAAAGACCGAACAGCCGTCTGCGCGAAGGATCGAGCAGGCGCGGGAAGAGGGGCAAATTCCCCAGTCGCGGGAACTGGCCTCTTTCTTGGTGTTGCTGGTAGGCGTTTCGGTGCTGATGGTCACCGGTAGCTGGATGGGGGAGCGCATCGCCCGTTTGGTCCAGGCCGTGTGGTCGTTCGGAACCGAGCGCGCGTTCGAGGTGACGACGCTCCTTGCGCTGTTGCCGTACGTGGTCAAAGAGACGTTGCTCGCGTTGACGCCGCTCTTTCTCTTTCTGCTGGTTGCTGCCGTGGCGGGGCACGTCGCGGTCGGCGGGTTTCTGTTCGTACCCAAACTGCTCGCGCCGAAATGGAGCCGCTTGAATCCGATGCAGGGGATCAAACGGGTCTTTTCGCTCAATGGGCTGGTGGAACTCGCCAAAGCGGTGGCGAAGACGGTACTGGTGGGCGTAGTGGCCTGGTGGACGCTCACTTCGGAAACCGACCGGGTACTCGCGCTCATCCGCATGCCGCTCGAACACGCCGCGGCCCAATTCGTCGACGCGATCGGTTGGGATGCGCTGTGGTTGGTGGGTGCGATCGCGCTGATCGCCGCAGCCGACGTGCCGTATCAGCTGTGGAGTTACACCAAGAACCTGCGGATGACGAAAGAGGAGGTCAAGCGCGAACACAAAGAGCTGGAAGGGGATCCGCAGGTCAAAGGGCGTATCCGTGCGGTGCAGCGTGAAATGGCGCGGCGGCGGATGATGGCCGAGGTGCCGAAAGCGACCGTCGTGGTGACCAACCCGACCCATTTCGCGGTAGCGTTGCGCTACGAACCGCAGAAGATGGCGGCACCGGTGGTCGTCGCGAAGGGGCGCGGCGCGGTCGCGCTCAAAATCCGCGAATTGGCCGAAGCGCATGCAGTGCCGCGTGTCGAGGCGCCAGCGCTCGCGCGTTCGCTCTATGTCCATACCGAAGTGGGGGAAGCGATTCCCGCCGGGCTCTATCTTGCGGTAGCGGAAGTGTTGGCGTATGTCTATCAGCTCGACCAATGGATGGCGCGTGGCGGCCCGAAACCGGAATTGCCGCCAGAGCTGGAGATTCCCGAACCGCTCTATGTACCACCCCCTGAGGAAGCAACCGAAGCCTTCGTGAGGAGAAGCTAAGTGGCGAGCCCGATGAACCTTGCCGCGCTCGACTGGCGCCGTTTCCTGACGCCGACGAAACTCAAGCTCTTGGCAGCGCCGGTCTTCATTTTCCTCGTGCTCACCATGATGGTGCTGCCGCTACCCCCCTTCTTCCTCGACGTGATGTTTACCTTCAACATCGCGATGAGCATCGTGGTGCTGCTGGTGGGGATGTACGTGCAGCGTCCGCTTGAATTCGCGGCATTCCCGGCGGTGCTGTTGGTGACGACACTCTTGCGCCTTTCGCTCAACGTCGCGTCTACCCGCGTGGTGCTCTTGGAAGGGCACACCGGGCCCGACGCCGCCGGTAAGGTGATCGAGTCGTTCGGACAGTTCCTGGTGGGTGGGAACACCGCAATCGGCGTGGTGGTCTTCGTGATTTTGGTGATCATCAACTTTGCCGTGGTCACCAAAGGGGCCGGACGGATCGCCGAGGTGAGCGCGCGGTTTACGTTGGACGCGATGCCCGGAAAGCAGATGGCGATCGACGCCGACCTCAACGCGGGTCTGATCGACGAAGCCGAGGCGCGTCGTCGCCGCCGCGAGATTCAGAAAGAGGCCGAATTCTACGGTGCGATGGACGGTGCGTCGAAATTCGTGCGCGGCGACGCGGTCGCAGGCATCCTCATCACGCTGATCAACGTGCTGGGGGGACTCGCGGTGGGGACGATCGGCCACGGTATGGATTTTGGCCGCGCGATCGACACCTACGTGCTGCTGACGATCGGTGACGGGTTGGTGGCGCAGATTCCCTCGTTGATGATTTCGATCGCCGCGGGGATGGTGGTCTCTCGCGTCGCAGAAGAGGAACAAGAGGAAGACGTGGGTGGCCAGCTCTTGGGGCAGCTCTTCAGCAAACCGCCGGTCCTGATGATTGCGGCGGCGATCGTCGGGCTGCTGGGGACGATCCCGGGGATGCCGAATCTGGTTTTTCTGCTCATCGCAGGCGGGCTCGGGTTCCTGGCGTGGAAGCGCTGGCAGCACGAAGCCGCGAAAGCCGCGGCAGCGGCGCGAACCGCGCCGCCTCCGCCCACCGAAGAGACGGTCGAGGCAACGTGGAACGATGTGCAGCCGGTGGACGTGCTGGGGTTGGAGGTGGGGTATCGGCTGATCCCGCTTGTCGACCCGCAACAAGGGGGCGAACTGATCAAACGGATTCGCGGGCTGCGCAAGCGCTTTGCGCAAGAGGTGGGCTTTTTGCCCCCCACCGTTCACATTCGCGACAACCTGGAGCTCAAACCGAACGTCTACCGCGTGATCGTCAAAGGGGTCGAAATCGCGAGCGCCGAGGTCTTCCCTGGCCAATATCTGGCGATCAATCCGGGGCAGGTGACCGGGCCGCTCTCAGGACGCGAAACGACCGACCCGGCGTTTGGTTTGCCGGCGATGTGGATCGACGCCGCGCAACGCGAACGGGCGTACGCGTTGGGGTACACCGTAGTCGATGCCGCGACCGTGGTTGCCACCCACCTCAACCAGATTCTGGTCGACCACGCAGCAGAGCTGCTGGGGCGCGAAGAGGTGCAGGCGCTTCTCGATCGCTTCAAGCAAGAGGCGCCGAAACTGGTCGAAGACGTGGTGCCGTCGCTCGTGACGGTGACGCTGCTGCACAAAGTGCTGCAGTTGCTGCTCGAAGAGGGGGTGGTGATCCGCGACCTGCGCACGATCCTGGAGACGCTCGCCGAACATGCGCCGAAGACGCAAGATCCGTACGAACTCACCAGCCGGGTGCGGGAGGCGCTCGGGCGCGCGATCGTGCAGTCGCTCGTGCCGGGGCAGCAGAAAGTGCCGGTGCTGGTGCTCGATCCGGGGCTCGAACGGGTGCTGTCGCAAGCGGTGAGCGGGGCGGCGCAAGGAGCGATCGAACCGGGGCTTGCCGATACGCTGCTGCGCCGGATTTCCGAAGCCGCGCAGCGGATGGAGCAGAGCGGCAAAGCGCCGATCCTCCTCGTCCCGCCCCAATTGCGCTGGTTGCTTGCGCGCTTCCTGAAGCGATCGGTCCCGATGTTGCGGGTGTTGTCGCACGCCGAGATGCCCGACAACCGTGGGATCGAGATCGTCGAGATGATCGGGGCCGCATAGCGCCGAAATTGCGGCGGTTTTCCCCGCCTTCTCTTCACGTCGATTTCCTGGTTTCGCCGCGATAATGGCGGTAAGACCGCACGAAGTGAAGGAGTGCGACCACCATGAACGTGAAAAAGTTTCGAGCTGCCACCGCGCGCGAAGCCCTGAAACTGGTCAAAGCAGAACTGGGGGAGGACGCGATCGTACTCGCGAACCGCTCGGTGCCCGGTGGCGTCGAGATCATCGCGATGCCCGCAAGCGAAATCGCATCATCACCTCCCCCCGCGGCATCGGTCAAGCAAAGCAGTGCGCCGAAACCCAAAACGATCCGCCCGTTCGAACCGCCCCGCATCGTCACCGCAGACTACGCGGCGCGGCAAGAGGATGTTGCCGCTGCCGGCGAAGCGGCGCGGGTCAAAGCAGGGCTCGAAGCGTTGCAGAAGCGGCTCGGGCGCGACGCGGGACGGAGTGTCGCTGAGCCGGAACCACCGTCGGCGGCAGCGGTGTCCCCGACGGTGACGCAACAGATCGAGACGTTGCACGAACAGAATGCGCTGCTCGCGCGTGAATTGCAGCAGGTGCGCGCGCTCATCGAGCAGCAGCTGGCAGGGTTTGCGTGGAACGAAGCGATCCGCAAAGCGCCGGGGCGCGCGCGTGTGTTGGGTGAGATGCTCGACGCCGGTTTTTCCCCGGCGTTGGCGCGCGCGATCTGCGACAAGATCGAAGCGCACGCCGAGGCCGACGCGGCGCGGGAGGCCGCGAAAGCGCGGCTTGGCGCGCGTTTGGCGGTGGTCGGTGACGACGACGAATTGATCGCCAAAGGCGGGGTCTATGCGATCGTGGGGCCGACGGGGGTCGGCAAGACCACCACTACTGCGAAGATCGCCGCGCGCTGCGTGGTGCAGCTCGGTGCCGCGCGCGTGGCGATGATCACCACCGACGGTTTTCGGATCGGAGCGCAAGAGCAGTTGCGCATCTACGGACGCATTCTGGGGGTGCCGGTCTTCGCGGTGCGCGACGCGCAAGACCTGCGGTTGACCCTCCAAGAGCTGGCGACCAAACACATCGTCTTGATCGACACGGTGGGGCTGAGCCAGCGCGACAAAGCGGTCGCGCAACAGATCGCGATGCTTTCCGGGGGCGGTGTCGTCAAACGGTTGCTCTGTCTCAACGCAGCGAGCCGAGGCGATACGCTCGATGATGTCGTGCGGGCGTTCGGTGGGGAAGGGCTGGCGGGCGCGATCATCACCAAAACGGACGAAGCGGTCTCGCTCGCTGCTGCAGTCGACGTGGTCGTGCGCCATCGTCTTCTGGTGCATTACGTGGCCAACGGCCAGCGGGTACCCGAAGATCTCCATCTGCCGAATCGCGCCTATCTGCTCGACCGCGCCTTTCGCGTGAATCGCGGCGAAGAGGCGCCGTGGCGGGTTGCGGCAGACGATGCGGCACTGTGGTTGGCGCACGCGGCCAGTGCATGACGGAGGTGCAGGATGTGGCGACATGACGATCAAGCAGCGACGCTACGGCGCTGGTTTCGCCGCGAACCCCCGGCGATGCATAGCCTCTATGCCGCGGGGCGCGACTGGGCCCGGATGACGGAACGGTTCATGGCGCGTCTGGTCACGGTGAGCGGCCGGGCGCTGCTTGCGGATGAAGCAACCGCTTCGGTAACGTTGCCCGAAGCGCGCGGCGTGGGGCGACCCGCAGACCTGTTGTTGGTGTTGCAGACGCAATCCCCACGGCAACGCTTCGATCTCACCTTGCGTCAAGGGTGGGGGTACCTCAACCTGAAAGCCGCGGCAGTGGCGCTTCCGCTTCTCGACGAAACCCAGCGCGAACGGCTCTTTGCCGCATTCGAGCACCACGCGCGGCGTTACGACGTGGTGGTTCTCTTTGGCGGTGGGGCAAGCGTTGCCGACGCGTCGTGGTGGCTGACCTCCACCCCGCGCCATTGGCTCTTGGCGGAGGTGAGCGGCAGCGGGTGGCGGGCGGCGCTCGAGCGGGCGCGCGAACTCGTCCATCTGGGGGTCGATCGCATCACGCTCCTTGCCGACGGCGCCGATCTGCGCGAAGCGGCCCGCTTCCTTGCCCACCTGCAGCGCGCGATCGTGCGCCAAACCTCGTTACCCGTTTGGCAAGCCGCGCCATTAGCATTACTCGATACCTTTTGGCCGGCGGAGGGCGTAGCCGCGTGAGTGTGACCCTATCCCCGCCGCGTTGTGGTAAAAAGAACGCTAGCGGTTCTGCGCGCGCTCGGTGGCTGGCACAGCTCGACCGCGCATTTTTCGTCGGCTGTCGGGATGCGCCCGATCCAAAATGGTGGGGTATGGCGGGAAAAACCACACGTGACGTCAACCAACTGGTCCAACACTACGCCCCGATGGTCAAGCGGATGGCGATGCAGCTCGCTGCGCGACTGCCCGCCAACATCATGCTTGACGATCTCATCCAGTACGGCATGATGGGGCTACTGGAGGCGATCGAACGCTACGAAGTCCAGGACGACGCGCAGTTCGAAACCTACGCGGTGGCGCGGGTACGCGGTGCGATGCTCGACGCGCTGCGCGGCAACGACTGGGTGCCCCGTTCGGTGCGGCAGGCGATGCGCGAGGTCGAAGCGGCGATCGAGCGGCTCACCCACCAATTGGGACGGCAACCGTCGGACGCGGAAGTGGCCGATGCGCTCGGCTGGTCACTTGAAGACTATTTTGCGACCCTTTCCGCGGCGCAAGGCCATGCGGTTCTCTACTACGACGACCTGATCGATGAGGACCAGGGGCGATCCGGAGCGGCGCATTTCCTCGAGCGCCACCTTGGCGACGATTCGGCCAATCCGGAAGCGCTCGCCGAACGGCGGGAATTGCAATCCCGGATCGCGCACGCGATCACGCAACTGCCGGAACGCGAACAGACGGTGCTCGCGCTTTACTACGAACACGAACTCAACCTCAAAGAGATCGGCGCGGTGCTCGAGGTGAGCGAATCGCGCGTCTCGCAAATCCTCTCGTCGGCGATTGCGCGCATCCGCGCGCAGCTTTTGGGACAATCGGCCGCGGCAGGAAAGCGGCGTGGCCGGCCGCGTAAGCAAGCCGCCAAGGACGATCCGGGAGCGAGCGGATGAAGGATTTCACCACGGTCGTCGGCTTGCTGCTTGGGTTGGTTGCGATCGTCGGCGGTTTCGTCGTCGAAGGGGGGCACCCCCTTTCGCTCGTCCAGTTCGGTGCGTTTCTCATCGTCTTCGGTGGGACTTTCGCGGCGCTTTTCGTTCAAACGCCGTGGCCGATTTTCGTCGATGCGCTCAAAATGTTGGGGTGGCTCTTTCGCACGCCGGTGAGCGACCCCGAGGAGTGGATCGCCAAAGCGGTGGAATGGGGGCGTACCGCGCGCCGTGAAGGGTTGTTGGCGCTGGAGATCAAAATCGCGAGCGAAACCGACCCGTTCGTGCGCAAAGGGTTGCAACTTCTGGTCGATGGTATCGAACCTGAACGGCTGCGCGAGGTGCTGACCACGGAACTCGAAGTGCTCGAAGAGCAGTTCAAGGTGCGCGCCAAGGTGTGGGAGTCGGCTGGCGGTTACGCGCCGACCATCGGAATCATCGGCGCGGTGCTGGGGTTGATCCACGTGATGGAGAACCTTGCCGACCCCGCTCAATTGGGCAGTGGCATCGCGGTGGCGTTCGTCGCCACCATCTACGGCGTCTATTCGGCGAACCTGCTCTATATCCCGATCTCGAAAAAACTCCTCACCTACGCGGCCGAACTGATCCTGACCCGCCAGATGCTGGTCGAAGGGTTCGTCGGCATTGCAAGCGGCGAAAACCCACGGCTCGTCGAGGGAATGATGCGCAGTTTCCTGCCCGGGAGTGAGCCCGAAGCAGAACCGGGTAGTGGGGCGACTGGGTAGCGGGAATGGCGATGGCACGGGCGCGACGGAAAAAAGGGGAGGAGCACGAAAACCTCGAGCGCTGGCTCGTGAGCTATGCCGATTTCATCACGCTGCTTTTTGCTTTCTTCGTGGTGATGTATTCGATCTCGTCGGTCAACGAAGGGAAGTACCGGGTCCTCTCCGAGTCGATCTATGAAGCGTTTCGGGCGGGTGTTCTGGTGCCGAAACCCGGCGAGCGGCGGGAAGAGTCGGTGATCCCCGCCGTTGTCGCCGGGTTGCCGCTCGCGGTGAAGCGGCGTGGCGGAAAAGAGGGCGACGAGGAGACGTCGCGCGAAGCCCGGGTCAAGGCGGCGCTGGAAGCGACGGCTCAGACCGCGAATGCGGTGCGCGCGACACTGGCACCGATGATCGAAAACGGTGACGTGCGGGTGACCGAAGGGGCGTTTGGCGTGACGATCGACGTGGGGGCGGAGATCCTTTTCCCCAGCGGCTCAGCAAACCTTTCGCCCGTTGCGCTGTCGGCGTTGCGTCCCATCGCTCGGGTCCTGGCGCAAAGCGGCGATTTCCCGATCCAAGTCGAAGGTCATACCGACAACGTGCCGTTGCGGCCGGGTGCTGCGTTTCCGTCCAACTGGGAGCTCTCTGCGGCGCGCGCGGCAGCGGTGGTGCGTTTCTTCGTCCAAGAGGGTGTCGACCCAAGCCGCCTGGCAGCGGTGGGGTACGCCGATCAGCGCCCGATCGCCGACAATCTCACCCCGCAAGGGCGGGCGCGCAATCGGAGGGTGACGATCCGGCTCGAGACGATGGCGGGGCTCGATCAGGAACAAACGCCCGTTACGCCGCTTCCCCCTTCTGGCGCGAGCATTCTGCCGCCGTCGCTGCTATCGCCTCCGCAATGAGCTTGGGGCCGCGATAGATCAGACCGGTGTAGATCTGCACGAGGGTTGCGCCTGCTGCGAGTTTCGCGCGTGCGTCGTCTCCGCACAAAATTCCGCCGGCAGCGATGATGGGGATCTTACCCTGAAGGGCGTCGGCAAGTGCGCGTACCACCGCAGTGCTGCGTGCAAAGAGGGGGCGTCCGGAAAGGCCACCAGTTTCGTTGCCGTGCGGCAGGTGCGCGACGCCATCCCGCGCAATCGTCGTGTTGGTGGCGATCACGCCGTCGATCTCGAACGTGACCAGCGTTTCGGCGATTGCGGCAATCGCATCGTCGTCCAGGTCCGGGGCGATCTTGACCACCAGCGGGGTGCGTTTCCCGCTTTTCGCTTCGAGGCGAACCGTCTCCGCTTTGAGTCCGTCCAGGAGCGCCGCAAGGGCGTCGCGCTCCTGCAAGGAACGCAACTGTTGCGTGTTGGGGGAGGAGATGTTGATCGTGACGTAATCGGCGATCTCCCAAACCGCTTGCATTCCCATGCGGTAGTCGTCGAACGCGGCTTCGATCGGGGTCGTCGCGTTCTTGCCGAGGTTGATCCCCAGGATCCCACGAAAACGGCGGTGGCGCAGATGGGCAACGAGCGCCTCCACGCCGTCGTTGTTGAACCCCATGCGGTTGATCAGCGCCTGCGCTTCGGGAAGGCGAAAGAGCCGCGGTTTGGGGTTGCCCGGCTGGGGCCTCGGCGTGACCGTGCCGACTTCGATCGCGCCGAAACCGAGGTGCGCCAGCCCATCGACCGCAATCCCGTTTTTGTCCAAACCGGCTGCCAGACCCACCCGATTCGGAAAACGGAGTCCCATCACGGTGACAGGCGCGGCTTCGGGTGGTGGAGGGGGGGCGACGCATTTGCCGTAGCGGGAGAGAGCAGCCAAGGTCAGTTCGTGCGCTTGTTCCGGGTCCAAGGTAAAGAGGAGCGGGCGCACGAGCGCGTAAGGAATGGGAGGTAACGCCATCTTGTTTGGGGTAGGAGGAAAGACGCAACGATTCTAACGCGAAGGATGCGCGGCCGCCAACGGGGGCGTGACCGGGTGCCATTCGGCGTCGCGGCCGGGACAGAATCCTTCGAGCGGCTGGAAGCGCGCTTTGTACGCCATGGTGCGCGATCCGGCAATCCAATACCCCAGGTAGACGTAACGCAACCCGGCGCGTTTCGCCTGCGCGATCTGCCACAAAATCGCGTAGGTTCCATAGGAGGCGTGCGGCTCTTCGGGCTCGTACCAGGTGTAGACCGCTGACAGGGCGTCTGGCAGCACGTCGATGAGCGAGACCATTTTGAGCACGCCTTCCGCGGTGCGAAATTCGACCAAGCGGGTATCGAACGGACTCCACAACAGGTGCTCGATATAGGCCTGTTCGCTGCGTTCCGCTTCTGGCAATGCGTGGCGCAACGAGACGTAGCGCGCATAGAGCGCATAGTGGTCGCGGTGAAACGCAAGCGGGAGTTCGCGTGCGGTCAGTTGCTGCGAAAGCCGCTTTTCGGCGCGTCGCTGGCTGCGGTTGGGTTGAAAACGCGCCACCGGTACCCGCACCGAAATGCACGCGCGGCAATCGTCGCACGCCGGGGCGTAGAGGTGTTCGCCGCTGCGGCGAAAGCCGCGTTGCAGCAGCTCTTGATAGTCGAAGAGGGTCGGTTCGGCAAAAGGGAGCATCACCCGGGAGCGTGCCGTGCGGCCCGGCAGGTAGGGGCAGGGGTAGGGAGCCGAAGCGTACCAAGCCCAACGCTCTTGCGGCGTCAAAGGGCTCCGTTGGTTCATGCGAATGCCTCGCGCAACGCCGGCGCCCGCGCTCGTGCGGCCGCAAGCCACGGTGTCAGGCACGTCACCAGCTCCCTCGTGGTGCAGGGTGCGCCGCCACGAGACGGCATTTCGCAAGCAGCGTCACCGCTACGGTGCGCCGCGTCTCCCCACCATTGCGGTGCGGGAGCGGCGGTGATCGCGCGCGCCAGCACCGTCTCGAACGCGTCGCGTGGGATCGCCATGCCTCCCATGAAACGGAGGTGCGCGGTGCTCATTTGACAATCGATCAGCACGATTCCTCGTTCGAACGCTTCCAGAACCAAGCGCGCCAACGCCATTTTCGACGCATCTGGCTCGAAATGAAACATCGACTCGCCGAAAAAGATGCGGTCGAGACAGACGCCGTAGAGGCCGCCCACCAGATGATCGTCGTGCCACACTTCGATGCTGTGCGCAAACCCCAGGCGGTGCAGCGTCGTGTACGCGTCAATCATCTCTGGCGTGATCCAGGTGCCTTCGCGACGTGTGGTGGCGCACGCCGCGATCACCGCATCGAACGCGGTATCGACGCGGGTAACGAACGGCACCTGCTTCATGCGCTTCTTGAGCGAACGGTGCAGACGAAACGCTTCCGGCAGCAACACCATGCGCGGTGTGGGCGACCACCACAGGATCGGCTCTCCGCCTTGGTACCAGGGGAAGATCCCGTGGCGGTACGCGGTCACGAGCCACGCCGGCGTGAGCGCCCCGCCTGCCGCAAGCAGCCCGTTGGGTTCGGTAAGCGCCGACGCCGTGGTCGGAAAGTGGGGCGGCGCGGTAGGGTCGAGCCAGGGAATCATGGTACGATCGCTGCGCTTGGCGTCACACGGTTAGGGAGATTGTGCCATGAAGCGAAGCTGCGCCCAATCGGTTGGGTTTGCGCTTGGCCTTTTCCTCACGGCGTCGCTTGCGTCCGGTGAAGAGATCGGCGAAGTGTCGACGGTGTGGAAATTGATCGGGCCGAACCACAAGATCGTGGTCGAAGCGTTTCCCGACCCGGACGTCGACGGCGTGGTCTGCTACGTTTCGCGCGCGAAAACGGGCGGGATCAAAGGGGCGCTGGGCGTTGCCGAAGACCCGTCGGATGCGTCGATCGCGTGCCGCCAGGTGGCTCCGATCCGCTTCAAGCGTCCGCTGCCGCAACAGGATTCGATCTTTTCCGAACGGGCGTCGTTGATTTTCAAGAAGGTGCAGGTGGTGCGGATGGTCGACCGCAAACGCAACGTGCTGGTCTATTTGACCTATTCGGACCGCTTGATCGAAGGGAGCCCGAAGAACAGCATCACCGCAGTCGCGGTAGGGGATCAGAAGATCCCCCTCGACGATTGAGCGGTGATGCGTTGGCGTCAGTTCCCGCCCGTGAGTTTGAGGAATTTCTGCATCAACTGCTCTTTGGTTTCCTGGTGCTCCGGGTCGACGATGATGCAGTCGACCGGGCACACCTGCTGGCATTGCGGTTCATCGTAGTGGCCGACGCATTCGGTGCATTTGTCCGGGTCGATTTCGTAGATTTCGTCGCCCTGATAGATCGCGTTGTTGGGGCATTCCGGTTCGCAGACGTCGCAGTTGATGCACTCTTCGGTGATTTTCAGAGCCATTGCGTTACTCCTCAAGGGTTGGGGAAAGGTTACGAGAGTCGTCTTTGCAGGTAGTGGAGCGCTGCGGGGGTGACGAAGCGCGAGACGTCACCACCCAGTCGGGCGATTTCACGGACCATCGTCCCAGAGATGAACATGTATTCGTCTGCCGGGGTCAAGAAGACCGTTTCGATTTCCGGATAGAGCTTGCGGTTCATCCCCGCCATTTGAAATTCGTACTCGAAATCGGAAGCCGCGCGTAAGCCCCGCAGGAGGATCCGCGCCCCGTTGGCGCGCAGAAAATCGACCAAGAGCCCGTCGAACCCGACCACGGTGACGTTGGTAAGATCAGCGAGCGACTCGCGCGCGATCGCGACCCGCTCCTCCAGCGAAAAGAGCGGGTTTTTCCCGTGGCTACGCGCCACCGCAACGATCAGTTCGGGAAAAAGCCGCGCCGCGCGGCGCACCAGATCTTCGTGCCCTTTGGTCATCGGGTCGAAGGTGCCGGGATAGACGACTGTGCTGTTACTGGGCCTCATCGGAATTCGTTTGCGGCAAACGCTCCAGCAAATGGTAATGGACTTGACCGGCCGTACCCCGCTTAACCACCTGCCACGCCCCCAAGCAGTCGATCGGCGCTTCGGCTTCGGCGTAGATCGTGCCGGTTGCTTTGACCAGGCGATCGAGGTGCGGAGTGAGCTTCTCTAGCCAGCCGGCGCGGTAGGGTGGGTCGAGAAAGAGCAGATCGACCGGCTCCCTCCACGCCGCCGCGCATTGTAACGCATCGCGCACCACCACGGCTACCCTTTCCGGCGCCAGAGTTTGCGCCCAGCGGTGCAGTGACGCGGCGAGCCGCCGGTTGCGTTCGACCAGGAATACCCGTTGCGCGCCGCGCGACGCCGCTTCGAAACCGAGCGCGCCGCTACCGGCGAAAAGGTCGAGGCACGTCTGGCCGTTCAGCCGCTGTCCCAACCAGTTGAAGAGCGTTTCGCGCACCCGGTCCGGGGTGGGGCGCAGCCCGGGCGCTTCGGGAAAGGTGAGGCGCCGCCCCCGCCATTCGCCACCGATGATGCGAACGTGCCCCATATTCGTTGCGCTGCCTGGCGTTCAGTGCGCCGTCGCCGCCGCGTCGGGTGCCGGAGGCGCGTTCGACGCGGAACTTGGGGCGTTGGGTTGGTCGCCTGCGCCGCCCACCCGTACCCAAACGAGCGCGTTCGGGTCGAAGCGCCGCCGGAACGCGTCGTGCACCTGTTCGAGCGTCACCGCGCGCACCGCTTCGGGGTAGCGTTCGAGCCAGTCGGGTGGCAGTCGGTAGTAGCCGACCACGGAAAGAAACGCAGCGAGCTTGCGGTTGGAGTCGATCCGTAAGCCGAAGCCGTCGGCGAGCGCGCGTTTCGCCAACGCCAGCTCTTCGGGTGTCGGCCCTTCGGCGAGGAACCGCGCGAGCGTAGCAGCGACCACCTCGCGCGCCGCGTCGGCATGACGGCCCCGGGTTTGCAGGCGGATGACGAACGGGCCAGGCTGTGCCAGGGGCTCGAGCGCGCTATAGACGCTGTAGGCGTAGCCCCGCCGCTCCCGTACCTCGTGCATCAAGCGGGAGCTGAAGCTTCCCCCGCCCAGGATCCAGTTGCCGACGAGCAACGGGAAATAGTCGGGGTCGTCGCGCGACAGCACCGCCATGCCAATCGCCCAATGGGTCTGTTCCGACGGATGGTCACGAACGATCGTCTGCGGCGTCGACGCCGGAGCGGGTACCGGGGGCAGCGCCGGCAACGCTTCGCCCGAAGGCAGCGCGGCAATCAGTGTGCGCGCCAACGCCGCGGCTTCGTCGTGGGTGAGCGCGCCGACGATCGTCACCTGAGCCGTGGCGCGGGTGTAATGGCGTTTGAAGAACGCGACGACGTCGTCGCGCGTCAGACTGGTCAGCGACGCCTCCGTGGTCAGTTGCCCATACGGGTGGTCGCGATAGATCGCCGCGGTGAATGCCCGTTCGGCCAGTACCTCCGGACGGGTGAGCGCATCGCGCAACCCGGCGATCATGCGCGCCTGTTCCCGAGCAAAGACCGCATCGGGAAAGGTGGCGTCGCTGAGCACCTCCGCAACCAGCGCTGCGGCGGCGGTGCGAATTTCCGGTTTTGCTAGGGTTCGCCAAGAGAGCGTCGCGCGGTCGGGGTCGACGTCGCCGGTGAGCTCGGTTGCCAGGTCGGCAAACGCCTCGCTGAGCACCTGTTCGTCGTGTTGCGTCGTGCCTGCGGTGAGGAGCGTTCGCGTGAGCGCCGCCAGACCCGCTTTGCCGGGCGGGTCGCGGCGGCTGCCCGCGTCGAACGAAACGATGACGTCGACCAGAGGGATGCCGGGGCTCATCACGAAGTCGACGGGAACCCCGTCAACCACGAAGCGGTCGCTCACCGCGGCCCGAACCGGCGTGGTCAAACCAAACCCCACGAGCAGGGCCAAAGCCACCGTGGTCAGCCAATGGTGCAGACGGCGTGGGAACAGGCGTGAATGGGCAATCCGGGGGGCACTCATTGCGTCCGCTCCTCTTCAGATTCCTGAGTGGCGCGTTGCGGCAGGACATCGACGCGGGTCATCGTCGTTGGGTCGAACCACCGTTGCGCCGCTTGCTGCACTTCGGCAGGCGTCACGGTTTGTAAGAGGCGTAAGAAGCGCACTTCGGCATCAAAGGGCAACCCCACCGCGCGCGCCATGCCGATGCGCATCGCTTGTCCCATCAGGGAGTCGCGCTGATAGACTTGCTGCGCTTCGTACTGACGCAGCACGCGTTCGAGTTCGGCTGGGGTGACCCCCTCGCGGGCAACGCGCTGAACCGCCTCATAGAGCGCCGCGGCGAGCCGATCTGGGGAGACCCCGGGGGCGGCTTGGGCGTCGAGCGCGAAAATGCCCGGGCCGCGGCCCATCACGTCGGCACTGGCGGAGACCGAAACGGCAATTTTCTGCGTTTTCACCAGTGCCTGCGGCAGGCGCGCGCCATCGAAGCCGTCGAGCACCGCGGCCAACGCCACCAAAGCTGCGACGGTACGATCACGGTCCGGGTCCGTGAGTGGGGGTACTTTCCAGGCAAGCGTCACGCTGGGTAGTTCCGTTTTGCCATAGACCACCGCGTGTCTCGGCCCGTGCTGTGGCGGTTCGTCGGTGCGGGTCCGTTCGCGCACGGTCGGGACCGGTTTCGCAGGAATCTGCCCGTAGATGCGTTTGGCTTCGGCAATGACCGATTCCGGGTCGACGTCGCCCACCACTACCAAATGGGCGTTGTTGGGGGCGTACCAGCGGGCGTACCACGCTTTGACGTCGTCGAGCGTAAGCGCCGCAAGATCGGTGGGCCAGCCGATGATCGGATTGCGATAAGGGTGGGCGAAGAAGAGCGTCGCCATGAGGGTTTCGTACCCCAGCGCCTCGGGGACGTCGTCGGTACGGAGCTTACGCTCTTCGATCACCACGTTGCGCTCTTTCGCAAACGCGTCGGGGTCGAACGTGAGGTTCACCATGCGGTCCGCCTCGAGCGCCATCACCGTGGGCAACCCTTGCGGGGGCACCTGCTGGAAATAGGCGGTGTAATCGCGGCTCGTAAAGGCGTTGTCCTGCCCACCCAGTTCGGCGACGCGGCGGTTGAATTCCCCCGCGGGTACCGTCTTCGTTCCTTTGAACATCATGTGTTCGAACAGATGGGCTACACCGCTCTTGCCTGCGGGCTCGTCGACATTGCCGACGTCGTACCAGACCATATGCACGACCGACGGTGCGCGATGATCCGGAACCACCAAGATTTCCATGCCGTTGTCGAGCCGAGCGGTGACGACGTGCGGCGCGTCCGTTGAGGTGGGCTGTGGTTGCGTCTCAGCCTGCGCCGGGCCGAAACCGAAAAACCACACGGAAAAAACCGCGATCGATAGCCATCGCTTCATCAGCTGCTCCTTTCGTTATCGCGCGATGATAGCCGATTCCCAAGGGGATCGTTTAGAATCGCAAGATTCGACGGCAAAACGGACAAAAGGTTCGCCATGTTCAGTTGGTTGCACCGCCTCAAAGCGGGCTTGTCGCGCACCCGCGGGCAATTGGTTTCGCTCTTTACCGGGCGCAAGATCGACGAAGCGTTCCTGGAAGAGCTCGAAACCACCCTGCTGATGGCCGATTGCGGTATCGAGGTGACCGAAACCCTGATGGCGCGGATCCGTGAGCGGATCAAGCGGGACCGGCTGGAAGCGGCCGAATCGCTGCGTCAGGTGCTGGCCGACGAGCTCGAAACGTTGTTGGCGCCTTTGGAAGCGCCGCTCGACGTCAGCGTCGCGCACCCCTTCGTGATCATGGTGGCGGGCGTAAATGGCGCCGGCAAGACGACCTCGATCGGGAAACTCGCCCGTTGGTACCAAGCGCAAGGCAAGAAGGTGATGCTGGCTGCGGGCGACACGTTTCGTGCCGCGGCGCGCGAACAGTTGGTGATCTGGGGCGAACGTAACGGCGTGCCGGTGATCGCGCAAGAGAAGGGTGACCCCGCCGCGGTGGCGTTCGATGCGGTGCAGGCC
The DNA here is from genome assembly GCF_003574215.1 of Hydrogenophilus thermoluteolus. Taxonomy (NCBI): domain Bacteria; kingdom Pseudomonadati; phylum Pseudomonadota; class Hydrogenophilia; order Hydrogenophilales; family Hydrogenophilaceae; genus Hydrogenophilus; species Hydrogenophilus thermoluteolus. The sequence goes on along the minus strand of NZ_AP018558.1, from coordinate 1,723,148 downwards.
GCGAAAGCGCGCGGCTATGACGTGCTCATCGTCGATACCGCGGGGCGCTTGCCCACGCAACTCCACCTCATGGAAGAGATCGCCAAGGTGCGACGGGTGATTCAAAAAGCGGAACCCAGCGCGCCGCACGAAGTGCTGCTGGTGCTCGATGCCAATATCGGTCAAAACGCGATCGCGCAGGCCGAAGCGTTCGACAAAGCGATCGGCGTCACCGGTTTCATTCTCACCAAGCTCGACGGCACCGCAAAAGGAGGTGTGATTGCGGCGCTTGCGAAACGGTTGCCGAAACCGGTTCGTTTCGTCGGTGTCGGCGAAGGGGTAGATGACCTTCGGCCGTTTGTCGCGCGCGACTTCGTCGCCGCGCTGGTGGGCTTAGAACGCTTGGAATGAGCGCGCGCCGCTTATGATTCGCGTGCAGGACCTCACCTATGCGCCGCAACCGGGCCTTGCGATCCTCGCGGGGGTGACGCTTACCATTGCGCGGGGCGAGTGGGTGTGGCTTCGTGGCGCGCGTCATGCAGGTAAGAGCGTGTTGTTGCGCATCATCGCAGCGCTGCTGCGCCCCACCCAAGGGGAGGTGTGGTGGGACGACGTCTCACTGCAACGGTTGCCGGCGCGCGCGCTTCCCTATTGGCGGCGTCGGGTTGGGATGCTCTTTGCCGAATGGCCGCTCATCGCCGATCAACCCGTAATCGAATCGGTGGCGTTGCCGCTCATCGTCCAGGGGACGCCACGCCGCCGCGCGCACGCTCGGGTTCGGCAATGGTTCGACGAATTGGGACTTGCCGAACAAGCCGAGTTGTTCCCGCACGAACTCTCGGGCTCGGAACGGCAACTCGCTCTGTGGGTTCGCGCCGTGCTCCATGCGCCAATCCTGTTGTTGCTCGATGAACCCACCGCAGGAGCGTGCACGGAAACCGCGATGCGCTTGTGGCGCCTCATTGCCGCAGCGCACGCTGCCGGCGCAACCGTCTTGGTCGCGACGGGGGGCGACGTGCCGTTTCTTCATGAGCAACCCGTGCGGCGGGTGACGCTGGTGCGCGGCCGCGTAGTGGAGGACGTGCACCCGTGACCCTCCGCCGCACGCGACGCATTTCCGGACTCCTTTGGCACGCGGTGACGCTGGGTGGCGTGGTCGCGTGGGGGGTGTGGCTGGGGGTACTCGTGGCGTCGTTATCCTTTTGGCTCCAAGCGCAGCGCGACCAGTTCGCGGTGATGGTCGTCTTCGCACTCGACGCCGATGCCGCGGCACAAACCTTCGTGCGCACTGCTTCAGAAACGGGGCAGTGGCAGCGTGCAGAACGTCTTTCTGACGACGATGTCCGCGCGCTGTTGCGTCTGGAAGACTCCGAAATCACCGCCGCGTTGGTGTTGCCGCCCGTGGTGCGGCTCGTGCCGCGCCAGTGGGATGCCGACGCGCTTGCCGATGCCGTCGGGGCGCTTCGCGAACGCCCTGACGTCCGCCAGGTGGTCTATGACGCGACGTGGTTGACGCGGTGGCAGGCGTGGCACACGTGGGGCACGCGTCTGGCGCAGGGGCTGGGGGCACTGGTAGCGCTGCTGTGGTTTGCGGCGCTTGGCGCGCTGATCGCGCATGCGGCGCGCGCGACTGCAGAGGCGTGCGCGTTGCGCTTTGCGCTGGGTGGAGGGCGTATCACCACCCTGTTGCCGCTGTGGCACCGGGTCTGGTTGGGGGCGCTGCTTGCCGCTGGCGCCGCCGCACTGTTCGTGTTTGCCGGGTACCAGTGGTTGAGCCCAGTCTGGAGTACCTGGCTCGGTGCGTACGGCTTCGACGGCGACCCGCTGCGCCTGCTCGCCCATCGGCTCTGGGGCGCGGTGCCGGCCGATTCGGCTGCACGCGTTGCGGTGCTGAGCGGCGCGGCGGCGCTTCTTGCTGCGCTGCCGCCCGCGCTGGTGGTGTTGGCCTATCCGCTCCGAGCGCTGGTGCCGCGGTCGTTGCGCTAGAGAGACGAAACGCTAGGGAAGGAAACCGATGACCGAAACATGGCGGACGGTGGGGGCCGTTTTCGTCGGCGCGGGCTTTGGCGCGGTGCTGCGCTGGTGGCTGGGGGTGCAGCTCAACTGGCTGTGGACGACGATCCCGCTGGGGACGCTCGCTGCGAACCTATTGGGCGGCTACCTCATCGGCTTGGCGCTTGGCTGGATCACCGCGCTGCCCAACCTGGCTCCGGCGTGGCGGCTCTTCATCGTTACGGGCTTTTGTGGCGGCTTGACCACCTTTTCCACCTTCTCAGCCGAACTGGTGCACTTGCTGCAACACGAACGCTACGGTTGGTTTGCGGTTTCCGTGCTGCTGCATCTGGGCGGTTCGGTGGCGATGACGTTCGCCGGCTTGGCGACGATGGGCTGGCTGCTCGACCGGTGACGGTGCGGCTGTGTCGGGCGGCCTAGTTTCCCCGTTCGGAAAACGCATCGCGATGGGGAATACCATTGAGTTGCGCCTGGCGCGCGCGCCAATCGGGCAAAAACCGGTCCATCAACGCGTGAAAACGGGCGTTGTGGTGGCGCTCCAGAAGGTGGGCGAGCTCATGCACCACCACATATTCCAGGCAGGCGGGAGGGTGGGCGATCAACGCCAGGTTGAGCCAGATGCGGCGGGCGCGGACGTTGCAGGTGCCCCAACGCGTCTTCATCCGTTTGATGCCCCAGTCGGCAACGGTTACCCCGACACGGGGCGCCCATTGGGCGAGGAGCGCCGCCGCACGCGTTTTGAGTTCGGCGCGGAGCCACGCCTCCACCGCACGCGCCACCCGTTCCGGAGGGGTCGTGTGCGCCACCGCAACCGTGACCGTTTGCGTCGCCGCGTCGCGGTGCACAGCCGCGCGTGCGGTGCCGGGTACCCATACCAAGCGGTATGGCTTGCCTTCGAACCAGAGCGGTTGCGCTACGGTAAGGCACGCAGCGTCTACCAGGGGCTTTCCGGGAGAAGGGTGGTGCGCCAGGCGCGTGCGCTGCCGCGCGATCCACTCCCATTTGCTCAGGACGAAGTGGCGGATTGCGCTATCGGAAACGAAGCGCGGTGCGGAGACGCAGATCGTGCCGTCTTCGGGACGCACGCGCAGGTAGAGGTGTTTGATCGCTTTGCGGTAAACGGCGACCGTTTCCGACGCGACGGTGAGGGTGTGGTGGGGTTTGGTCATGACCTGGTGCCGGCAGTCCGACTCGAACGGACGACCTACCGCTTACAAGGCGGTTGCTCTACCAGCTGAGCTATGCCGGCGGATGAGAAGCGGGGCGCATTATAGCATAGGGCGTCTGTCATCGCGCTAAAGTTGGGCGACCCATTCGTGCGCGTGCCATCCGACCAAGGTTCGGCGGGTCTTACTGAACTCCACGCCAAGCTCGATCACACGGGCAACGCCTGGCTTGCCGCGATAGGGGGCGGCATAGTCACGTGCCTGGATTTGGGCCAGGGCTTCCCCTGTGGCAGCCTCTCCGAAAACCACTTTGAATTCGATCACCCAAACCGTCGCACCCGCCTCGATCACGAGGTCGACCTGTCCTGCTTCACTCACCGCTTTCGCTTTGAGCGGTAACGCTAGGCTGGCCAGGTGACTGTAGCAGACACTCGCGAAATACCCTTCATACTGGGCGATCGGGTTGTTGCGGTACCAGTCGTGCGATATCGAAGCGAAAAGACGGACGAAGTGGCGCTGCAGGCCCTCGGAGTCACCCTGTTGCAACATCCGGACGATTTGGGTGAGGCTCTCACCCGGACGGGAAGGAAGGAGCACGTGGGTTAGCGCTTGGTTGAGCGCGGTGCGCACTTCGGTGTTGGGCAGCGTGAGCTCGTACTCGATGAGCCCTCCAGCCGAGTGGGCGTCGGCAATGGTGAGGTAGCCGGTCTGCCAAAGGAGGGCTTCGGGTTCGATCGCTTCGACGTCGAACGACGACAGGAGCGCTTCGGTGGCAAAGAGGCGTTCGAGCCGGGGGGGTGAAAAAGGCGCGCTCTTTGAGCAGTTCGACCAGGAAGGTTGGCGTCCCGCTTTCGAACCACCACGGACGGAATGTGCGGAAACGCAAGAGCTGCAGGACGTCGAACGGGTTGTAGACCCGAGCGTTTCCCCCCCACCAGTAGCCGTTGTACCAGGCGCGCACCTCTGAACGGGAAAGCGGGCAGCCCTCCTGCTCGGCAGCCAGCGTGTCGAGAAAGAGCGATTTGCCAAAGCGCCGCGGGCGGGAAAGGAAGTAGTAGTTGGCGCCTTCGGCCAGCGCGGCGATGAAGGGTGTCTTGTCGACATAGTAAAAGCCCCCTTCACGAATCTTCCGGAAGGATTGGATTCCGATTGGTAACTTGCGCCGCGCCGGAAGAGGGGCCATCGCCGACACCCTTCATCCCCCTTGGGGTAGGGAGCGAATCGGTCCGGCTACGCCGATTTCACCGGAATCTTGCCGATTTTGACCCGCCACTCCTGGGGACCGCGTTCATGGACGTTGTTCCCCTCACTATCGACCGCGACGGTCACAGGCATGTCTTGGACTTCGAATTCGTAGATCGCCTCCATGCCCAGATCTTCGAACGCGACGACGCGGGCTTTCTTGATCGCTTTCGCTACCAGGTACGCAGCACCACCCACCGCCATCAGATAGGCGGCTTTGTTGTCGCGGATCGCGGCGACCGCTTCCGGGCCCCGTTCGGCTTTGCCCACCATCGCGATCAACCCGGTCTTTTCGAGCATCATACGGGTGAATTTGTCCATACGGGTCGCGGTGGTGGGGCCGGCAGGGCCGACCACTTCACCGGGAACGGGGTCGACGGGGCCCACGTAGTAGATCACCCGGTTGGTGAAATCGACCGGTAGCGGTTCGCCTTTGGCCAGGAGGTCGGCGATCCGTTTGTGCGCCGCGTCGCGGCCGGTGAGGAGTTTGCCGGAAAGGAGCAGGATGTCGCCCGCTCGCCACGTCGCCACCTCTTCTTTGGTGAGGGTGTCGAGGTCGACCCGTTTGGCCTGTTTGAGATCCGGAGTCCAGGTGATTTTCGGCCAGTCTTCGAGGCGCGGCGGCGTGAGTTCCGCCGGGCCAGAGCCGTCGAGCGTGAAATGGACGTGGCGCGTTGCGGCGCAGTTGGGGATGAGCGCAACCGGCAAGCTCGCTGCGTGCGTGGGGTAGTCGAGGATTTTGACGTCCAGTACCGTCGTCAGTCCCCCCAGCCCTTGCGCGCCGATTCCCAGGGCGTTGACCTTTTCGTAGAGTTCCAGACGCAGTGCTTCGACGGTGGAGAGGGTTTCGCCCTTGGCCGCCTTTTCTTGCAGTTTGTGGATGTCGATGTGGTCCATCAACGCCGCTTTCGCAAGCAGCATCGCTTTTTCCGGCGTGCCGCCGATGCCGATACCGAGAATCCCCGGCGGGCACCACCCGGCGCCCAGTGTCGGGATGGTTTTGAGCACCCAGTCGACGATCGAGTCGGACGGGTTGAGCATCGCCAGTTTTGCTTTGTTCTCCGAACCGCCCCCTTTCGCGGCACAGATCACTTCCACGGTGTCACCGGGCACCAGTTCGAAGTGGACGACCGCAGGGGTGTTGTCACGGGTGTTTTGCCGTTTGCCCGCCGGGTCACGCAGGATCGAGGCGCGCAGCGGATTTTCGGGATTGGTGTAGGCGCGCCGAACCCCTTCGTCGACCAGTTCCTGCAGGCTTTTCGTGGTGTCGAAGCGGACATTCATCCCCACTTTCAGAAAAACGACGGCGATTCCGGTGTCCTGGCAGATGGGGCGGTGTCCCTCGGCGGCCATGCGCGAGTTGGTCAGGATTTGGGCGATGGCGTCCTTGGCCGCTGGGTTTTGTTCGTTTTCGTAGGCTTCAGCCATCGCCTGGACGAAATCCAGGGGATGGTAGTAACTGATGAATTGGAACGCGTCGGCAATCGATTCGATGAAGTCGGCTTCGCGAATGGTGGTGGTCATCGTGGCACTCCCTGGTTGTCTCTGCCGTGATTGTATCGAAAACGCCACCAACGCACGATCGCTTGTCGTGTGTAAGGTTGCTGTAAGATAATGCCGATACATTGATTTTTGTTCCACAAGTGAGAGGGAGTGTCAGGCCATGAGCGAACAAAAGCTCTACTACCCGCCAGAAGCGTTGGTCAAAAATGCTGCGGTCTCGGGGATGGACCACTACCGCCGGCTCTGTGAAGAGGCGGAACGGGACTACGAAGGGTATTGGGCCAACCATGCGCGTAATCTATTGACCTGGAAAAAACCGTTTACCCAGGTGCTGGACGAATCCAACGCGCCGTTCTTCAAGTGGTTTGCCGACGGGGTGTTGAACGCCTCGTACAACTGTCTGGACCGCCACGTCGAAGCGGGGAAAGGTGACCGTGTGGCGATCATCTTCGAATCGGACGATGGCCAGGTCACGAAAGTCACCTACGCGGAATTGTTGAAGCGGGTTGCGCAGTTTGCCAATGCGCTCAAAGCGCTGGGCGTAAAAAAAGGCGACCGCGTGGTGATCTACCTTCCGATGGGCGTCGAAGGGGTGGTGGCGATGCAAGCGTGTGCGCGCATCGGCGCAACCCATTCGGTGGTGTTCGGTGGCTTCTCGGCGCAGGCGCTCAAAGACCGCATCCAAGATGCCGGCGCGAAAGTGGTCGTCACCTCCGACGGTCAGTTCCGCGGCGGTAAGCAGTTGCCGTTGAAAGCGATCGTCGATGAGGCGATCGGCATGGGCGGGTGCGACACGGTCGAGAAGGTGATCGTGAACAAACGCACCGGCATGGCAATCAATTGGGTAGAAGGTCGCGACTTGTGGTGGAGCGACGCGATCGCTGGGCAGAGCGACGTGTGCGAGCCCGAATGGGTCGAAGCCGAACATCCCCTCTTTTTGCTCTACACCTCCGGTTCGACCGGGAAGCCGAAGGGGGTACAGCACTCGACCGGTGGGTATCTCACCCACGCGGCGCTCACGATGCTGTGGACGTTCGATTACAAACCAGAGGACATCTTCTGGTGTACCGCGGATATCGGCTGGATTACCGGTCACACCTACGTCTGTTATGGGCCGCTTGCGGTGGGCGCCACCCAGGTTGTCTTCGAAGGGGTGCCCACCTACCCGGATGCCAGCCGCTTCTGGCGGATGATCGAAGCGCACAAGGTTTCGATCTTCTATACCGCGCCAACCGCAATCCGGGCGCTCATCAAGGCGTCGGAGAGCAACCCGGACGTGCATCCCAAGCGTTTCGACCTCTCGTCGCTGCGGATCCTCGGGTCGGTGGGCGAGCCGATCAACCCGGCGGCGTGGGAGTGGTACTATCGCGAAGTCGGTGGTGAACGGTGCCCGATCGTCGATACCTGGTGGCAGACCGAAACCGGCGGCCATATGATCACGCCGTTGCCCGGTGCCACGCCGCTTGTGCCCGGTTCGTGCACGCTGCCGTTCCCGGGGATTCAGGCTGCGGTGGTCGATGAGACGGGGAACGAAGTCCCGTGGGGTCAGGGCGGCTTCCTGGTGATCAAGAAGCCGTGGCCGTCGATGATCCGTACCATCTGGGGCGATCCGGAGCGCTTCAAGAAGTCCTACTATCCGGCGGACTTCCAAGGCAAGCTCTACTTGGCAGGAGACGGTGCGATTCGTGACCCCGAAACCGGTTACTTCACCATCACGGGCCGGATCGACGACGTGCTCAACGTCTCAGGACACCGGATGGGGACGATGGAGATCGAATCGGCGCTGGTGGCGCACGAACTCGTTGCCGAAGCGGCGGTGGTCGGTCGTCCGGACGAAGTCACCGGCGAGGCGATCGTCGCGTTCGTGGTTTTGACGCGCCCGCGTCCCGAAGGAGAAGAAGCGGCGCAGATCGTCAAAGAGCTGCAGAACTGGGTGGCGAAAGAGATCGGGCCGATCGCCAAACCGAAAGAGATCCGTTTTGGCGACAACCTGCCGAAGACCCGTTCCGGCAAGATCATGCGCCGCTTGCTGCGTCAGCTCGCGAAGGGCGAAGAGATCACCCAAGACACCTCGACGCTCGAAAACCCAGCGATCCTGGAGCAGCTCAAAGGCTGACGAACAGATGGAGGAGGGCGGGCGTAATGCCCGCTTCACAAAGAGGAGATTACCCCCGGCCTTATGGCCGGGTTTTTTTGTCGCTCGCGAGTAGGCTACCCTTCGACCAATGGGGTGATCTTCTTCACCCCACCTCGATGTTGTCGATCAACCGTGTCGTTCCCAAGCGGGCCGCGCCCAAGACGACAAGGGGTTCTGCGGCCAAATCGGGCGGGGTGCAGCAAGGTGGCTGCAAGTCGTGTTGCCGCCGGATCGCAACGTAATCCGGTTGCCAGCCGTGGCGGGCGAGCGTGGCGATCGCCTCTTGTTCCAGCGCAGCATAATCCCCTTGCCCCGAACGGAGGGCGTCGGCCGTGGCTTTGAGCACCTGGAAGAGCCGCGGCGCTTCCTGCCGTTCCGCTGGCGAGAGGTAGGCGTTGCGAGAAGAGAGCGCCAATCCGTCGTCGGCGCGGACGGTCTCGCCCGCTTCGATGGTGATCGGCAACGCGAATTGTTCCACCATGCGGCGTAGGATCATCAACTGTTGGTAATCTTTCTTGCCAAAGAGGGCGATCGTGGGTTGGATGATCGCAAAGAGCTTCATCACCACGGTAGCAACACCGCGGAAGTGACCCGGGCGCGCGGCTCCTTCCAGAATCGCGGCGTAGCGTTCCGGGGGTTCGACGAAGAACTGCTGCGGCTCCGGGTACATTTCCGCGACGTCGGGCGCAAAGAGATACGGCACCCCGAGTGATTGCAACAGCGCCGCATCGCGTTCGAGCATCCGCGGGTAACGGCCGTAGTCTTCGTTTTGACCGAATTGCAGCGGGTTGACGAAGATGCTCACCACCACGTTGGGCGTGCGCGCGAGCGCTTGCCGTGCGAGCGCCAAATGGCCTTCGTGCAGCGCGCCCATCGTCGGGACGAAAGCCACCTCACCGAGCGTGGCGCGGTGTTCGCGCCAGGCGCGGATCGTCGTGAAGGTCTGTAACGTGCGGTCCATCACCCCTCCGTGCGTCGTCGGATCGGTTCGATGTTTTGCGGCACCGCGTCAGTAACAGTGCGCTTCCGTGGGAAACGCGCCGCTTTTCACGGCGTTGACGTACGCGGCAACCGCAGCGTGGATGCTTTCTGCGCCGGCAAGGAAGTTTTGTACGAAACGGGCTTTGCGTCCCGGAAAAATGTCGAGGATGTCGTAGAGGACGAGCACTTGCCCGTGACATTCGGGGGCGGCGCCGATGCCGATCGTGATCATTTCGTCGGTGCGGCGGGTGACCTCTTTTGCGACCGCGCGCGGCACCATTTCGAGCACGATCATCGCCGCACCAGCAGACTCCAGCGCCGAGGCTTCGAGATAGAGCCGTTCGGCTTCCGCCTCCAAGCGCCCTTGCACTCGGTACCCGCCCAGTTGGTTGACCGCTTGCGGGGTGAAGCCGATGTGGGCGCAGACCGGGATACCGCGTTCGACCAGGAATTGCACGGTATCGACCATCGGCATGCCCCCTTCGAGCTTCACCATTTGGGCGCCGGCCGCCATCAGTTGTGCTGCGCTGGCGAACGCCTGTTCGGGGCTTTGCTGGTAGCTGCCGAAAGGCAGGTCGGCGACGATGAAGGGGCGGTGCGCACCGCGTGCGACGCACGCCGTGTGGTAACACATTTGTTCGAGGGTCACCGGTAACGTCGTCTTGTGCCCTTGAATGACGTTGCCCAGCGAGTCCCCGACCAGCAGGACATCGACGCCGGCACGATCGAGCAGTGCGGCAAACGCGGCGTCATAACAGGTGAGCATCGCGATCTTCTCACCGTTTTCCCGCATGCGTTGCAGCGTGGTCAGGGTTACGGGTGATGCTTTATCTGCAGCGTTCATCGCCGTGGCTCCCGGGTTGGGTTGCGCATAGGGTGTCATTGTGCCAAAGCCTCTATCGGTTGCAAACGTGTCGATTCGGGTGCGGCAAGCGGCGCGATCCGAGTAATCGGCTGCGCCGCTACGGCCGGTAGGTAGTCGAGTAACCGCCCCAGGCCCGGTGCGGTCAGGTCCGGGGCCAGCTCCAAGAGTGGTAACAGCACGAACGCGCGCTGGTGAAGCCGCGGATGGGGTACGGTCAGGTGCGGCAAGCAATAGCGTTCGTTGCCGTAGAGGAGTAGATCGAGATCCAGCGTCCGCGGCGAATGGTAGCCCGTGCGGATGCGGCCGAAACGCGCTTCGAGCGCGAGTAACGCAGCAAGCAGCGCCTCGGCATCGAGCTGGGTACGCAGCGCCGCAACCGCGTTGTAGTAGTCGGGTTGCGGGGCATCGACCTCGATCGCGCCGCTGCGGTAGAGGTGCGAGAGCGCGATCACTTCGGTTTGGGGCAGCAGCGTGAGGCACTGTGCCGCGGCAGCCAGTTGCCCAGGGGCGTCTCCCAAGTTCGCGCCAAGGCCGACATAGGCCGTGACGAAAGGGTTTTGGGTCATCACGCCTCCTTGCTCGGTGTCGCAACGGGTGGCGCCGCATCCGTTTGTGCGACGGCAGCGTCCGCGGAGCGCGGTTTCGCTTTCTTGCGGCGCCGGCGTTTTTTCTTGCCAGGGGCGTTTCCCTGTTGCGCGGCGCGGATCAGTTCGGCGCGTTCGGCTTCGCTGGCGTGGGCGAAGCGTTCCCACCACATGCCCAGCGCTTCGGGCACTTCGCCGGCGCAGACCCGCAACATCAGGAAGTCCCATGCCGCTCGGTAACGCGGTTGTGTAAGCAGCCGATACGGGTATTTCCCCGTCCGTTTCTCGAACCGGGGTTGCAGCAACCAAAGTTCCCGCATGTCGGCAGCCATCGCGCGCGTCAGCGCGAGCGCCGCGAAATCTCCGGAAAGGACTTCGTCGCATGCCGCTTGCAGTGCCGGCACGCGGGGCAGTCCGGCCTGTTCCCCGGCAACCCACGCTTCACGCACCACCGGCCAGAGCATCGCGCCAAGCGTGAACGCGGGGGAAACCGGTTTTCCCTCGTGAATTCGCCGGTCGGTTGCGTCAAGCGCGATCTCGAGAAACGTACGGTAGTGGGGCACGGCAAGCAACCGCTCTACCGGCGCGAGAGCGTGTTCGGCCAATCCCTCTTCCTGCAGACGCGCCAGGCAGTGCAGCGCGCGACCGGAAGTAAGGACTTTGATGAGTTCATCGACCAACCGTGCTTGGGGAACGTTCGCAAGAAGCGGCGCAAGGCGGCGCAGTGGCGCCCGTGCGGCCGCATCGATCGTCAAGCCGAGCTTCGTGGCCAGGCGCACGGCACGAAGCATCCGCACGGGGTCTTCGCGGTAGCGCTTTTCGGGGTCGCCGATCATCCGCAGCACACCCGCTTGCAGGTCACCCACGCCGTGGTGGAAGTCGTGGATCACGCCTTGAATCGGGTCGTAGTAGAGCGCATTCGCGGTGAAGTCGCGGCGCAGCGCGTCCTCTTCGATGGTGCCAAAGACGTTGTCTTCGAGAATACGGCCATGTTCGTCCGTGGCCAGCGCGTTGGGGTCGACGTGGGCGCGAAACGTGGTCACTTCGACCGTTTCCCGTCCCGCATAGACATGGACGATGCGAAAGCGGCGGCCGATGATCCGGGAACGGCGGAAAAGGGCGCGCACCCGCTCCGGGGGCGCGTCGGTCGCGACGTCGAAATCTTTGGGTTTGCGCCCCAAAATCAGGTCGCGCACCGCGCCGCCGACGATCAATCCCTGATGGCCGTTGCGTTGCAGCGTTTCACACACCCGCCGTGCCGCAGGGGAGATCCGCTCCGGGGCGATGCCGTAGTGCGCCGCGTTCAATACCGCAGGTTTCGGGCGCGGAGCGATTTTGGCGGTGAGTGTGCGCAAAATTTTACGAATCATCTTCCATCGGCTCCCGGAACGAGACGATACGCCAGCCGTTACGCTGCGCGGCTTCGCGCAACGTCGGATCGGGATCGACCGCGATCGGCTCATCGACGCGGGTAAGGAGCGGCAGGTCGTTGTGCGAATCGCTGTAGAAGCGGATCGTCGTAAACGAATTCCACCAATAACCCAGCGACTCCAGCCACGCCTCGACGCGCGCGATCTTGCCCGCTTGAAACGCCGGTGTGCCGCGGCAGCGGCCGGTGAAACGGCCGTGTTCCACCTCGGGGATCGTCGCGATCAGGTGTTCGATACCGAACGCGCGGGCGATCGGGCCGGTGACGAAGGCGTTGGTCGCGGTGACGACCGCAACGAGGTCACCGCGCGCACGGGCCGCTGCGACTTCGGCTTGCGCGCGCGGCAACATCATCGGGCGGACGACCGTCTCCAGGTATTCGGCGCGCAGCGCTTCCAACGTTTCCCGATCGTGGCGCGCCAGGGGGGCGAGTTGAAACGCCAAGAAGGCGTCGATGTCGAGCGTACCGGCCAGATAGTCGTCGTAGAACTGCTGGTTTTTCGCTTCGTGCAGCTCGCGGTCGATCAAGCCTTTGCCGATGAGGAATTGCGCCCAGTTGAAGTCGGAGTCACCGGCAAGTAGCGTATTGTCCAGATCGAACAGGGTCAAATCCATCGTTCAGGGTTCCTGTGAAATCAGTTGCCACACCGCTTTGACGAGCGGTGCGGTGATCGGTTTGCCCCGGCGCAGGCTCTCTTCGCTGGCGGCTTCGAGTACCAGCAAGAGCTCGGGAATGGCCCGCGACGCATGGGTGAGCAAAAAGCGCACGGCATCGTCGGAAATCGCTACCCCCCATTCTGCGGCACGTCTCGCGATGAGGCGCGCCCGCCCTGTGTCGTCGAGCGGCGTTACCGGCAGGAGGGGAAGCAGCGCCAACCGGGTGCGCAGATCTTCCCGCAAAGGCAATTGATGCGGCGGGGCGTTCGCCGCGACCAACCACCGCTGCTTGAGGCGTTCGGCGCGGTTGAACGCATGAAAGAGCGCCTCTTGTGCCGCGGCGTCCGCCACGTCGAGATCGTCGAAGAGGACCACGGCACCCGACAATTGCGGTGGCGGTTCGAGAAACGGTTCGCGCAACGGGCAGTAGCAGGCGACGTTGCCGTTACGGCGCACCGTTTCCGCGACGGCGTGCAACAGGTGGCTTTTGCCGCTTCCCGCTGGCCCCCAAATCGCGAGATGAGGGGTGGTCACCCCCGGCATCGGTTCGTTTACGGCAAACCGTTCGAGCGTCGCAACGAGCGCTTCGTTGCCCAGCGGTTCGAAATTGTCGAAGCGTTGGGGCAGAGGGTCGAAAAGATCCAGTAGCAGTTGCACCGGCCGGGTGTCTCGCGTCTCGGTAACCGTTCGTCGTACAATTCGGAAAGTGCGAATTATCGCCGTGACCAACCATTTCTGCAAGGGAGCCGAACGTGGCGGGATTGACTTATCGGGATGCCGGTGTCGATATCGACGCTGGGGACGCGCTCGTTGACCGCATCAAACCTTGGGCCGCGCGGACGATGCGGCCAGAAGTGCTTGCCGGTATCGGCGGCTTTGGGGCGCTCTTCGCTTTGGGGCAGCGCTATCGCGATCCCGTGCTGGTTTCGGGGACCGACGGTGTTGGTACCAAGCTGAAATTGGCGTTCGCGTGGGATCGTCACGACACCGTCGGCCAAGACCTGGTGGCGATGAGCGTCAATGACATCCTGGTGCAAGGGGCAGAGCCGCTCTTTTTCCTCGACTACTTCGCGTGTGGTCGGCTCGACGTCGGGGTTGCCGAACGGGTGGTCGCCGGTATCGCTCAGGCGTGCGAAGCGTGTGGGTGCGCGCTGATCGGCGGGGAGACGGCAGAGATGCCCGATATGTACCCCGATGGCGAATACGACCTGGCCGGTTTCGCGGTGGGGGTGGTCGAGCGCGCGCAGTTGCTCGATGGCAAGAACGTGGCACCAGGGGACGTGGTGCTTGGGTTGGGCAGTAGCGGTGCCCATTCCAATGGCTATTCGCTCATTCGCAAGATTTTGGCCCGTTCGGGGCTGGGGGAGGACCCAGAGGCGGATGCCAACGTGGTGCTCGACGGGCAGCCACTGCGCGACGCAGTGATGGCGCCAACGCGGCTCTACGTGAAGAGTATCCTCGCCGCACGCGCGGCGCACCGCGACGCGATCAAGGCGCTGGCGCACATCACGGGCGGCGGATTGACCGAAAACCTGCCGCGCGTGCTGCCGCAAGGCACGGCGGCTGAAATCGAGCGCAACGGGTGGCCACGCCCGGAACTCTTCCAATGGCTGCAAGCGCACGGGGAGGTCGCGGACGATGAGATGCTGCGTGTTTTCAACTGCGGCATCGGTATGACGGTGGTGGTCGACCCCGGTGCCGCGGATGCGGTTGCGGCAACCCTTGCGGCGATGGGGGAAAGGGTCTACCGGATTGGCGCGATCGTCGCGCACGAAGGGGCGCCGCACGTGCGGTACGTCTGATCGCCGATGCGCGGTTGGGGGATTTTTGCGGTGGCGCTGCTCGCCACCACAGGGGGGATGGGTGCGCCCACCTTGCCGTGGGCGGGCGCGCTTGCCTGGCTATTGACGCCGTGGCTCTTTCCGCAGCTCGACGCGCGGCAAAAGCGCACCGTCGGCGCGCTCTTGGGAATCGGTCTGCTGCTTGCGCTCTCGGCAGCGGCGACGGGGCATTCCGTGGCGTGGGCGAAAATGCTCACTCAAAATACACTCCTGATCGCGATGCTCGCCAGCGTCACCTTTTTGCAGTTGGTCGCGCCAGCGCCGCCTGCGGTGCGTGCGGAAACGCGTCCAGCACCGCCGTGGCGGCGGCTGCTGCAAGTGGTGAGCGCGGTGCACCTCATCGGTGCCGTGATCAATCTTTCGATGGTCGTGATCACGGTCGAACAATTGGTCAAGCGATCGCACGCGCCGCTCCCTGAGCCGATGGCGCGGGCGCTGGCGCGCGGGTTCCTCGCCGCGGCGTTGTGGTCTCCGTTCTTTGCCGCGATGGCGGTGGCGATCACCTACGCACCCGGTGCGTCGCTTGCTGCGATCGCGCAGTATGGCGCGCCGCTGGCTGTCGTGTTGATTGCGTTTTCGATTGCCGAGATCGTCCGCCGTTATCCCGCCGAAGCATTGGCATCGTTGCCCGACTATCCGTTGACGCCACGGCAGTTGTTTTTGCCGTTCGCGATGGCAACGCTGGTCGTCGTGGGGCATGAATGGCGTCCGGATTGGGCGATGCTTTCGGTGATCAATCTTGCCGCAATGGGGTTGCCGTTCGTCGTGTTGCTGGTTCGCGCCTCGGCAGCGGAGTGGCAACATACGCTCTACCACCATATCGTCGAGCGGTTGCCCTTGATGCGCGGGGAGTTGCTGCTTTTCCTTGCCGCAGGGGTGTTCGCCGTGGGCATCGAGTCGTGGCTGCCGGTGATCGGCCACTGGTTACCCGTTGCCCGTTTCGATTGGGTCGTGGCCGCCTTGACTTTGGCCGGGATGATCGCGCTTGCCTCCATTGGCGTTCATGCGGTGATCACCATCACCATCGTCAGTTCGTGGTTCGCGCCGCTGGCGCCAGACCCTGTCGTGCTTGCGCTCATGTTCTTGGGTACGTGGGCACTGGGGTTGGCGGTGAACCCCCTTTCGGGGGTCCATCTGTTACTGGAAGCGCGCTTCGGCCTCTCTGCAGTCCAGCTCGCCCGGGGCAACTGGCGTTATGCGATGATCGGCTACGCTTTGGTGGTCGCAGCGATCGCAGTCCGGCAAAGCCAGGCGCTGGCTTTGGCAATCAGCTGAGGGTCACACGGATCGAGCACCGTGACGCGTGGCCAGCGGTTCGTGAATTGCCGCAACCAGGTCAGTTGCCGTTTCGCCAGTTGGCGTGTCGCCGCAATGCCTGCCGCGATCATTTCCGTTTCGCTCAGTTGCCCGTCCAGATAGGCCCAAACCTGGCGGTAGCCCACTGCGCGCATCGACGGATGTTCCGCAGTCAAGGCTGGGCGCTGCCGGAGTGCCGCCACTTCCGCGACGAACCCGGCGGCCAGCATTTGGTGAAATCGTGCCGCGATCCGGTCGTGCAGCCAAGTCCGTGACCCGGGAATCAACGCCAAAAGGGTCAGTCGATCGCGCGGCGCTTGTGCTTGGTGCTCGGCCAGCACCGCTGCCATGGGTTTGCCCGTGGTCAACACCACTTCGAGGGCGCGTTGGATGCGTTGCCGGTCGTTCGGCGAAAGCCGTGCCGCCGTTTCCGGATCGTGTTCCGCAAGCCAAGCATGGAGTTTCGGCCACCCTTCGCGTGCGGCGCGTGCGTCGATTTCGGCGCGTAGCGTGGCGTCCGCGGCAGGCAAAGCCGCCAAGCCTTCGTGCAACGCCTTGGCGTAGAGCATCGTACCGCCAACCAACAGCGGGATCCGGCCGCGTGCAGCAATCTCTGCCGCTACCCGCTCGGCGTCGGCGACGAAACGCCCGGCTGTGTAGGTTGTTTCGGGTTCGACGAGATCGATCAGGTGGTGCGGACACCGGGCCCGTTCGGACGCATCCGGCTTCGCGGTTCCAATCGTCATGCCGCGATAGACCAGCGCCGAGTCGACGCTGATCACTTCGACGGGAAAGCGTTCGGCCAGCGCCAGCGCCAGCGCGGTTTTGCCGCACGCGGTCGGACCGAGGATCGCCGGTAGGGGGAGGGGGGATGCGGTCGTCGTCACGGGGGTAATGGTACCCGATCGCTAGGTGGGCAGCGCGCCCAGGGCGTGGAGAAAGCGCTCAGCCCACGACAACCCATCGACGAACAGTTGTTGCATCGCTTCTCCAAGCGCCGGAAAGACGGCCCAGAGCGCCAAGAAACCGATCGTGATCGTGATCGGAAACCCGATCGCGAAGATGTTGAGTTGCGGCGCGGTGCGGGTGAGAAAACCCAGCGCGATATTGGTGAGCAACAGGGCTGCGGTCACGGGGAGCGCGATCATGAACGCGGTGGTGAAGAGGATCGCAGGCACTTGCACCGCAACCGCCCATCCGGCTTCCCATGCCCAAGGACCGCCAAGCGGTGGCAACCATTCGAAGCTGCGCGCCAGCGCCAGAATCAGCATCAAATGACCGTCGAGCGCCAAAAAGAGAAGGGTGGCGAAAACCCCGATGAACTCGTTCAGGACTGGGGTCTGTGCGCCGCTCGTCGGGCTGAAGAAAACGGCGAACGACAGCCCCATTTGGAACCCGACGAACGCTGCAGCGAGATCGATCGCTGCGAAGATGAGGCGCAGGAAAAAACCGATCGCGACACCGATGAGGATTTCGCTGACGATCGCGGGCAGAATCAGCCAGGAGCCGAGCGGTAGCGGCTTGAGAAGCGGCGCGAGCGTGGGCGCAAGCACCAAGGTTACCGCAAGCCCCAGCGCCAGGCGAACGCGGGTGGGAACCGCACGGTTCGAAAAGACCGGGGCGGCGGTGAGGAGTGCCAGCACGCGAAACAAGGGTAGCCCGTAAAGGGCGAGCCACGTGCTCCATTGCGTTTCAGAGAGGGTGAGCATCGGGGGCCTTTTCCCTGGAGGCGCTGCGACCAGCCCGATAGGCAAGTAGCCGCAACAGGTGGATCAGGAAAGGAGTAGTGGCAGATCGGTCATCAGACGCGTCATGAAATCGGTGATCGTCTGTCCCATCCAGGGACCCATGAAGACCAAGGTGGCGACCACCGCAACGAATTTCGGAATGAAAGTAAGCGTCATTTCGTTGATCTGCGTCGCGGCTTGGAAGATACTCACCAGCAACCCCGTGAGCAGCGCCGCCAGAAACGGCGGTGCTGCAAGGAGCAGCGTCGTGATCACGGCGTCCCTGGCCAAATCGAACAGCGCAGCATGCATCGCTTTTCTCCTAAAGACCAAAACTGCGAACGAGCGAACCAACCAACAGCGTCCAGCCGTCGACCAGCACGAAGACCAGGAGTTTGAACGGCAGCGCGACCAGGATGGGTGAGACCATCATCATCCCCATCGACATCAACACCGACGCGACGATCATGTCGATGATGAGAAACGGCAAAAAGATCACGAAGCCGATCTGAAACGCGGTTTTCAATTCAGAGGTAAGAAACGCGGGCACGATCACGCGCAGCGGCAGTGACTCAGGTTTTTCGACCGCTGGGGTTTGTGCCAAATCGGCGAAAAGCCGCAGATCGTTTTCACGAACTTGCGCCAGCATGAACGCTTTGAGCGGCTCCGCGGCTTTTTCTGCGGCCGCCTCGAACGGCAGCGTATCGTTCTGGTAGGGTACCCACGCTTCTTGGTAGATGCGGTCGAAAACGGGCGCCATGATGAAGAAGGTGAGAAAGAGCGCGATGCCGATCAGCACCTGGTTGGGGGGCGAGGTTTGGGTTCCCAACGCCATGCGCAGCAGCGACAGCACGATGATGATGCGGGTGAAACTCGTCATCATCAGCAACGCCGCGGGAAAGAACGTGAGTGCGGTAAGGAGCAGCAGCGTCTGCACGTTGAGCGAATAGCTCGACGCGCCATTGGGTTGCGGCGTCACGGTCGCGAGCGGAATGCCCTGTTGCGCGAGTACCGGGTGACTGATCAGGAAGAGCGCGCAAGCCATGAAGAACACGGCAAACCACGAAACGTGTCGACGGCGCTTCGTCACGGTTTGCTCGTGCCCGAATGAATGCCGCATCGGTACCGTGGGGCGGTTATTCCGGTTGGCGATGGGTGTCATCGCGGCCCTCGTCTTGCGGTTGGGGGATGGATTCTTTTGATGTGGCGTCCGCAGAGGGTGCAGAGCGCCCGTGCTGAACGTTCGCGATCGTCTGGGCAAAACCCTTGTGCCACAGTGGGGTGATCTGTTGTGGTGTCACGCCCACGAGCACCCGTTCGCCTTCTACTTCGAGTAGAACCACCCGTTCTCGGGTGCCCACGGCAACGGCGGTGACGACGCGCAATTGCCGGTTACCGCTCGCGCCGCCGGGGCGACGCTTCAGCCATTGGCTGACTCCCCACGCCACCACCACCAACAAAACCAACACGCCGATCAGCCGCACAAGCGGCGCCCACTGTGGATCCCAGTTCATCGTGTCGCTCCTTCTGCGTTGCCATTGTCGCGCGTGCCTCCGCCAGATGGTGGGGAGAAAAAGGGGGAAAAACACACCTTTTTTACAGCACTATTTCCTTTCGTGCCTTTTGTGGGAAAATGGCGCAGAACACTCGCAGCAAGGCAAGGAATTGCTGATGGCAATCGAGCTCTTCAACAATGGTGAGCACGTCGTGCTCGGGTTCTACGACTTGGTCGATGAAGAACGCAACCACGCGGTGCAATGCAACCAATTCCTGGTGATCGACGCGCACCATGCAGCGCTCTTCGACCCCGGCGGCAATATGACCCATACGGGTCTGTTGATGGGAATGTCCAAATATTGCCGGCCGCAAGATATCGACTATATCTTCGCGTCCCACGCCGACCCGGACATCATCGCGTCCGTCAATAAATGGCTGATCACCTCGCACGCTAAGGTGTACATTTCGAACCTGTGGACGCGGTTCGTTCCCCATTTCACCACAGGGAAAGATTACTCCGACCGTATTCTGGGAATCCCCGACGAGGGAATGCGAATCCCGCTCGGCAACAGCGAAGTCATCGCGCTGCCGGCGCACTTCATGCACGCGGAAGGGAACTTCCAGTTTTACGATCCGGTCGCGAAAATCCTCTTTTCCGGCGATTTGGGCGTTTCGATCGTCGACCATAACGAAGCGGCGAAACCGGTGGCCGATTTCGACGCACATATTCCCAAGATGAGCGCGTTTCACCGGCGCTATATGGTGTCGCAAAAGATCCTGCGCTATTGGGCGAACATGGCGCGTTCACTCGAGATCGAAATGATCGTGCCACAGCACGGGCAACGGTTCGAGGGCAAGGCGATGGTCCAGCGGTTCATCGACTGGGTGGAATCGTTCCCGTGTGGCGTCGACCTGATGACGCAGGACAACTACCGCGTGCCCCGCTGATCGGTCGACGCACCACGCAGCATGGGCGCGCTTCGCCTCACGGCAAGCGGCGGATCCGTTCCAGATAGCTGTCGTTGTCCGGCATGCGGCCAGCGCGTTGCGCTTCGAAGAGCGTCATGCCCAGCGCTTCGACCAGATCGTGCAACGCTTCGTGCGGATCGCCGCGCTTTTGTACCCGCGCGGCGTAGAGCGCTTTGATGCCAGGCGGTTGGTCGATCGCCAACTGTTCGGCTACGGCCAAATGTAGCGTCAAATGCAAAAAGGGATTGACGCCGCCATCTTCCGGTGTGTAATCGCGAAAAAGCTGCGTTTCATCGTCAAAGAGCGCAAAGTATTCCGGGTGGAGTGCGATCACCTCGGTGGCAACCGCCTGCATCGGTTCGAGCGGTAATCCGGCTCGCCACCGGCGATAGCTTTCGGCCAGAAAACGGCGGACATCGTCGCGGGATGGTTGAAAGAGCATCACGTCTCCTCTGTGGTAAGCGGTTGCGGCGGGACCGACTTTTCGGGGTAGCCGCACAAATCGGCAACCAAGCACCGGTTGCACTGGGGGCGCCGCGCCGTGCAGGTGTAGCGCCCGTGCAGGATCAACCAATGATGCGCATGGCGGCGATACGGTTTTGGGACGCGCGCCATGAGCCGATCTTCCACTTCGCGAACGGTTTTGCCGGGTGCCAGCCCCATCCGGTTGCTGACACGAAAGATGTGGGTGTCAACCGCGATCGTTTCTGCTCCGAAGAGCGTATTGAGCACAACGTTCGCGGTCTTACGCCCGACACCCGGTAGGCTTTCCAGGTACGCGCGGTCGTTGGGAACCGCGCCACCGTGCTCGGCACAGAGCCGCTCGGCAAGGCGCTTCAAATTGCGCGCTTTGCTTTGGTAAAGGCCAATCTTCCGGATGTGTGCGGCAATTTCCGCTTCGGAGAGCTGCGCCATCGAACAGGCGTCGGGTGCGACCGCAAAGAGGGTTTGGGTAGCGGCATTGACGCTTTTGTCCGTTGCTTGCGCAGAGAGCACCACTGCAGCCAAAAGCTGGAAGGGGTTGCCGTAGTGCAGCTCGGTGGTCGGCTCCGGGTTGTTGGCTTGCCAGCGCGCAAAAGCCTCCGCTACCGCGGCGTCGCTCATCAGCGCAGCAGTCACGCCTCACCCCCGATGGGCGTTGGTGCAGCGGGCGCGGATGCCGCCAAAGTGCGTTTTTTCGTTCGCGCTTTTTGCCACGCGGTGAGCGCGTTGTGCGCAGCAACCAAAAAGCCCAGCACGATGAATGCGCCCGGAGGCAACATCGCCAACAGGAACCCCTGGGACGCATCGCCGAACAGCGTAATCGCGGACCAAGACGGCACGATCCATTCGATTCCGGCAAAGAGCGTCCCTTGTCCAATGATCTCACGAATCGCACCGATCAGCGCCAACACCCAGACGAGCCCCAACCCCATCATCAATGCGTCCAACCCTGCGTAATCTGGGCGATTTTTCGCGGCGAACGCCTCGACGCGTGCCAACACGATGCAGTTGGTGACGATCAATGGCACAAAAATGCCCAAAACCAGATAGAGGGAGTGCAAATAGGCGTTCATCAGGAGATCGACCACGGTCACCAACCCCGCGATGATGAGAATGAAAACGGGAATTCGGATCTCACGCGGGATCACATGACGCAATACCGCAACCGCGGTACTGGCGATCATCATCACGACAACCGTAGCCAACCCCAAACTGACCGCGTTCACGAAACTGGTACTGACCGCGAGCGTCGGACACAGCCCCAGCATTTGGATCAACGCCGGATTCTGTTTCCAGAGCCCATTTACGCCCAATTCGTTGGCGATCGTTCCATGGCCGTTCATGGTTGGTTCCCTTTCTCGTCGTTTCCGCGTTCGCGATTGGCTAACGCGACCAATTGTGCGAAGGCGCTGCTCGCCACCCGCGCGCCGCGCTCGATTGCCATCGTTGCGGCGCGGGCGCTGATCGTCGCACCGGCGTGCGCATCGACGAATCCGCCATCTTTTTTGACCCGCCAGGGACCTGGGTGCGCAGCGATCGGTATGCCAGCGAATTGCGTGATCCACGGGCGCGCCTTGTTGCGATCGCGTTCCGGGTCGATATAGTCGCCAAGCCCAGGGGTTTCATGGTGTTGGGTGACGCGGGCGCCCATGAGTTCCCCGCTTTTATTGACCGCGACGATGACCACAACGTCGCCCCCGTACCCTTGGCGGCTTCTTGCCGGCACGATCACCAGCTCGGGTTCGGCCTCACGAAAGACCACGTACCCTTTGGCCGGCGGGTTGAGATCGAGCGCCTTCGTGATCGCTTCAGGTAACGTTATCTCGCGGATGGTGCGCGCAGGAGGAGACGGTGGGACGAGTGCCCGAACCAGTCGCAGCTCTTCTGCTTGAATCGCTGCTGCAATCGGCGCGCGGGTCAGTTGGTAGGCGCCACTCATCAGCAGTGTAAACGCCGCGGCAAACAGGGTCAAGAGCAACGACGAGCGGAGCACCGCTTGCCAAACGGTGGGTTGGGTAGCCGACGTCATGGGTGGTCCTCCCCAAAGACGCGCGGTTGGGTCTTCATCTCGATCCATGGGGCCGCCAGATTCATCAGCAGAACCGCAAACGCGACCCCGTCCGGAAATTGTCCGAAATGGCGGATCAAGAAAACGAGCAGCGCAGCGCCCGCAGCGAACACCCATTGCCCGCGTGGCGTGACCACCCCGCTCACCGGGTCGGTGATGATGAAGAATGCGGCCAGCATCGTGCTGTACGCGAAGAGATGGACCCACGGGGGCGCGAACCGTTCTGGGGCGACCAGCCAGGCGAGGGTGGACAGAACCCCCAAGGTCAGAAGAAACGCAAAAGGAAGGCGTCCCGGGATGATCCCCCGAAGCCATAAGAGGAGGCCACCCGCCAGGAACGCCACTGCGATCCACTCGTACCCGGCACCCGAGAGGGTGCCGAAAACGGGCGAACGCCCCAGGAGCTCACTAACCGCCTGGCCACTATGGACCGCGGTCCGGAGCGTGTCCAACACGGTCGCGCTCGCCAGTGCATCGACGTTGGGGGTTCCAAGGAAGCTGGCCCATTGCCACGCAACGGGTGTCGTTGGTAACGGCCAGCGCGAGAGCTCTGCTGGAAACGAAACGATCAGCGCCGCAAAAGCGACCATCGCCGGGTTGAACGGGTTTTGTCCAATACCGCCATACAGCTGTTTCGCGACACCGATTGCAATCACGACCCCCAACAGCGTCAACCACCAAGGAACGGTTGTAGGCAGAGCCAGGACCAGCAACCAAGCGGTGACCACCGCCGAAAGGTCGGTGACCGCGGAAACGATCGGTCGTCGCCGCACCCACAGCAGCAGCGCTTCGACGACAACGGCGGCGACGCTGGCCAGGAGCAATTGCGCCAACAGGACCGGGCCGAAGAAAATCACGTGCAGCACGATCGCTGGAATGAGCGCAAGCAAAACCCATCCCATCACACGGGTGACGCTGACCGGTGCGCGCCAATAAGGAGCCGTGATCATTCCCGATTCTCTCCGGAAGGTTCTGTCGCCTCTGCAGCCCGTTTCGCACGGGCGCGCGCCAGCGCCGCTTCAACGAGCGCCTTTTTCCGTGCGTCCGGATCGTTCGTGCCGAGCGCTTGGGGCGAAGGTGCGCTTTCCTGCTTACTGTCCGTGTCGCCAGGCGATGCTTCTGTCGATGACTGCTTCGCTTGGGCTTCGAGTCGTCGCTTCGTTTCGGCGGCTTTGGCGGCGGCGCGCGCCGCTTTTTCCGCTTTTTCCCGTTCCAAGCGGTAATTGCGGAACTCGAACCGGGCCTTCGATTGTTGTGCTTTACTTTTTTCCCGTTCGCGCTCCCAAATCTCGCTTTTGGCGTAACGGTAGTAATCGACGAGCGGGATGTGCGCGGGGCAGACATAGGCGCAGCAGCCGCATTCGATGCAATCGAACAGGTGAAACTCCTGCGCTTTGCCGAATTGTTGCGCCCGGGCGAACCAATAGAGCGCCATGGGCTCGAGACGGGCAGGGCACACCGGCGCGCAGGCACCGCACCGAATACACGGCTGCTCCGGCGGCGGTGGCGGGAAAAGGTCCGGCGAAGCGGCAATGATGCAGTTGCTCCCTTTGAGGATCGGTGCATCGAGGTCAGGAATCGCAAAGCCGGTCATCGGCCCGCCCAAAAGGTAGCGATCGACCTCTGGTTTGGGTGCCATCTCAAGGATGAGCTCCGCAATGGGATGACCGATTCGGACCCAGCGGTTACCCGGATCGTCCGCGGCACCCGTCAGCGTGACGACGCGCTCGATCAACGGTTCGCCGTCGGTGAGCGCACGATGGACGGCGCGCGCAGTGCCCACATTGAACACCAACACGCCAAATTCGGCTGAGAGATGACCGTACGGCACTTCGATACCCGTCAGGCGTTCGATCAGCTGTTTTTCCCCGCCGGCTGGGTAGATGGTCGGGATCGCCACCACGGTGACCGTGCCATGGTTGGCCGCGGCGGCTTGCATCGCCGCAATGGCTTGGGGCTTGTTGTCTTCGATACCGATCAAAACCTCTTGGGCGTGAACGGCAGCGGCCAGGTCGCACGCGCCTGCGACGATTTCGGCTGCATGCTCGCGCATCAGCCGGTCGTCACACGTGATCCAGGGCTCACATTCGGCTCCGTTGATGATGAGGGTTTTTACCGGGCTCGACGCCACTTTGGCGTGTGAAGGGAACGCTGCGCCGCCCAATCCTGCTAGCCCCATCTGTTGGAGGAAGTCGCGAATGCGATCCGTGTCGTCGCAAGCGCCCCGATACGGTGTGGGTTCGATCGCCTCATCTTTGCCGTCGGGCTCGATGAAGTACGCCAGCGCGGGCAACCCTGAGACATGGGTCATCGGGTAATGCCCCAGATCGCGAATCACACCTGAGGTCGGCGCGTGCACTGCGACGCCAAATTTCCCTTCGGGTTCTCCGATTTTTTCCCCTTTCCGTACCCGGGCACCGATATCGACGATCGGTCGTGCAGTGAAGCGAGGATTGACCCGAAGCGGAACGATGTAATGCGATGGCATCGCGACGTTGCGGATCGGAATGTCAGCGGTCTCCTGCTTGTGGTAATCGGGAAAAGCGATCCCCCCGTCGATCGGGTAGAGTTTCCGCCCCGAAACCGGGTCGACCAAAGTGTTCGCCGCTGACGAGGTCAGCCAGGAAAACCACCTCATACCGTCTCCGTCGTTTTTCTTTCCGATGACCACGTCGGCTTGGGCCACTTCCAGGTTTCCAGCGATTCGGGGATCGGCTCCATCGTGATGCAGTCGACGGGGCACGGCGCAACGCACAATTCGCACCCGGTGCACTGCGTGTCGATCACGGTGTGCATCTGTTTTGCTGCGCCGACGATCGCATCGACCGGGCACGCTTGGATGCACAACGTGCACCCGATGCAGCGGGTCTCGTCGATGACCGCGACGGATTTAGGTTTCGCAGCCGCTTCCTCTTGCTCGAGCGGTTTGTATTCCCGACCCAAGAGTTCCGCCAGGCGGCGCACCCCTTCATCGCCACCGGGGGGGCACCGGTTGATGTCCGCTTCTCCTTTCGCGATTGCTTCGGCGTAGGGACGGCAGCCCGGGTACCCGCACTGGCCGCACTGCGTTTGCGGCAAAATGGCGTCGATCTGATCGACGATCGGATCCCCTTCGGCACGAAACCGCACGCTTGCCCAGCCCAAGATGACACCGAGCACCAGTGCGATTCCGCCCGTCACCAAGAGCGCGGTTAGCATTCGCGTTTCCTTTT